>NZ_WHOR01000369.1:0-4473 GCF_013340925.1 Azospirillum formosense
CTACTCGTAACACCGAGATCGCAGGCCGGGCCGGGTCCGCGTCCCGGCGGGTGTCGTCGGGCGGGTTGCCGGGGCGCGGACCCGGCCCGGCCTGCGATCCCGGGGTTACGAGTAGACGGGTGCGAACTCCTTCGGCGCGCCCGCCTGCGACCAGTAGGGCGACAGCGAGCGCAGCTTCGCGATGATGCCGGGGACCACCGCGATCACCCGGTCGATCTCCTCCTCGGTTGTCTCGCGCGACAGGGAGAAGCGGGTGGCGCCGTGGGCGGCGGTGTAGGGCACGCCCATCGCCCGCATCACGTGGCTCGGCTCCAGCGACCCGGAGGTGCAGGCCGACCCCGACGAGGCGGCGATGCCGGCCTCGTTTAGCAGCAGGAGGATCGCCTCGCCCTCGATGTATTCGAAGGCGACGTTGCAGGTGTTGGGCAGGCGGTTGGCCGGGTTGCCGGTGACGAAGCAGTTCGGGACGGCGGCCAGGATGGCCTGCTCCAGCTTATCGCGCAGCGCCTTCACCCGCGTGTTCTCATCGGTCATGTGCAGCAGGGCCAGCTGTGCGGCCGCTCCCAGCCCGACGATGCCCGGCGCGTTCTCCGTGCCGGCGCGGCGCGAGCGCTCCTGGTGGCCGCCGCGCAGCATCGGGCGGAAGCGCAGGCCGCGCTTGACGTAGAGCGCGCCGATGCCCTTGGGCGCGTGCAGCTTGTGGCCGGACAGCGACAGCATGTCCACAGCGCTGGTGGCGAGCGTCATCGGGATCTTGCCGACCGCCTGCACCGCGTCGGTGTGGAACACCGCTCCCGCCGCCTTGGCGAGCTGGGCCAGCTCCTCGATCGGGAAGATCGTCCCGGTCTCGTTGTTCGCCCACATGATCGAGACGATGGCGACGTCCGGCCCCAGCGCCGCCTTGTAGGCGTCGAGGTCGAGGTTGCCCCGGTTGTCCACGCCGATGCGGTGGACGGTGTAGCCGCGCTTCTTCTCCAGATAGTCGCACAGCGCCAGGACGGCGGGATGCTCGACCACGCTGGTGACGATGCTTTTCTTCTTCGGATAGGCCTCCAGCACCGACAGGATGGCGGTGTTGTCGCTCTCCGTGCCGCCGGAGGTGAAGACGATCTCGCTGTCATGGGCGGCGCCGAGCAGCGCCTGCACCTGCTTGCGCGCCCATTCGATCTTGCCGCCCACCGCGGCGCCGAAGCCGTGCATGGAGGAGGGGTTGCCGAACTGCTCGGTGAACAGCGGCAGCATCTCCGCCAGCACCTCCGGATCGACGCGGGTGGTGGCGTTGTTGTCGAGGTAAATGCCTTGCGCGGTCATGGCTCAGGCCCCCACCGGCAGGAGGGAGGCGGGCTTGACGCGGACGAACTCGCCCAGCGCCTCGACCAGCTTGGCCTGCACGCCCATCATGGTGCCGGCGGACTGCGAACAGCCGGAGCAGGCACCGGACAGCCGGACGTAGATGTCCTTGCCGTCGATGTCCACCAGCTCCACGTCGCCGCCGTCGCGCTGGATCTGCGGGCGCAGCTCCTCGATGGCGAGCATGATCTTCTGCATGCGTTGCACGTTCGTGAGCTTCGCCGGGGCGGCCTCGGCCTTTGGGGCCAGCGGCTTGATGGCGTCAAGCCCGACCGTGCCGGGGGCGTGGGCCTTGGGCGGGGCCAGCGCGCCGGTCTTGGCGAGCACGGCCTCCAGCACCTCCTCGATCTTCTCGTGGCAGGTCTGGCAGGAGCCGCCGGCCTTGGTGTAGTGGGTGACCTCCTCCAGCGTGGTCAGGCTGTTGACGGTCACCGCGCGCTCGATCATCGCCACGTCGATGCCGAAGCACTTGCAGACCAGCTCGCCTTCCTCGTGGTCGTCGACCCACTCCTCGCCCTTGAAGTTGGCGATGGCGGCGCGGAGCGCCTCGGCGCCCATGACCGAACAGTGCATCTTCTCCGGCGGCAGGCCGCCCAGATACTCGGCGATGTCGCGGTTGGTGACGGCCAGCGCCTCGTCCACCGTCTTGCCGATGATCATCTCCGTCAGCGCCGACGAGGACGCGATGGCCGAGCCGCAGCCGAAGGTCTGGAACTTCGCGTCCTCGATGACCTGGCTGTCGGGGTTGACCTTCATCATCAGCTTCAGGGCGTCGCCGCAGGTGATCGACCCGACCTCGCCCACGGCGTTCGCCTCATCCAGCGCGCCGGCGTTCTTCGGGTTGAAGAAGTGTTCCTTGACCTTGTCGGTGTAGTTCCACATGACGCCTTGCCTTTCCCGCGTTACCGGGTGGGGGGAGAGTGTTCGGGGTTAGTGGGCGGTGCCGCAGCCGCCGGCCGACGGCGCGGAGGAGCAGCTGCCCCCCGGACCCGCCGAGAAGGACTTGCCGCAGCCGCAGCTGCCCGTGGCGTTGGGGTTGTCGAACTTGAAGCCCGCGCCCTCGACCCCTTCGACGAAATCGACCACCACACCGGTCAGGAAGGGCTGGCTGGTCGGATCGACGAAGATCGTCACCGGGCCGAAGGTGAGCACGGCGTCCTCGTCGCCCGCCGTGGCCTCCAGGCCCATCTGGTACTTCATGCCGGCGCAGCCGCCGTCGGCCACCGCGATGCGCAGGCCGGCCGCGGCGCCGCCGGACTTCGCCAGCACGCGCTCCAGGGTGTTCACCGCCGCATCCGTCAGGGTCACCATGTCTGCCGCCTCCAAATGCTCCGTCGGGCATGCCGACCGATCTTGGCGGTGAAACAGCAAGCGGTGTGCCAATTCATAAGCTGTTGATTTTTATGGATTGTCAGATTGGTGGGCTGATGCTTTCCCGACAATTGTCAGGTCGGCCCCCTGTCGGGTTTATGACATCCTGCGACGAAAGGACGCACAATTTATTTATGGGCTTTTGCGAAGCCCGCTTGCGGCTCATACAGAATTGTCGGTCGGGCGCACGGTTTCGCACAACAATGGAAGGGAACGGGTGATGGAGCGGCCGGTCGAACTGCGGATGTCCAACGGGTGCATGGCCTTCGGCGAGGTGCCCGAGCACATCGATGAGAAGCTCCAGGAGGCCGTGAAGGCCCGGCCCGACGCCGCGGCTTGCGAGGCCCTGCTGTGGGAGGCCCACCGGACGGGTCCGCGCGTCCTTCCGGTCTTCTACGCGCTCTACAAATTCTACTTCAACCGCAAGCGCTTTGCGGACGCGGAGCGCGTAGCGATGATCGGGCTGGACGCGGCGGCGCGCGAGGGCGGCTATCCCGGCGATTGGCGGAGCCTGCGCGCCGACAGCACGGAGTGGACGAAGGAAGGGCCGCCGCGCTTCACCCTGTTCACCCTGAAGGCGCTGGCCTTCATCACCCTGCGCAGCGAGCGGGTGGAGGAGGCGACGGCGATCCTTGCCAAACTGGTGGAGATCGACCCGCAGGATCAGGTCGGCTACGGCGTCATCGCCGCGTTGGCGAAGGGCGTGGGGGACGAGTAATCCGGGAAAGGGATGGGTGACAGACGGATCGGACCCGGTCAGTCACCCGCCCCGAAGCACACGGCCTCCGCGCCGCAATCGCGGCAGACCGGCGCGCCGCAGGGGATCAGCCCGTCCCGGGCGCAGAGGAAGCGGTAGAGAAAAGCCTTCCAGCGCGCGCCGGTGGCGTTCAGCAGAGCCAGCGATTCGAAATGGCGCTCCATCAGCGCCGCGAGATGGCTCGGGCCGGCCAGCCCGAGGTCGCGCCACAGTTCACCATCGTCCAACATCGCCCGTGCGATGAGAGTGGCCAGCCATTCCTCCTCCTCGATGCCCAGCGTGCGGTGGGCGAGCAGGAGGGCGGCGATGTCGTCCGCCTCGCTCCGGAGAAGCGGCGGCAAGGGGGTGGGCGAGCTGTCGGGCACCGGAAGGCCGGCCGTGAAGGCGCCGGGAAAGTAGCGGTCGAGAAGCTGGCCGAGCGCCCGGTCGTCCAGTCCCAACGCGCCCGGACCCGCCGGCCAGCGGCGGGCCAGGATGCAGGCGAACAGATGCGCGTCGAAGACGTTGCAGCGTCCTTGGCGGTCGGTCAGCCAACGGTACAGCCGCGTGGTGTCGCCCGCCCCCGGCGGGGCGGCGTGCAGGATGCCCATGGCTCCGTTCTCCGGGGGTGGTCAGACAGGGTCGGCGGCCGTCAGGCCGCCTGGGGCAAGTGGGTGATGCAGTTCTTGGAGCAGACCTTGCCGCAGCTCTCGCAGCCGATGCAGTTGCCGGCGTTCTTGACGCTCATGACCTTCTTCTCGGCCTCGTCGTCGAAGGCGTCGACGATGTCGCCGTCCTCGGTGATGCCGATCAGCTCCAGCACGTCGCGGCCGCAGACCTTGAAGCAGCGGCCGCAGCCGATGCACATCTTCTGGTCGACGCTTTCCACGAATTTCGGCGTCCAGGCGGCGCCGCCGCGGGTGGTGCCGGTCACGAACTCAGCCATCGTCTGCTCCTCAATCGGGCTTGGTGTGTTGTTTGGTGGGGGTGGGTGTTGCCGTTGCCCCCTCCCTAAC
>NZ_WHOR01000036.1:0-31651 GCF_013340925.1 Azospirillum formosense
GTCCGGTTGGCGGGCCGGACGGCGGGGGCGGGCATGGTCTGGTCGGGCATGGATGGCTCCGGTCGTTGGCGCCTTGGGTTGGAGGTCGCCAGGATTGGGAATGGGTGTGGGATCGGTCGCGCTCGGGCGTGCGGTGCTGGTCAGAGCGCCGGTTTCATGGCCTTCGAAGGGGCCTTCGGAGGGGCCTTGGGCGCGCGCGTTCTGGTCAGAACGCCGTGTTTGGTGGCGCGCCGCGCCTGGGGGGTATCGGGCGGCGGTTTCGCCAGCAGATCGCGGTGATCGGGAACGGCGCTGCGCAAATAGCTGCGGATCTGTTGGATCCATTTGCGCGCCAGCTCTTCGGAGATGGACAGCTCCGCCGCGATGTCCGCGTAGGGCTGTTCCTCGATGAAGCGCATGCGGGCGGCCTGGCGCATCCGCTCGTCCCGGATGCCGTCGAGCGATTCCAGGACCTTGACGAGCAGGGCGCGGTCGGCGTTGGTGCGTTCCGGGTCGATGGCGTCCCGTCCGCCGGAAACGTCGGCGATGGACGCGATCTCGATGAGGGAGCCGACCAGGACGGGATGGCGCTGGTGGGCGCGGTGCCGGTCGATGAAATGGTTGATGGCGGTGCGCCGCAACCAGGTGCGCGTCTTGATGATGGTGCGCGCGTAGAGAGGCAGGACGTCCGACAGATTGATGCAGAGCCCGCTCAGGCAGTCATGGATTTCCTGCCGGTTTCCTTTGCACAGCCGATGGTAGGTCCAGAACAGGTCGGTGTAATGGCGGCACCAGAAGACCCAGAAGGCGGTCTGGTCTCCGGTCGCGATGCGTTCCAGGAGGCCGGAATCATCCAACTGGTGCAGATCCTCCCCGCTGCGGGCGAGGAACCGCGGCGAGACGGCCGTGGACAGGGAAGGCCAGGGGCGTTTCGGTTCCCGCCGACGATCCGACGCCGCTCCGGTGGGGATATCCCCCAAAGGTTGTGCTCTGTGCTGCATATGACGTCCCTTGCGCGTTTTGCTCAAGGGACGCTCGCCAAACTCCGTGCGTGAACGAACCGGATATACTTTTTTTCGAAATACCTATGTATTTCGTACAAGCTTATCTGAAAAAAAGCCTAAATGATTGCAACCGCACTATGACTTGATAATCAAGCCATGGCTATGCATGTGCGCGCGGGGGCACCGATTCTATGGGTTCGCAGCGAAGGTTCGGTGTGGGGACAGTAACGCCGTGCGGCGCTGGGCCGTTCAGGGCTTGAAGGATGAAAGTGTATTAACCAAAGGGACCGAACACTCGATCCTCGTTCCGACAATATTTCCAGATTTCTATATTTCAGGGCATTGATGCCGCTGTGTGCGGGGCCATCCGAAGCTTCTGCCGGATGGCAGGAGTGGAGGGGCTCGAACCCCCAACCCCCGGTTTTGGAGACCGGTGCTCTACCAGTTGAGCTACACTCCTGTCGCCGCCTTGCAGCGGGAAGCCGCTTTTAGGCGATTTCAGGGCGGCACACCAGCGGAAAATTGCTGCGATCGGGTTTAAAGCGCTCTTTCACCCGGAGCATGACGCAGAACGGGGCGAGGTGGAGGCACCATGAACGTGGCCGGGCCATCGTCAGCCCCCGACCGCACACTACGAGAATCAAACGGCTCATCAAGAAACGTCGGAGTTTGTCACAATAAGCATGTTTCCGCCAACCGGTCCGTAGAATTCAGCCATATTTGAAAGTATATGTATCTTCTTTAAAAATAGTGCTTCACGTCAGACATTGTTGATGTGCCCCAGCGCGATCAGCGGTCGGGGAGGGATGGGCGTGACGCCCCGCCCAGCAGGTGGACGACTTCGGCATCATCGAGTTGATGAAAATCCTCGTAGAAGGCCCCAATGGCGCCGAACGGATGCGGGGTCTGGAGACAGACGACCTCATCGGCTTCGGCCCGCAGCTCCGCCAGGACGTCGGGCGGCGCCACCGGCACCGCCAGCACCAGCCGTTTCGGGTTTGCGCGGCGCACCGACCGCAGGGCGGCGAGCATCGTCGCGCCGGTCGCGATGCCGTCATCCACGAGAATGGCGGTGCGCCCGGCGACTGACACGCGTGGGCGATCGCCGACATACACGGCCCGCCGGCGCTCGATCTCCCGAAGCTGGCGAGCCTTCTCCCTTTCGATCCAGGCTTCGGGCACGAAGTCCGCAACGCCGGGGTTGATGACCGCTTCGATATGGCCGCCATCGGCCACCGCGCCGACGGCCAACTCCGGCTGGAACGGCGCGCCGATCTTGCGCACGAGGACGATGTCGAGCGGCGCATGGAGCGCTTCCGCCACCTCGGCCGCCACCGCGACACCGCCGCGCGGCAGAGCCAGGACGACGGGCTTCCCGGCGCCGAGGTAAGCCAGACTTGCGGCGAGGTCTCGGCCAGCCTCGCTCCGGTTGCGGAAGCGGAACGGAATGCCGGGGTCGTTCATCGTTGCTGATCCTGGCGTCATGCTGCCCCCCCCGCTCGCCACTGTCCGACGTGTTTAAGCGTCCTTCCGGGAAAGCTCTCTTCACCCAGGTTAAGAGCAGCTCCGGCAAGAGGAGGTGAGGCTACCTCCTCATCGCCCGGCCCCGGTCCTAGGGTGCTTGATCCAGGTTAACGTGTCCGGGTCGCTTTGGGTCGATAGAGGAGGCGACACACACGCCACCGCAACGAACAGGAGGCATCCATGGCCGACACGAACGTGACGGAAAAGCCCAAGCAGGACGAAACCTCCCGGCAGGCCATGGCCTCCACCGGTGCGGCGGCTCAGCAGATCGCCGCCCGCAACCGGCACCCGATCCTGGCGTTGCGCGACGAATTCGACCGGCTGTTCGACGAGGCGTCGTCGATGTTCCGCTTCCCCTGGAGCCGGCGCTCGCCGTTCGACCTGGAGCCGTTGCTGCGCACGGAGTTGGAGGGCGCGACGTTCGCACCGCCGGCCGAAGTCGAGGAGCGCGCGGACGAATATCGGGTGACCATGGAAATGCCCGGCATGGACGAGCAATCCGTGGACCTCAGCGTCCAGGACGACGTCCTGTCCATCAAGGCCGAGAAGAGCGAGGAAAAGGAGGAGAAGGACGCCAACCGTTACGTCTCGGAGCGGCGCTACGGCCTGTGCGCGCGGTCGTTCCGCCTTCCCGCCAATGTGGACCGCGACCGCATCGCGGCCAGCATGAAGAATGGCGTCCTCACCGTCGTCCTTCCCAAGACCGAACCGGGGCAACCCTCCAAGCGGAAGATCGACATCGCGAAGGCCTGAACGGCACGGAGTCGCAGCCCGGAGTCATCGAGTGCCGGGCAACACCGGCACTCCCTTTCCTTGACCGGTAGGTTCACCATGGGCGAGCACATCCACGAACCGCGCCCCCACGATCAGCGTCCGCAACCGGCCCGTCGCGACCGGCTGATCCAGGAGCATGTCCACGACCCGTACAAGCGGGCTGCCAAGCTGTCCGATCCGACGGTCTGCCCGCAATGCGGCGCCGTCTACCACCACGGGCGGTGGAGCTGGGGGCTGCCCGCCGTCGATGCCGCGAAGGAACTGTGCCAGGCTTGCCACCGCGTCAACGACCGCTACCCCGCCGGCACCGTGACCCTGTCCGGCGGCTTCCTCGGCTCGCATCGCGACGAGATCCTGGCCGCCGTCCATCACCAGGAGCGCTTGGAAAAGGACGAGCATCCCCTGCACCGCATCATCGGCATCGAGCATCGCGACGGCGACATGGTGGTGACGACCACCGACGTGCATCTGCCCCGCCGCATCGGCGAGGCCCTGCACCACGCCTATGCCGGCGATCTCGACCTCCACTACGACAAGGATGCCTATTATGTCCGCGTCGCCTGGAGGCGCGACTGAACCGGGACCTGTCGGGCATTCGCGCCTGAGGGCGTGGGAAAGGGACGGCCATGCCGGAGTCGGACGGGGATGGCAACAGCCTGCTGCTGACGGACTATTACCAACTCGCCATGGTCCAGGCCTATGTCGAGCATGGCCTGACCGACGTGGCGTCGTTCGAGCTGTTCGTGCGCAAGCTGCCGCCGGGGCGGAACTTCCTGATGGCCGCCGGGCTCGAACAGGCGGTGGAGTTCCTGGAAAGCGCCCGGTTCGGCGCGGACGAGATCGCCTGGCTTCGCGGCGAGGGCCGGTTCTCCGAGGCGGCCGTCGAGGCGCTGGCGAATTTCAAGTTCAGCGGAGACGTGGACGCGCTGCCCGAAGGGACGGTCTTCTTTGCCCACGAGCCGATCCTGCGGGTGACCGCGCCGTTGCCGCAGGCGCAGCTCGTCGAAAGCCGCCTGATCAACCTGATCCATTTGCAGACCGTCATCGCCTCGAAGGCGGCGCGGCTGGTGCTGGCGGCGCGGCACCGCCCGCTCATCGATTTCGGGCTGCGCCGCGCGCATGGGGCGGAGGCGGCGCTGCTGGCCGCGCGGGCGAGCTATCTGGCGGGGTTCGCCGGAACGGCGACGGCGCTGGCCGCCATGCGCTTCGGCATCCCCGCCGTCGGCACCATGGCCCATTCCTTCATCCAGGCCCATGCCAGCGAGAGGGAGGCCTTCGCCAACTTCGCGCGCTCCCGCCCGCGACAGCTCGTGCTGCTCCTGGACACCCACGACACCGAAGCGGCGGCCAGGACCGTGGTCGCGCTGGCCGGCGAACTGGCCGGCGAGGGCCTCCGGATCGACGGCGTGCGGCTCGACAGCGGTGATCTGGCCGCGCTCTCCCGCAAGGTGCGGGGCATCCTGGACGAGGGCGGCCTCGCCGGAACGCGCATCATCGCCAGCGGCGGCCTGGACGAGCCGGAGATCGCCGACCTTCTGGACGGCGGGGCACCCATCGACAGCTTCGGCGTCGGCACCAGCCTGGGGACCTCCAGCGACGCGCCGGCGCTGGATTGCGCCTACAAGCTGGTGGAGTACGCCGGCCTGCCGCGGCGCAAGCGGTCCGCCGGCAAGGCGACATGGCCCGGACGCAAACAGGTCTTCCGGCGCTACGGGCCGGAGGGGCGGATCGAGGCCGACCGGCTCTCGACCCTGGACAGCGACGAGGAGGGGCGGCCCCTGCTGGTGCCGGTGATGCGCGGCGGCCGGCGGGTGGCGCCGCTGCCGGACCTTCCGGCGATCCGGGCCCATGCTGCGGCGGAGCTGGCATCCCTTCCGGAAGCCCTGTCGCATCGGACGTCCGGACCTCCTCTCCTGGTGGAGATCGCCCCGGTTCTGGAACGTCTGGCCCGGGAGGCGGACCGGCGGGTCGACACCGCATGAAGCGGAGCCTCGACCGGACGGTCGGGGCGCAACGGATGGGGGGTGTCATGAGTTCCTGCCTGCATCTGAAATACATCGTGGAACGGCAGCGGAAAGCGTGGACGGTGCGCATGCAGGGCGGCGACTGCGCCGGCTTCTTTGCGTCACGGCGTGATGCTCTCAAGGCGGCGCTCGGAGACGCGGAGCGGGTGTGCGATCTCGGCCACCATGTGGACGTGTACGCCCGGCGTCTGGACGGCAGCCTGAGACGGGTTGCGGCGCGCCCCGCCAATCGGCCATGAGCGGTGTCCGGCCCAAGGAGGCTCCCATGGGAAACGATGGCATCCTGCTGTTCGATCTGGACCCGGACTGGGGACATGGGGCGCGGATCGCCCGGCATCTGGAGGTGCCGGTGAGCCTTCACGAGGAGCGGGGCTTCGAGGACGGGGAACTCAAGGTCCGCCCGCTGGTGGGGGTGCGCAACAGGGACGTCTACGTGGTGCAGTCCCTGCACGGCGATGCGGAGCGCAGCGTGCACGACAAGCTGTGCCGGCTGCTGTTCTTCGTCGGCGCGGTGAAGGACGCGTCCGCCGCGAGCGTGACCGTCGTCGCGCCCTATCTGGCCTACGCGCGCAAGGACCGGCGGACCAAGCCGCGCGATCCCGTGACCCTGCGCTATCTGGCCGGCATGATGGAGGCGGTCGGCGTGGACCGGGTCGTCGCGGTCGATGTCCACAACGATGCGGCGTTCGAGAACGCCTTCCGATGCCGCACGGAGCATCTGGAGGCGCGCAAGCTGTTCGCGGCGCATCTGGCGCCGTTGGTCGGCCAGGGGGGCGTGTCCGTGGTGTCTCCGGACGTCGGCGGGGTGAAGCGGGCCGAGCGGCTCCGGGAGTCCCTGGAACACGCCTTGGGTCGCGACGTCGGGCTCGCCTTCATGGAAAAGACGCGCAGCGGCGGCGTGGTGCGGGGCGGGACGCTGGTCGGCGACGTCCAGGGGCGGACGGTGGCGATCCTCGACGACCTGATCAGCACCGGCACCACGATGATGCGCGCCGCCTCGGCCTGCCGCGCCGCGGGCGGAGGCCCGGTCTTCGCCCTCGCCACGCACGGGCTGTTCGTCGGCGGCGCCCCGACGGTCGTCGCCTCGCCGCTGTTCGACCATGTCGTCGTCACCGACACGCTGCCGCCGTTCCGCCTGCCGGAGAAGCTGGTGTCCCGCCGCGTGACGGTGCTGCCCACGGCCCCGCTGCTTGCGGAGGCCATCGCCCGCATTCACGGCGGCGGGTCGGTCAGCGATCTGCTGGCCGATTGACCTCCCGGTCGTCGTCCCCTGGCCGTTCGGGGATGAGGGCGCGTTTCAGGATCTTGCCGATCGTCGAGGTCGGCAAGGCCGTGCGGAACTCGATCCGCTGCGGCTGCTCGACGCGTGACAGGCGAGGGGCGAGGAAGGCGCGCAGCTCCGCTTCCGACAGCGCGGACCCGGGCTGCGGCACGACGAAGGCCCGGATCGCCTGCCCGCGCACCGGGTCGGGCTCGCCCACCGCCGCGGCGTCGGCGACCTGCGGGTGCTGCTTGATGACCGCTTCGACGGTGCGCGGGTAGACATGCTGCCCGCCGGTGACGATCAGGTCCTTCAGACGGTCCACGATGTGCAGGTAACCGTCGGCGTCGAGAAAGCCGATGTCCCCCGTGTGCAGATGGCCGCCGTCCATCGCCTGCGCCGTCGCCGTCGCGTCCTGCCAATAGCCGGCCATCAATTGCGGTCCGCTCACGCACACCTCGCCGATGCGGCCTTGGGACAGGAGCGTGCGGCGGTCGTCCAGCGAGACGATCTCGACCAGGGTGCCCGGCAGCGGCAGCCCTGCCGAGCCCGGCTTGTTCAGGCCGCTGAACGGGTTGCAGGTCACCACCGGCGAGGCTTCGGTCAGGCCGTAGCCTTCGGCCAGATAGGCCCCGGTGCGTTGCTGGAACCGCTCCAGCAGCAGCGGCGGCAGGCTGTCGCCCCCCGACACGCACAGGCGCAGCGACGACAGATCGTAGCGATTCAGACGGGGAAAGGCGGCAATGGCCTGGAACAGGCGCGGCACGCCGCTGAAGATGGTCGGGCGTTTGCGCTGGATGGTCTCCAGGATCTCGCGCACGTCCACGCGCGGCAGCAGGATCAGCTCCGCCCCCAGCGCCAGGGCGAAGTTCATCACGCCGGTCATGCCGAACACATGGAAGAAGGGCAACACCGCCAGCACCCGTTCGCGGCCCGGTTCGGCGCCGGTGAACCATCGGCGGCACTGCATGGTGTTGGCGTACAGGGCCGCATGGGTCAGGACGGTGCCCTTGGGAACGCCGGTGGTGCCGCCCGTGTATTGCAGCACCGCGGGGTCGGCGCGCGGCTGCACCGCCACCGGGCGAGGCGCGCCGCGGTCGGCGAGCAAGCGGCGGAAGCTCACATGCCGGTCGTCCCGGGGGATGCGGGCCACGTCCCGGCGCTTGAGCAGCCGATAGGCCCAGTTCCTTGGAAATGGCAGGGCGTCGGCCATGCGCGCCACGACGACCGTTCGAAGCCGGCCCGGCCACCCCAGCGCGTCGAGCTTGGCGTGGAACGGGACGAGGTCCAGCGTGATCAGAACCTCGGTCCCGGAATGCTCGATCTGATCGGCCAGCTCGGCGATGGAGGCGAGCGGGTTGAGGTTCACGACAACGCCGCCGGCCTTCAGGATGGCGTGGAACGCGATCACCGAATAGGGACAGTTCGGCAGCAGAAGGGCCACCTTGCCTCCCGTTGCGATGCCCAGGTCCTGAAGCCCGCGCGCGGCGCGGTCGATCAGGCCGCCGGTCTGCCGGTAGGTGATCCGCTTTCCGTAGAAGTCGAGGCAGACGGAGTTCGGAAAGGCGGCGCACGCCTCCTCCATCAGCCGGTGCAGCGGCTGCTCGGGGATGGGGGTGCGCCAGTCGAGCCCGGCCGGATAGGACGCTTCCCAAGGCTGACGTCCGTTTGTCGGCGGCGTTGTCGCGCTGTCCATGGCCTGACCCTGCGTTGATGGGAAGCATCAGGAACCCGGTGCGGGTGCGTTTCGGCGACCGTCACATCATGTCGCCCGCACCCGTCTCCGCATCGAAGGGGTTGATGCCCGGCCGTCCCGGCCGCCCCGCCATGCAGTCGAGCAAGGCTGGGATGGCCCTGTTCGTCCCGGTCAGCAGGATGGACACCGTGCTGCGCCGTCCGTGGACGGAGAGGCTCGATCCGCGCATCAGGGCATCGAGCAGGTCGCGCGTCAACGGCAGGCCCAGGTTGAAGATGTCCGGCACCGGGACCTCGACGATGCCTTGTCCGGTCCAGCGCTGGTCGATGCTGACGACGACGTCATAGACGGCGCCGATGGACAGGTCGAAGTCCGCGCGGAAGACATGCAGCCGGAACGTCCTGAAATCGCCGGTGACCGACATTGCGATGGCGGCATCGATCTCCGGGCGCCCGCCGATCCGGTATTCCGACAGGAGCAGGCAATAGCCCGCGCCGTCGCGTTCCAGTCGCCAACCCACCACTTGGTCCTTGCCGTAGGCCAGTTCCGGAGCAAAGCCGGTCGTGGCGATCAACAGCGCGAGCGTGCACCATAGGGATCTACGCTCCATTGTCGGAAGCTCCTATCCTTGACCGATGGGGCGCGCGGTGGCCAGGCGCAGATAGGCGTCGATGCGGGCGAGCCAGTCGCCGCGCCGCCCGCCCGCCGCCTCGTCCAGCCGCTCGGCGGCGAGGCGCGCCCGCAGGCTGGCGCGGAAACTGCGGTAGAAGGCGATCAGCCGCCGATCGGCGGCGTCGCCGCTCCAGGCGCGGTACAGGTCGAGAATGGCGTCGCCGACCCGCCGGGCGCCAAGCCGCTCGCATTCGAGCGCCAGATAAGCCAGCTCGTCCACCGGATCGAGCAACCGCAGGTCGCGGCTGAACTCCAAGCAGTCGATGATCCGGGGCGTGCCGTCGAGGAAGACATGCTCGGGCCGCAGGTCGCCGTGCCCCTCGACGATCCGCCCCTCCGCCGCCCGCGCCCGAAGCAGTCGGCCGTGTTCCGACAGAAACGCGGCCTGCGTCGCGGCGGCGGCGCGGGCCCGTTCGGCCAGCGACCCGGTCACCCGGGGAAGCGTCACGTCGAGATTGCGGCCGATGTCCGCCTCGAAACGCCGCTGATAGTCGGCTGGCGGCATCGGTTCCGCCAAGCCGCCGCCGTAGAACTCCGTCAGGACGAGGCCGAGCCGCTTGATGTCGGCCGGCGTCAGGGCGCCGGCCCGGATGCGTTCGTCCAGGCGCCGCTCCTGCGGCAGGCGCACCATCCACACCAGCCAGTCGGCCACCAAGTCCCGCGATTCCAAGTCCCGTGCTTCCAAGTCCTGTGTTTCCAAATCCCGAGTTTCCAAATCCCGCGGACCGGGGCGTCCCCCGAGACGGAACGAGCCGTCCGGACGGGCGAGAAGACCGACCACGCCGAGGTAGACATCGGGCGCCAAGCGGCGGTTCAGCCGCATCTCGGTCAGGCAGTTGCGTCGCCGGGCGGTGAGGGACGTGAAATCCACATAGGGCAGACGCGCCGGCTTCTTCAGCTTGTAGGCGTGCCGCTCGGTCAGGAAGACCCACGACAGGTGTGTTTCGATGGCCTCGACCCGGCTTGGACGATCCGGATAGGCGTCGGGCTTGCGCAGAAAGGCGACCTTCGCCTCCAGCGGGACGCGGGCTTCCCTCGTCTCCTGTGGCGCGGCGATGGTGTGCGGGTCCGCCACGGCTCAATGCACCATCAGCACCGGCCGATCGGCGGATTCCAGCACATGGTGCGTGGCGCCTCCCAACGCTTGTTCGAACACGCGGGCGTGGCCGTAAGCCCCCATGACGAGGAGATCCGCCTCCACCGTGCGGGCCTGGGCGAGAATCGCTCCGGGCGCTTCGAACTCGGCGGCGAAATTGATCCGCGAGTCCGCGTGGATGCGGTGCGCCTCCAGATAGGCCAGGGCGCGGCGGTCGGGCGCGTCGTCGTACCCCGGCGGATGCACGGAGAGCAGGATGGTTTCCTTGGCGTGACGCAGGAACGGCAGCGCGCCGTGCAAGGCGCGGCCGGCCTCGCGGCGCTCGTTCCACGCAACGAGCACGCGATGCGGCCGGAACGTTTCCTCCGGCCCCGGCGGGACGACCAGCAGCGGCGCGCTGGCGCTCAGCACCAGTTGGCCGAGCGCGCTCGGCGACAGTCCACCCTTGCCTTGCGGGTCTCCGTCACCGCGGCCGGCGACGATCAGGTCGGCGTAACGGCTGTGGAAGGCCAGCCGCTCGGGCAGGAAGCCGTGATCGGCGATCCAGTCGCATTTCAGGCAGGCGGCGCTGCACCGGGCGATGAAGCTCTGTTCCGCTTCGGCCGAGGGCCGATCGGGCCGCGGTGGATCGGCCATCGGTGGGATGGCGGCCGGCGCCGCGACGTACCAGGGCAGGGCGGTCTCGGCCGGGCAATGGAGGCCGATGAGGCGCGCGCCCATCAGGCGCGCCACCGCGATGGCCGTCGAAAGGCCGGCGCTCGTGTGGAGATCGCGCGCGAACGGAACGAGGATCGTCTTGATGTCCATGATGACCTCCCGGTCTTGCCAGCATCGGTATGCCCGGCGCCGAAGCGTCAGTGGGACATCAGCACCGGGACGGTCATACGGTCGAGGATCGAGCGCGTCGCTCCGCCGAGCACCCATTCACGGGCGCGGGAATGGCCATAGGCACCCATGACCAGCAGATCCGCATCGTGGTCGAACATCCAGTTCAACACCACGTCCGCCACGTCGCTGCCCTCCGACGACAGGGAGACCACCTCCACCGTCACGCCGTGGCGGGCCAACAGGGTGCCGATGTCCGCCCCCGGCAACGCGCCGTGACCGCTTGGCGTGGATGCCGCGTCGACCACCAGCACCGTGACCGATGCCGCCTTTTCGAGCATGGGCATGGCGTCGGCGACCGCGCGCGCCGCCGCCCGGCCCGCGTCCCAGGCCACCACGATCCGCTTCCCGATGGTGGGGCGGAGGCCGGCTTGGGGAACCAGCAGCACCGGCCGGCCGCAGGACATCACCACCGTTTCGATCTCCAGCCGGCCGACGAGCGCCGAATGGCCGGGCAGCGCCTGACCGAGGACGAGAAGGTCCGCGTAGCGGGCGTTCAGGGCCAGAGCCCGGTCGATGGCCGTGTCATCGCACTTGCAGATCCGCCGCTCCGCCACGCACCGCTGCCGGTCGAGCAAGGCGTCCATCCTGGCGACCGTGCGCTCCGTCTCCTCCGCCGCGGACCGGTTCAGCGCCTCGGTCACGAACTGCGGAACGCCGCCGTCGATGGACATGGGAATGCGCGGCTGAATGTCGAGCACGAGGCCGGTCAGGTGCGCCGTGTGCTGCTCCGCCAGGCGCATGGCCGCTTCGACCCGTGCCGCGCCGGCCGGGCAATCATCGAACTGGACGAGAATTTCCCGGTAGGACATGGCCGCGTCTCCTGGTCGTGTGAAGGGGCGTTTCCGCCCGACGAGCATCGCGGGACAGCATTGGCACATATGAGGATCGCGGCATTAACCTGGATAAAGACGGGAACCTGGATAAAGGCGGGAGCGGCGCGGCGACCGTCCGCACCGAAAGGTATTCACGGCTCCAGCACGTAGCGGCCCGGCGCCGGCCCCAGGGGTGGATAGCCCCGTTCCGGTTCGCCAAAGGTCGGTGGGGCCGGACGCTTGGACGAGGATCGGCGAATCAACCAATCGGTCCATGCCGGCCACCAGGAGCCGGAGCGCAGCGGTGCCGTCGCGATCCAGGTGTCGGGATCGGTGTAGCGGGCGTCGGCCTCGCGTTCCGTGAGGCGGAAGTGGGTTTTGGGGTTGTCGGGCCCCGCGATGATGCCGGTGTTGTGGCCGTGCTCCGCCAGAACGAAGGTGACCGCCGTGTCGCTCAGAAGGTGGATCTTATAGACGGACTTCCATGGCGCGACGTGATCGCGGACGGTGCCCACGGCGAAGATCGGCGCTCGGATGTCGGTCAGCGCGATCGGCCGGCCTTCCACGTGAAAACGTCCCTCCGCCAGATCGTTGCCCAGCAGCAGCCGGCGCATGTACTCCGAATGCATCCGGTAGGGCAGCCTCGTGCCGTCGGCGTTCCACGCCATCAGGTCGGTCGTCACCGGCTCGTCGCCACGCAGATACTGGCGAACCAGGCGCGACCAGATCAGGTCGTTGGAACGCAGCATCTGAAAGGCTCCCGCCATCTGGGGCGTGTCCAGGTAACCGCACTCCCACATCGTGTCTTCCAGGTACGCGATCTGGCTTTCGTTGATGAACAGCATCAGCTCGCCGGCTTCGGTGAAATCGGTCTGCGCCGCCAGCAGGGTCACCGACGCCAGCCGCTCTTCGTTGTCCCGCGCCATCGCGGCCGCGGCCATGGCCAGCAGGGTGCCCCCCAGGCAATAGCCGCAGGCGTGGACCCGCTTCCCGCCACAGACCGCTCCGATCGCCTCCAGCGCCGCCATGACGCCAAGCCGGCGATACGCGTCGAGGCCATAGTCGCGCAATTCCGGTCCCGGGTTGCGCCAGGAAATGACGAAGACGGTGAAGCCGCTGTTCACCAGATGACGAACCAGCGAGTTTTCCGGCGACAGGTCGAGGATGTAGTATTTCATGATCCAGGCCGGAACGATCAGCACCGGCTCCGCGACGACCGTCGCCGTGGTCGGGCCATACTGGATCAGCTCCATCAGTTCATTGCGGGCGATGATCTGTCCCGGTGTCGCCGCGACGTCGCGTCCGATCTGGTATTGCTCGGCCCCCGGGGCCGGGCGGCCGGCAAGGTAACGCAGGACGTCCTGCGTCCAGTTCTCCGCACCGCGCACGAAGTTCATTCCTTGGCTGGTGACGGCCAGGCGCAGGATTTCCGGGTTCGTCATCGGATGGTTGGAGGGTGCGAACACGTCCAGCCATTGCCGGGCGACGAAAGGCACGATGCGCGCGTGCGTTCGGGAAACACCGGGGATGTCCGTCGTCGACTTGTGGACGAGTTGCTGCATCAGCAGGAAGGATTGTGCGTAGAGGTTGAATGGGAACGTTTGCCAGCCCTCGTCCCGGAACCGCTGGTCGCCGGGCAGCGGCTCGATGCAGGGCGGGCAGTCCGGGTCCAGCGCGGACATCGCCGTGTAGACGAGCAGCCGGTTGAGCTTGCGGATCGCCTTGTCGGCGATCTCGGCCTGCTTGCCGGGCGCGTTGGAGAGGTGCATGGCCCAGTCGGCGAAGGCGAGCGCCAAGGTCGCCGGAGAAACCGACAGCGTGAACCGGCTCTGCCAAGCGTGCACGAGGTGGTCGATCAACTCGCCGCGGATCGGCAGGTAGGGAAAGCTGTAGGCGGGGCTTCGGCGGGCGGTGGCGCGGCTGCGGGCCGGCGGGTTGGGAACAGCACCGTCCTCACCGTCCTGATGAGGCCCCGGCGCGGCTTCGAGCCGGGGCGGCGACCGTGCGCCGCCCTTGGCGGTCCGCAAGTCGTCCCTGTCAGGCGATCGTGTGGTGACCATCGCCTTCTCCCTTGCGCAGCGCTTGCTCGTGCTCGTGATGGCGGACGTAATGCGCGAGAACGATCTTCAGGACACCGGCGCGCTTCATGTCCCGGCAGGCCACGGCATGGGCAATGTCATCCTCGATCATGCTGCGGATGGTGCGTTGCCCCTCCGGGGTCTGGTCGAGGTAGCAGCCGAGTTCCGCGGCGACGATCTCCGGCAAATGCTCATGCTCGGCGATGGCGTCGATCTCCTCGCGGGTCAGCCCACTCAGCCCGATGCAGTCCTCGATCGTGATCATCATGACGGCCTCCCTGGTCACGGGTGTGACAGCAGTCTGGCCGGATCGGGCAGCATAGACCTTAACCCAGGTTAGCAAACCCCGGCGTCAATCGGTGTGTCCTGCGTCTCCGGTGTGAAGGATCAGCCGCAGACTGGTTTGCGGCGAGGTTGTCCACGCCGCCTCCGCGCCAACCTGCTCGGCCAGCATGCCGATCAGTTCGAGGCCGGAGGACCGCACCCGCTCCGGCGGCAGGCCAACGCCGTTGTCGGACAGATTCAGCTGGATCTCCCCGGGCTTTGTCACGAGCAAGGCGAGGGTGATCGTCCCGCTTCCCTGTGGGAACGCATGCTTGGCGCTGTTGGTGATGAACTCGTTGGCGATCAGCCCGAGCGAGACGGCCGTGTTGTGGTCGACATACGCATGGTCGACGCTGGTCCGCAGCGCGATTCCACCGGCAAGGCCGCGTCCATGAAGGGCTACGGCGTTTGCGCACAGTTCCAGAAGATACTCTCCCAACTCCACGACGCCGACCTGGCTGGCCTCATACAGGCGGGAATGGACGAGGCGAAGCGCCTCAATCCGCCCCTGGAGTTGATCCAGGATGCGGATGGTTTCTTCGCTCCTGGCCTGGCCGCTTTCCAACGCAAGCAGGCTCAAGATCGCCTGGAGGTCGTTCTTGACCCGGTGCTGAAGTTCGCGCATCGACATGATCCGCTGGTCTTCCGCCCGGCGCAGGAGGAGGCTGGTGTTCCGCATCGTGTCGTAGACCGAGGCCAGTTCCTCCAGGTTGGCCGGCGGCGGCGGCGGCAACGCCGCTCCGGGTGTCTGCAGCGCTTCCGCAACCTGCGCCAACCCGGTCACCGACTTGGACAGCCGACGGGCGTAGCGCAGCACCAGGAGGGAGGCGCAGCCCAGCGCAAGGACGCTGATGGCGGCCGCCGACCACAGCGATCGGCGCAGGGGCTCCTCGAAGACGGAGGCCGGCGCGGCGAACGCGACCGTCCATCCCGACAGCTTTGACCGCGAGAACACGAGCGACAACGGCTCTCCCTCCAAAGCGGGGCCGGTCGCCTGCCCGGTCGGAGCCGTCTGGATCGCGTTCTGAACCCACCCAGGGGCTGGCTTGCCGACGAACTGTTCGGCAGCGCGCGTTCGCGCGACGACGATCCCGTTCCGGTCGATGATCCCGGCCACCCAACCGTCGGGGATCGGCTGCTCGCGAAGGAGGGCCCCCCATTTCGAGGTCGTCACCGCCGCGATGAGCGCGTAACGCTTGCCATCCTTTGCCTGAACGGGCACCAGGACGGCGCCGACATGCTCGTTGGCGATGGGGCCGTACAGCAGGCCGGAAATCTGCGGTTGTCCGGTGGTCATCGCCCTGGCCAACTCGGGACTGAGGTCGGCAAATGTCGGCACGGGCGTTCCGTATGGAACTTTGGTGCTGAACACCACGCGTCCATCGGCATCGCGAAGCGTTACGTGCGACCAATGGGAATGCTTGTCCTTGACCGCCTGAACGACGCGATAAAGCCGTTCCGGATCGCCATCCACGACCATCGTCGCGGCAAGCCCCTCCAGGGTCGAGGTGGTGACGAGCAGTTGCTGATCGAGAGCCGCCGCGATGGCGCGGACCGTGATGGCCATCTCGGCGGCGGCAAACCGTCGTTGTGTCGCCTGATTCCAGGCGACCAAGCCGACGGCAATGGCCGCCATGGCCGCCAAGGCCGTGACCACGACGCTGAGCAGATGGCGGCTGATGTTCCGTCGCGCCAAACCTATGGGAGGTGGAGAGGATGGCGAGGTATTGGTTAATAATTGCATTGCCAATCCTCTTGATCATCAAAAGGTTGCCGCTAATATTTTAAATGCTGAACTCTTTATACCCTTTTTGGCAAAGTGAGCAATAATTTATTAACATGGGGCACCATTGCGTCGTGAAGATTTCTCTAACATGAATTATGTGTTCCGTCATAGTTCGTTTTATTATATTCTGTTATTTATGCTTCCACCAATTGCGTATGCTGCGGAAGGCGCGAAGGAATCTCGTCGGCCTATTTTGCGGTTATGTTTCGTCTCATTAGCATAGGCATGCCGGATGGTGATCCAGATCAAGTCGATCGGCGTCACAATGAGGGACTGTTGCCGTGATGAGCCCAAGCGTTGAAAGATCGGCGGCAAAAAACCGGCGGATGCGCCTCAGCGCCGCCCGAGTTTTCGATGCCACTTTTTCCCGATGAGGGCGGTGCTCAAGCTTAACCCCGGTGCATTGCACAGGAGGCGGCCATGATGCCGACCGGTGACCTTGCGGAAGTCGAGCATCTCCATGCCGAACTCATGAACGCGATTGCCTTGGCCCTGGCGAGCGGCAGGCATCGCGATCAGGAATTGCTGTTTCTCTTTCAGTGGGTACACGAGGTGGGGCAGACCGAAGCAATGGACCACCGCGTCCGGCCCTTAAGCGAGGCGCCGGACCGGACACTGGAGATGAACTGCCGGAGCGTGTTGCGGTCACTCGTCTGCACGCCGGCGCACACGCCTCTCGGGATTGCCGCGAAGCTGGCGGTCGCATGCGCGATGTTCGATGCTTTCAACGTGGCTCAGGAGGCGCCGGAAGGTCCTGTGGCGCCCCATGTCATTCTGTCCGCCTTTTTCGACGCCATGGCCCAGGCTCAGCTGCTTCCGCTGGAGCGGCCAAGCCTTTCGCACTGATTCCCGGTTGAGGAGGCGGTCATGCAATCAGACTGCCAAGCGTGCCCGCTGCGCCGTGACGGGTTGTGTGCAAGCGTTGCGGATGAGCAGTTGTCCAGCTGGGCGGCGATCAAACGCCCGGTCCGCACCATTCGCGCCGGCGCCAGCCTGTTCGTCGAAGGTGACGAAAACGAGATGCTCTACATCGTTCGCCGCGGCTGGGCGCTGGCGTCCATGATGCACGAGAACGGCCGGCGCCAGGTGCTGCGTTTCGTCATGCCGGGAAATCTGATCGGTTTCGAGCGGGCCCCCGACGGGGACATGCCCTGCACGGTTGAAGCGCTGACCGATCTGATCGTCTGTCCGATGCCACGCCACTCCCTGATGCGCTTTTGCCAACAGGCGCCGAACGTTGCCTTGCGGGTCGCCTCCTTGCTCGCCGCCGAAACCATCTCCGATTGGCGGCTCCTGGGCGGGCTCGGCACCCGCACCGCCGCGGAGCGGATTGCCCGGCTCCTGCTCGCCCTTTACAACCGGCAACGGCCGAGAACCGCACCGGACATTTCGGACGTGACATTGCCGATCAGTCAGGTCCTCATCGCCGATGCCACAGGGCTGACACCGGTCCATGTGTGTCGGACGCTCAAGGAGATGCGGACGGCCGGCCTGCTGTCCTTCGCGAAAGGGCACCTGCGTGTGCTCGATTGGGTGCGGCTTGCCGAACTGGCCGAGATGAGCGACGCCGCAACGCCTCAGCCATTGCCCAAGCAGGACGCGGCGTTGCCATTCTGAAATCCACGGGACCGGGATGGTCGCTCCAAGCTTTCCGGAAGCCATCCTTGAAACGGGGAAAGGTCATGAAGGCCGGCACGTCCTCCTCGGCCGCCTCATTGAGCAGGGCGGCCACCGAGACGATGCGGCCGCTCGGACGCGCCTTCGCCGCCCCCACCGGCATGATGCCGGGCAAGGCCGTCGAGCCGCGGGACGGGCCGATGCGCGCCCCCCTCCGCATCCAGGGCACCGAAACCGGCGTTTTCCCCGGCGCGCTGCCGGACGGGAGCGGACGGACCGGTCGTTTCGGATCGCGGTTCCCCGGTCAGGAGATGATCGCCCGGCACATGCACGTTCCCGAGGCGGAAGGAGCGGGCCTCGGGCCAGCGAACGGCCCGATCCGGAGAAACCCGCTCAGCGCGCCATTTCTTGCAGATAGGCGATGACGTCGTCGATCTCCGAGCGTGAAAGGTTCAGGTCGGGCATCGGCGGGTGAGGAGAGCTCAGCCATTGCCGCAGCCAGTTCGGGCTGCGGTTCGGATTGCGTGCGATGCTGGACAGGGTCGGCACCGCGTCGGTGCCGCGCACGACACGGCTGTCCGCATTGCCGTCCGCGGTTATGTGGCAGGCGGCGCACCAACGGTCGACGATGCTTCTGCCGGCTTCCGCGTCCGCCGCCTGGGTCACGTCCGCCACGGCGAAGCACGCCATCAGCACCCCCGCGCACAGGCCCGTCTTCATCGCGGGTCTCTTTTCAGGGACATCAGGTAGGCGACGACATCGTCGGTCTCCTCGGTGGACAGACGGATGTTCGGCATGACGGGGTGGGATGTCCGCAGGTAACTGCGCAGCGCCATTTCGGTGATCCCGGAATCATGCATTCGCTCCACCAGGTCCGGCGCAGCAAGGTCCTCTTGCATGGGGGGCGGCTTGGCCGTTGGCGGTTGCGACACACGATGGCACTCGCCGCAAACCTCCTCGACCAATTGGCGCCCAAAGCCGATGCTGCCCGGTCCGTCGGACGCAGCGTGTGCGACGGCGGCAACGATCAACGAGGCGATGATCGCTCCGACCGCTGGGCTGGGCAGTCGCCACGAAGTGTCGACCATGTCAGGCCTCCCTGTGCCACGGGGCTGGTGCAAGGGATAAGGCGTCTTGCGCAGAAATGGCGGCCGCCCGACGCTGGCGGCAAGCCGGAAAGAGTCTGCGACGATCAGATGAATGCTAGGGCTGGGGGGCGCCGGAAGTCCACTCTTCGTACGAGGTACACGGCGGGCAGGGCTCGGCAGGGCGCAGGACAAAAAGACGCAGGGCCCGTCACCGAGCCATGCCATGCCGCGCCCTGCCGTCGGGATGAGGTTCGTGTGGCGCGCGCCTCCGAACAGCAACTCAAGGTACAGGCTGGCCGCAGTGCCATGCCGTGGTTTCCCCAGCCGATCATCCGAACTCGATGAACCCTGCCGGCCATGAGCCGTCCGGGATTCCACGCATTCCCGTGAAGGGAGCGCCCGCGGCGCCCGCGGTCGGCGCGGTGTCCCGGCATGTTCGCCGTTCCGGCACCGCTCTCGACAAGGATGTGAATGTTACAAATTCCGACAAACTAGGACTAACACCCAATCCGAAATCGTATGATAGAAATGGCTACCTCAGATGGAGATCCGACGGGGTCTTCGTTAATCAAAGGTTAGCAACGACCATCGCGCGAAGGTATCGGTCCCATGAATTCGCCCACCAAAGCCGTCTCTTTCATCTCCGTCCTTAGTAAAGATGTGGGTAAGAGGCAAGCGTCATGGTGGGCCTGCTTCGCGGCAAGCGCTCTTCTTGCGAGTGTGGCGGTTCCGGCACTCGCGCAACAGCTGCCGGCGCAGCTCCCCTCGGGCGCGGAACCGCGTCCGGAGGCGCCGCGCCCGGTGATGCCGCTGCCCTCCGTGCCGGGCGGGGCGGTGACCGTGCCGAAGGCGCCCGCGGCGGAGGCGCCGGCGGGGGCCGAGAATTACCGCCTGACGTTGCGGGACGTCACCATCGAAGGCGCCACCGTCTACAGCCAGGACAGCCTCAAGGCCGCCTACCAGGACATGCTGGGACGCGAAGTGTCGGTGGCTGATCTGTTCAAGATCGCCAACGACATCGAGTTCCGCTACCGCAACGACGGCTTCATCACCAGCCGGGTCATCGTTCCCGCCCAGACGATCGAGGACGGCACCTTCCGCCTCCAGGTGGTCGAGGGCTTCGTGTCCGACATCACCTATCCCGACGACATCGGCCCGGCGCTCGCCGCGGTGAAGCGGCTGGTGGAGCCGCTGCGCGGCGTCAAGCCGATCAACGTCGCCGAGGTCGAGCGCCGCCTTCTCCTGGCGAACGACCTCGCCGGCCTGACCGTGCGCGCCAGCCTGGAACCGTCGCCGGACACGCTCGGCGCTTCGGTGGTGGTGGTGAAGACGGACCGCAAGGCGGTGGACGCCCTGGTGTCGGTCAGCAACCGCAACACGCCCTATCTCGGCACCGCCCAGACGACCGCGACGGCGGCGCTGAACTCCTTCGGGCCGAACGCCGACACGGTGAACCTCAGCGGGCGCGTGTCCTCCCCGGCGTCGCGGGCCTGGTCGGTCGGCGCCGGCTACCAGGCGCTGGTGACCGGCGACGGGCTGACCTTTTCCGCCACCGGCTCCTATTCGAAGTCACGGCCCGGCCTGACGCTGGACCCGCTGGACGTGGAAAGCTGGGTGGCGGCGGGCGTGGGGACGCTCAGCTACCCGGTGATCCGCTCGCGCCTGGAAAATCTCCGCGCCGTCGGCGAGTTCGAATACCGCGACGTGAACACCGACATTTCCGGCGACCGCTTCAACCGTGACCGCCTGCGCATCCTGCGCGGCGGTTTCAGCTATGACCGGACCGACGGCTGGGACGGCATCACCGCGGTGCGCGGCCTCGTCCACCAGGGGCTGGACATCCTCGACGCGACGAAGCTCGGCTCCGCCTACGCGTCGCGCGAGCGCGGCCGCAGCGACTTCACCAAGCTCACCGCCGACATCACCCGCGTGCAGCAGCTGCCGGCCAACTTCAGCATCCTGGCGACGGCCACCATGCAGGCCGCGGGCACGCCGCTGCTGGCCAGCGAGCAGATCGCGCTGGGCGGCCCGAGCTACGGCCGCGCCTTCGACGAGGGCGAGATCTCCGGCGACAGCGGCTGGGCCGGGTCGCTGGAGCTGCGCTACACGCCGGTGCTGCCGGACAACAGCTTCGCGCAGGCCGTCCAGATCTACGGCTTCGTCGATGGCGGCGAGGTGTGGAACCGCTCCAGCCTGGAGCAGAACAGCCGGAATTCGCTGGTCTCCGTGGGCGGCGGCGTGCGCGCCAGCCTCGTGGAACGGCTTTTCGCGACGCTTGAGATCGACAAGCCGCTGACCCGCCGCGTCGCGACCGAGGGCGACAAGGACATGCGGGTCTTCTTCAACATCACTGCGCAATACTGATAGGGCCGGGGGATACAGGACATGGGCAAGGGCAACGTCACCAACACTCCCGGCATCACCGAGATTCCCGGCGCGCGCCGTCACCGGCAGACGCTGCGCCAGCGGCTGCTGCTGTCGTCCGCGACGGAGGCGCCCCAGAGGGGGAGCGGCACCCGGCGCCAGCGCCGCGCGGCGAAGGCCAAGGGTGGCATCGACTTCGCGCGGCTGGCGCTGCGCAGCGTGATCGGCGTGGCGCTGTCCACCCTGTTCGCGGGCGCCGCCTACGCCAACCCGCTGGACGGCACCGTCACCGCGGGCGCGGCGACCATCCGGTCGGCGACCCCGAAGTCGATGGAGATCCTGCAGTCCACCGACAAGGCCATCATCAACTGGAAGTCCTTCAGCATCGACGCCGGTGAGAAGGTCACCTTCCAGCAGCCGTCGGCCTCCAGCGTCACGCTGAACCGGGTCACCGGCGCCGACCCGTCCAAGATCATGGGCAGCCTGTCGGCCAACGGCACGGTCATGCTGGTCAACCCCAACGGCGTGGTGATCGGCGCCGGGGCGAAGGTGGACGTCGGCGGGCTGGTGGCGACGACCGCGAACATCTCCGACGCCAACTTCATGGCGGGCAAGTACCAGTTCGACCAGGCCTCCACCAAGCCGAACGCCATGGTGGTCAACGAGGGCGACATCACCGTCAAGGACAGCGGCCTCGCCGCCCTGGTGGCCCCGCACGTCCGCAACTCCGGCGTCATCCGCGCGAAGCTGGGCAAGGTCGCGCTGGGCGGTGCGGAGACCTTCACGCTCGACTTCCACGGCGACGGGCTGATCAGCTTCGACGCCAGCTCCGCCGTCAAGACGGTGGCGAAGGACGCGGACGGCAAGCCGGTCGCGGCGCTGGTCGTCAATTCCGGAGAGATCGCCGCCGAGGGCGGCAGCGTCACCCTGTCGGCGCGCGCCGTGAAGGGCGTGATCGACAACGTCATCAACACCGACGGCGTCATCAAGGCCACCTCGGTCGGCAGCGCCAACGGCAAGATCGTCCTGTCGGGCGGCGACAACGGCAAGGTCACCATCGGCGGCACCGTCGATGCCAGCGGGCGCGGGGAGGGGCAGACCGGCGGCACCGTCGTCGCCACCGGCGCCGAGATCGCCGTGAAGAAGAACGCCCGCGTCGACGCCTCCGGCAGCAAGGGCGGCGGCGAGGTCGCCATCGGCAGCAAGACGGGCCGCTCCGGCACCTGGTCGGACAAGGTGACGGTGGAGGCCGGGGCCACCCTGTCCGCCGACGCCGTCAAGTCCGGCAAGGGCGGCAGTGTGACGGTGCTGTCGCAGAAAAGCACAAAACACGCTGGTAAAATCACCGCCCGCGGCGGCGCCGAGGGCGGCGACGGCGGCTTCGCCGAGGTGTCCAGCCACAAGGACATCACGCTGACCGGCAGCGTCGACCTGTCCGCGCCGAAGGGCGCGGCCGGCACCTTCCTGCTCGACCCGGAAAGCCTGCGCATCGTCAGCTCCGCCGGAGGCAGCCAGGACGGCGCCGCCGGCGACGGCACGATCGGCGTCAACGATCCCAACCTGGGCAGCGGGGACGCCGTCAACACGGTGTCGAAGCAGGTTCTGGAAAGCATCGCCGGCAACGCGAACATCGTGCTGGAGGCGTCGGGCCAGATCACGGTGGAGACCAGCCTCGACCTTCAAACCATCGCCGGCCACAGCTTCACCCTGCGGTCGCTGACCAGCGGTGGGATCGCCTTCACCGACGCCAGCTACGAGATCCGCACCAACGGCGGCGACATCGTGCTGGAAGCCAACGGCATGGCCAGCAGCCTGACCAACATCGGCAAGCTGACGACCCGCGGCGGCGCGGTGCGGCTGACGGCCACCGACAATGTCCAGCTCGGCAACCTGATCGACACCACGCCGGTCTCGGGAAGCGCCGGGGCGGTCTCCGTCAACGCCCAGAGCGGGACGCTGACCGCGTTGGACGCCGGCCGGATCGTCGGCGGCCCGGTCACCCTGACCGCCGGCAGCGCCATCGGCGCCAGCGGCGCGGCTGTGTCGACCAGCAGCACCCAACTCTCCCTGGTCACCGGCGGCAACCTGTTCGTCACCAACGACCAGACGCTGACCGACCTCTCCGTCACCAGCACGCACCGGACGGTCGGGGTCGACAGCCAGTTCTTCCTGGCCTCCACGGGCCTGATCTTCACCGTCACCGATTCCTCCGGCAGCACCGCGCTCGACACGATCAGCCAGGTCGGCGGCCTGAACAGCCTCGCCTTCCGCGGTGACCGGAACATCCAGGTCGGCACGGTCAACGCCGGAGCGGGGGCCGTCGCGCTGACCAGCACCGGCGGCAACATCACCGGCACCGGCGCGAGCCTGCTGACCGGCGGCGCGCTGACGTTGACGGCCCGTGGCTCCTCGGGCAGCAACGGCGCCATCGGCACGTCGTTGCAGGCGCTGAACACCGCCGGCGGCAGCCTGACCGCGACCGCCGGCAGCGGCGGCATCAATTTGTCGAACACCGGCGCGCTGGCCCTGGCCAGCCTGACCAGCGGCGGCGCCACCACCGTCGCTGCCACCGGCAACCTGACGGTCGGCGCGGTGACCAGCGGCGGTGTGCTGTACTTGAGCAGCGGCGGCAGCATCCTGAACGACGCCGACGCCTCGACCACCATCAGCTCCTACAGCCTGGTCCTGAACGCCGCCGGCAGCGTCGGCACCAGCGGTTCGGCTCTGACCGCCAGCTCCTACAACATCGACGCCACCTCCGGCGTGGGCGGCGTCTACCTGACGACGTCGGGCTCGGCGGTGCTGGGTTCCCTCGTCTCGACCGATGGCGACATCGCGATCACCACCGGCGGCACCACCGCCATCGGGACGATCACCAGCGCCAACGGGACCAGCAACATCGCCGTCACGGCGAACGGCACGGCGTCCGACATCTCTGCGACCACGGTCGATGCCGGGGCCGACGGCGACGTCACCCTCACCACCGCCAACGGCAGCATCACCGCCCTGTCCGGCACGATCACCGGCGACAACGTTACCCTTGCCGCCGGGGGCAACTCCTCCACCGTGACGGTGAACACCGCGGCGAAGCGGCTGACGGTCACCAACATGGCGGGCAACGTCACGGTCATGCAGACCGGCGCTGTGACGGTGGACAACATCACCTCCGCCAGCACGTCGGTCTCGCTCACCGTCACCGGCGGCGCCGCCACGCTGGGGACGATCAAGGCGTCGACCACCGGTGCGATCTCCGTGACGGCGACCGGCGGCGCCATCCTGGGCAAGGACGCCAGCAACCGGCTGTCCGCCGGCGCCATCAGCCTGAGCACGGACGGCGCCATCGGGACTCTCGGCACGCATCTGCGCACCTCGACGGGGTCGCTGACGCTGAGCAACGTCGGGAATCTGTATCTCGACAACAGCGGCGTGATCCTGACCGGCCTGTCGATCACCAACCGTCATGTCGGCACGACCGCCAACGCGCTGGAGCTCACCTCCGAATACTTCAACTTCGTGGTCGGCGACAACGGCACCGCGACCATCCTGGAGGCGGTCGGCAGCCCGAAGCTGAAAACCCTCAGCTTCAACAGCGACATCGACCTGATCGTCGGCGAACTGGCGACGGTGGGCGCGGGCGGCACGGTCACGCTGACTTCCACCGCCGGCAACATCCTGGACGACGGCAGCAGGAACACGGGGGTCAGCGCCGAGACCATAAAGCTGAGCGCCGCGGCGGGCAGCCTGGGCGACGCCAACACTCCGCTGGTGCTCAACGCCACGAAGCTGACGCTGACCACCGGCGGCAACCTGCATGTCACCAACCTGTCCGACATGGCGGAGCTGACCGTCACCAGCACCCATGCCGATACGACGGTGGTGAACAGCTACTCGATCACCGCGCCGAACTTCGCCTTTGACCTGACCGACGACGCCACCAACGGCTATCTGCTGCGCACGCTGGTGGACACCACCGGCCAGATCTTCTCCTTCAAGGGCGACCGCGACATCCGGCTGGGCCGGGTCGATCTGACCTACAAGAACGGTGTCCTTCCCGACAACGGCACGCCCTCGCCCAGCGAGACCTACAGCATCTTCAACGCCGAGACGACGAACGGCTCCATCCTGGACGACGGCTCGAAGACCACCGTGGTACTGGCCGGGTCGGTCAATCTGGTCGCCAGCAAGGCCATCGGCCGCGGCACGGGCACCGAGTATCTGGACGTCGTCACCCCCGTCCTGAACGCCCGCGCGTCGGACGGCGGCATCTACATCACCCTGCCGACCTCGACGGGTGTCAGCAACGAGAAGAACCTCATCACGCTGGGCAGCCGCTTCTTCAGCGCCGCCAACAACCCCATCGTGGTGACGGCGACCTGGGGCGACATCGCCTTCGGCTCCAGCTTCTCGTCCAGCGCCAGCAGCGACATCACGGTGACGGCGACCAACGGGTCGATCCTGAACCCGAACAGTGGCGGCCTGCGCGCCAGCGACACCGGAACGGTGACCCTCACCGCCGGCAAGGACATCGGTTCGTCGGACAAGGCGGTGAACGCGCAGGCCGGTACGGTCGTGGCCAACGCCGGCGGTTCGATCTGGCTCGGCCTGGGCACCGGCGCGACGAGCCTGAACAGCCTGACGGCCGGCGGCGACATCACCGTCACGAAGTCCAGCGGCACCATGACCGTCGGATCGGTCAACGCCAACAACGGCACCGGAACGGTCACGCTGACGAACAGCAGCGGCAACATCCAGGACGATTCGAACAGCGCGACGCTCATTGCCGCCGGCAAGGTCATCCTGAGCGCCAACGGCAGCGTCGGCGGCACCAGCGCGCTGAATCTGGCGACGGCGAACCTGTCGATCGCGACGGGCGGGTCCATCGGCGTGACCAACACGATGGCGCTGACCGATCTCACCCTGACGCGCGGCTCCTACTCCGGCGGCACCATCGGGATCACCACGGTCAACGGGCAGGTCTTCACCCTGTCGGACAGCTCGTCGCAGTCCACGATCCAGACCGTCACCAGCAGCACGCCGCTGAACTTCGCCTTCAACTCGCAGCGCGCGGTCAAGGTCGGCACCGTCAACGTCGGAACGGGCGGCAGCGTCGCCATCGTCTCGTCCAGCGGCGTCACCAACACCGGCAACGGCAGCAAGATCACCGCGGGCAAGGTGTCGCTGGAGGCGGGGACGACCTCCTCCATCGGCGCCTCGACCCTCTACGGAGCGATCAGCCTCGACACCGGCGACCTGTCGCTGACCGCCGGGCGAGACCTCTACGTCGACAACAACGGGCGCGCCTTCGGCAGCCTGGCGATCACCAGCACGAACGCCACCACGGCCCCCGAGACCAAGAGCACCTTCTCCATCGGCAGCACCGGTTCCCAGATCTATTCGCTGGCCGACAGCGGCACCACGCATTCGATCGACATCACGGGAGCGGGCAACAGCAACTTCAGCTTCTCCGGCAAGAAGAAGATCGTTGTTTCCGAGATCGTCGCCACCGGCGGATCGGTCAGCCTGACGACGGCGGGCGGCGGGGCGAACTCGACGATCACCATGTCGGGCGGCGGGGCCATCCTGGCGTCCTCCGTGACCCTGTCGGCCAACGGCACCGGTGCCGACGGCGGTTCCATCGGCACCAGCACGCGGGCGGTGAAGACCTCCGCCTCGTCGCTGACCTTGGTGACCAACGGCGACCTTTACATCAACAACAGCAGCACCGCGCTGACCGCGCTGGACGTCACGGTCGCGCACAAGTTGAACACTGACACCGGGACCTACCAGTTCAGCAACCTCGGTACCGGCCGCAGTTTCGCGGTGTCCGAGAGTGGCGGCGTTCAGACCCTGACGCTGTCGACCGGCGCCGGCAGCATGGATCTGCGCTACAGCGTGGACCGCAGCATCATTGCCGGCACCATCGACGCCGGGACCGACGCCACCGGCTCCGTGACTCTGGTCACCACCGGGGCGAGTGTCGGTGCGCCGTCCATCAACGGATCGGGGACGATCACGGCGGGGAAGGTCACGCTGGTCGCCACGGGCAGCAACAGCAACATCGGCGGCACCACCGCGGTGCTGACCAGCACGAGGAAGCTGGCCATCACGTCGGGCGGCAACGTGTCGGTCAACAACGGCCAGAACGTCGCTCTGTCCGAACTGACGCTGGATTTCCGGCACCAGAGGTCCAACAGCGCCGCCAACAGCTACAGCATCCTTTCGAAGGACCTGACCGCCAACTTCAGCGATTCGACGTCGCAAACCGGCCTGACGGTGACGAACGTCACGCAGAGCGGGCTGAAGCTGGGGATCACCAACGACAAGGCTATGCAGATCACCAAGATCGACGTCGGCACCACCGGCACCGTCGATCTGACCACCACCAACGGCACCTCCATCAATGGGACGGGCAACGGCACCGCGGTCACGGCCGACAGCCTGACGATGACCACCTCGTCCGCCGGCGCCGCGACGACGATCAACACCAAGATCAACACGCTGTCGGCCAACCTGACCGGCTCGCTGAACCTCAGCAATTCGGGCAACCTGACGCTGAAGGGCGTTTCGGCCAATTCGGCGGAGATCGCCGTCACCAACAACGGGTCGCTTCTCCAGAGCGGAAGCACGCTGCTGCGCGCGGACAGGGTGACGCTGACGGTTGAAGGCGGCTCGATCGGGGCGTCCGGCACGTCGCTGCTGACCGAGACGCAGACTTTGAAGGTGACCGCCGGTCGCAACGTTCATCTGACGAACAGCGCCGACCTGTACGCCCTCGACCTCGAGGTCAAGCACGCCTCCGCCGGGACGCAGAACGTCTACGACATCCGGTCGGAGGGGCTGACCTTCGCGCTGACCGACACCAACACCGGCAGCCAGTACACGCTTGGCAGCGCCGTGGACAGGAGCGGCCTCGACTTCACCTTCAAGAGCGACAACAGCGTCGCCCTGGGGACGATCGACGGCGGCCTGTCCCGCAAGGTGTCCATCGAGACCACCGGCACCGGCAAGGACATCCTCAGCAACGGCAGCTCGATCGTGACCGCCGGCACGGTCACCCTCACCTCGAGCGGCGGGATCGGTCAGGCGGGATCGTCGTCCAACCACATCACGACGATGGCCGACACGCTGGTGCTGACCACGGCGACCGACGCGTTCGTGGACAACGGCCAGGATTTGACCGCGCTGTCGCTGACCAGCAAGCGGACGACCGGCGCCGGCACCTATCAGATCACCGCGCCGCAGCTCGTCTTCACCATGACGGACGACGGCACCACCACCACGCTGACCGAACTGACCGACAGCACGGGCCTCGCCTTCAAGCTGGACGCCCAGCGCGCGCTGTCCATCGGCACGCTGAACGTGCAGAACTGGGGCACCGTCGACCTGAGCAGCGCCGGGAGCATCCTGGGCGCCGCCTCGGCGGTGGCGGACAACCCGGCCAACCGCATCACCGCGGGCACCGCGACCTTCACCTCCACCGGCGGCGCCATTGGCTCCTCCACCAACAAGATCCATCTGTCGTCGTCGTCCGCGACCTTCAACGTCACCGGTGACCTCTACGTCGAATCCGACACCCGCATCGGCACGCTGAAGATCAAGAGCAGTTCGTCCAACATCGACAACCGCACCTACAGCCTGACCTCGGTCAACACGTCCGGCTCGGCCATCTCGCTGATCGGCGCCGAGAACAGCGCCCAGACGATCCTGGCCGCGCTGACCGGCGGCAGCGGCGAGCGCTTCTCCTTCGACAGCCATCGCGAGATGGTCGTCGGCGGCATGGATGTCGGCAAGACCGGCGCGATCGCCCTGACCGCAGGCCCCGGCATCCGCGGGAACGGCCATGCGGTCGTCAAGATCAACGCCGGCGTCGTGGCCCTGAACGCTTCCAACGGCGTGGTCGGTGATCAAGGGGGTGCGTTCATCAGCATCACCGCCGGCAACCTGTCGGTGAACGCCAACAACGGCGCCGTGATCAACCTGCACGGTTCGACGGTCATCGACGCCATGAATCTGGCCGGCGCGCTGACCCTGACCAACTCCACCGGCGACATCGCGCTCGGCTCCATCTCCATGGGCGGCGCCAACGCGTTCATCAACAACCAGGGCGGCTCGATCCTCAGCGGCTCGATCAGCGGCAGCAATCTGGTGAACCTGACGGCAAGCGGGTCCATCGGCAGCGACAGCGCCATCTCGACGTCGGCCGGTACCGGCGGCACCACGACGCTGACCGCCAGCGCCGCCGGCAGCATCGCGGTGTCGGAATCCAAGAACCTGATCGCCCAGTCCGTGGTCAGCACCGGCGGCGGCGCCATCACGCTGTCCAGCGGCTCCACCGGCACCTACACCCTGACCGCCGGGACCATCACCACGACCGGTGCGGTGGCGCTGACCAGCTATAACGGCAACATCCTCGGCAGCAACGGCAATCTGGTGACCGGCGGCAGCGTCCTGCTGTCCGCGGCCAACGGCGCCATCGCCGACACGGGCGCGACGCTCAACGTCGCCACCACCGACCTGACGATCAAGACGCCCGGCACCTTCAAGGTCGCCGACACGCTCGACCTCGCCAAGCTGACCATCGACCGCACGGCGGCCACGACGGGAGGCTCCTCCTCCGGCACGATGAGCCTGACGGCCCTCAATCTGGTCTGGAACGTCACGGACGGCGGCGGCTCCACCATCTTCACCACGTTGACCGACAGCACCGGCCTGGACTTCACCTACAAGGCGCCTGGCGAGATCGGCATCGGCACGATCGACACCGGCGCATCCAGCACGGTCAGCCTGACGGCGGGCGGAAACAACACGACCGTCGGCCACATCAGCGGGTTGGACAGCTCCTCCACCATCACCGCCGGCTCCCTGACGCTGGTCGCGCAGAAGAGGACCACCGAGCTGGGCGACAGCAGCGCCATCGGCAGCAGCACGACGGCGCTGGGGCTGAACGTCTCCAACCTGACGGCCAGCAGCGGCTCCGGCGGCCTGTTCGTGAAGAACGCGGCAGGGCTGAGCCTCAGCTCCATCACCACGGGCGGCGCCCTGACGGTGATCGCGGCGACCGGCGACCTGACCCTCTCCAACCTCTCCTACGACACCAGCAAGGCGCTGACCCTGACGGCGACGACCGGCCGGATCCTCAACGGCGACTCCAGCCTGAGCCTCGGCAACGGCAGCACCACGCTGACGGCGGGGGCCGGCATCGGCACGGCGGACTCGGCGCTGAAGATCTCGAACTTCGGCACCGGGACGCTGACCACCAACGTCACGGGCGCGGGCGGCGTCTATCTCAACATCGCCGGATCGCTGACCGGCGGGCTGAGCGCCGCCGTCCACAACGGTCCGGTGGTGGTGTCGAGCAGCGGCAACATCACGCTGACCAACGTCGCCATCGCCACCGACGCGGCCGGCAACTCCATCACCGTGACCTCGACCGGCGGCAACATCACCGCCGGAACGGTGACGGCGGGCGCCAACGACGGTCTGGTCACGCTGAGCGCCACCGGCGGCGGCAAGATCCTGGCCGCCAGCGGCGGTTCCGCGGTCACCGCCAAGACCGTCGCGCTGAACGGTGCCGGCGGCATCGGCACCTCCTCCGCCCGCGTCGGCGTGGGCGGCGCCCAGTTGCAGGTGAACGGCGGGGCGGGCGACATCTATCTGAGCACGACCGGCGCCTCCTCGCTCGCCTACGCCGCGACGACCGGCGGCAAGATCGACGTGCAGGCGGGCGACCGCCTCCAGGTGGTCAACGCTAGCACCGCCGGCGGGGCGATCACGATCTCCTCTTCCGCCGTGGACGCCGACATCATCGCCGGCAGCATCAACGCCGGCATGGGTGCGGTCACCCTCAGCTCCACCGGGGGCGGGGTGTATGACGACGGTCTCGCCGAGACGCGGATCGTCGGCGGCACCGTGTCGCTGACCGGCGGCAAGGGCGTCGGCACCTCCACCCGCTCGGTCCAGACCACCACCGACGGCCTGACCCTGGCGAGCGCCACCGGCAGCGTCTATGTGACCGACGCCTCCACCGGCGGCGTCACCGTCACTTCGGCCACCGCCTCCAACGGCTCGGTCACCATCGAGTCCGCCGGCACGATGACGGTCCAGTCGGTGTCGGCCAACACCTCCAGCGGAGCGGTCGCCCTGACCGCCGCCGGCTCCATCCTGGGCAGCGGCAACGGCACCCATGTGACCGGCCATTCGGCCAGCCTGATCGCCACCGGCGGCGACATCGGCACTGTCACCAACGCGGCCACCGGCGCCGGCACGCCGCTGAAGATGGACGTGGCCAGCCTGACCGGCCTGACCGCCAACGGCACTACGCCGGTCATCTCGGTGGACAACGTCAACAGCGCCGCCCTGACGCTGGGTAGCAACCTCGTCACCCTGGGGGCGGGCGGATCCGCCTACATCCGCACCGCCGGCAACCTGGACGCCAGCGCCGGCCTGTCGATGACCAGCGGCAACCTGCTGCTGCAGTCCGGCGGGGTGCTGACCCTGCCGACCACGGCGATCAACCTCGGCACGGGCGCGCTGACGCTGAAGGGCACCACCGACGTGGTGGCCGCTGGCGGTTCGCCGCGGTCGCTGTCGATCACCGCGGGCTCGCTGACCTTCGCCAGCGGCTCCAACGGCGGCGATACGACCCTCAACACCACGGTCGACAC
>NZ_WHOR01000370.1:0-4469 GCF_013340925.1 Azospirillum formosense
GTCAGAGGTCTGGTCATGCCCGGCGTTTCCTCATGGTTCCGGTTGGGGCGGTTCCGAACCGCCTTGAGTGAACGGATGCCGCCGATTGCTGGTTCCCAAGGACGCGGGCATGCGGAGTGTCGTGGTCCTATTACCTTAGCCCTAACGATGCGGTCGTATGGCAATAGAGCGCCCGTCCGACGCAAGTCTTGTTGCGCCAACAACACAGGCGCGGGCAAAAACCACGGCTGAACGGCTTCACTGTTGCACGGACATCACGCTATGAGTTGTCTTTGCAGCGACTGTCCGCTTCTGCCGGAGCGGCGATTGCACATTCCAAGGCCATTCGGCCGCCCGATACGAGCCACTGATTTCAGCCTTGCGCGGTGACCCATGAAGCCCAGCTCCCTGTCCCTCCTCGCCCTCGCGCTCGCGTCCACCGTGCTGACGGCGCTGCCCGCGGCCACTCCGGTGAGCGCCCAGGAACTGCAGCCCGGTGAAACCGTGCTGGAGCGCCGCCGTCCGGAGGTCGAGCAGCTCGGCATCCGCGCCGGATCGTTCCGTATCCTGCCGCGCATCGAGACCGGCCTGACCTATGAAAGCAACGTCTTCGCGACCGAGAACGACACCCGCGACGACTTCATCTGGGTCACCCAGCCGCGCGTCGACGTGCGTTCGGATTTCAACAACCACGCCCTGAACTTCTCGGCCTCCGGGAACATCGGGCGCTTCTTCGACTATTCGTCGGAGAATTACGCCGATTACCGGGCCCAGGTGGACGGTCGCTACGACATCACCCGCGACTCCTCGGTCAGCGGCCTGCTGTTCAGCCGCCGCGACCATGAGGGGCGGTCCGACCCGAACTTCGACGTGTCGCTGGCCACCGGCACCGTGGTGCCGCGCTACGCGGAGCCGGTGAATTATTTCACCCACGGCGGCGAGGCGTCGTTCAACCAGCGCTTCAACCGCCTGCGCGTCCGCCTGACCGGCGGCGCCCAGTACACCTCCTACCAGGACGCCGAACTGACCAACGGCCGGACGGAATCGCAGGAGGACCGCGACCGCTGGAGCTACACGGGCACCGCCCGCGTCGGCTACGAGTTCATCCAGGGTTACGAGGCCTTCGTGCAGGGCTCCTACAACTGGACTAATTACCGGCTGAGCCAGGACTTCGGCGGCGTCAACCGCGACTCGGACGGCTACGAGGTCGTCGGCGGCCTGTCCACCGACCTGACCGGCCTGATCAACGGCGAGGTCTATGCCGGTTATCTGAGCCGGAACTACGACGATCCGACGCTGAAGGATTTCGGCGGTCTGGCCGTGGGCGGCCGTCTGAACTGGTCGGTGACCCAGCTCACCTCGGTCACCGGCTCGCTCAGCCGTCAGGTCCGCGAATCGACCTACGCCCGAGGCAGCCAGATCGCGTCGAGCTACAACCGCACCGTCGCCGCGGTCGGCGTGGATCACGAGCTTCTGCGCACCCTGCTGCTGAACGCCCGCGTCCAGTGGCGCCAGGACGACTTCAACGGCGTGGACCGCACCGACGACGTCTACACGCTGGGGGCCGGCGCCAGCTACCAGCTCAGCCGCTATGTCTTCGTGAATGGCGGTTATACTTACGAAAAGCGTAACTCGAACCTCAGTGGTTTCGATTACTCCGACAATCTGGTCTATCTGCGCGTCGGCGCTCAGATGTAATCAGTTCGTCTGGGCCATGCACAGAGGGGCGCTCATCTTCCGATGGGCGCCCCTTTTGCATTTCCGCCTATACGGTGACGCGAATCCTTTTCCTCCGTTGGCGTTACTTCCTCTCCACTTTTTCCCAAGCGCGTGCGAGTTGCTAGTCTCCCTCCGTGACCGCTCAGGGTTCGGCCGCTCCGTCCGCGGGCGCCTGGACCCGATGTCCTCACGAGCTATGGAGAAGGGTTAGGGATGAATCGACGTAACGTGTTCCGCGCGCTCGGAATGACCGTGGTCGCCGCCGCGATGGTCGGCTGCGCCGGTGGCCAGGATGCCCCTCTCGAACCGCCCGGCGTCGCCCAGATGACGGACTACCGCCTGGGGGCCGGCGACGCGCTGCGCGTCATCGTCTTTGGCGAGGAGCAGCTCTCCGGCGAGTTCCGCGTCGACGGGTCGGGCAAGGTCGCCATGCCGCTGATCGGCGAGGTGTCGGCCCGCGGCCACACCCCGCGCGAGTTGGAGACCGACATCGCCAAGCGCCTGTCGCAGGGCTACGTCCGCGACGCCAAGGTCAGCGTCGAGGTGCTGAACCACCGGCCCTTCTTCATCCTGGGCGAGGTCCGCAACCCCGGCCAGTACCAGTATGTGAACGGTATGACCGCCCTGTCGGCGGTGGCGATGGCCGGCGGCTACACCTACCGCGCCAAGGAGGACTACGTGCTGATCACACGCGGGGCCGACCCCAAGAAGGAGTTGCGCCGCGCCCCGATCACCACGCCGGTGATGCCCGACGACGTGCTGCGCGTGCCGGAGCGCTATTTCTGATCGGCAAGCGGTTCCGGAAACTCGCCAGACGGCCCATTTGTTTCGGAAAACTGGGGCAGGCGCCCCGCCACCATTCGACGCCATGACGATGTCCCTCTTCCCACTCGGAAGAGGGACATTTTTTTCGCAACAGTCCGCCTCGTGGCGGCGGTCATCCATCGTCGCGGGTGCCCTCGCCGTAGGGGAGGTCGCCTTTGCGGAAGGCGTCGGCGCCCTTGGAGTGGCCCAAGGGCGCTCGGGCGTCGGAAGGGGCAGGATCGTGAGCGCTGGCGGCCGGAGGCGGCCGGACGCCCGCGGCCTCGTCGTCGGTGCCCAGCGGGGCCGCAGCGGGGTCGGACGCGGGGATCTTGTCGCCGGTCAGGCCCTTGTCGATGGCGTCGCGCAGGCGCTGCGCCCCGGCGTTGGGCGTATCGGGCTTTTTCATGGGGAAACCTGGATCGGTTGCGGGACGGGATCGTCCCTTCTCCCAACCGGTGCTCCCAGTTGCGGTTCCCCCGGATGGGGTGGGGTGGTCGTTTCAGGAGCGCAGGACGTCCCGGTCCGCCTCGTCCAGGCTGTCGAGCCAGTCGTCCATGGAGATCATCGGCGGCTCGTCGCCGGTTTGCCGGGAGGCTTCCACCAACGCGGTGTCGGCGGTGTTGGAATGGACGATGAACCACAGCATCAACCGATTCGCGTCGTCGCCGGCCAGCGGGTCGCCGCGCTCAGCGGTCGCGATCAACGCATCGATGCTGGCGAGGTAACTGCGGTGGGCGTGCTCGTGCCGCTCCCGCCGCTCCGCGGCCAGGACGGCCATCTCCCTCGTCTCCGTGGCGAAATGCTCCGCCACCTCGCGCCGGAGTGCGGCCAGCTCCGCCAACCCGAACGGCCCGCCCGCGGTCATCGCCGAAAGCAGATCGAGAATGGCGCCGTGTTCCGCGTCGATGACGCCGGAACCGGTGGGTATCAGGGGGCCGCCATCGGAGGCATGCGTCATGGGCGGGGCCGGGCATTGGTCTGGCAGGAGGGTGAATGTGGTGCCGGTTGCAGGGCTCGAACCCGCGACCTTCGGTTTACAAAACCGCTGCTCTACCAACTGAGCTAAACCGGCGTGCCGCCTGGCCAGACCGCGGCGGGCGCTTACACTAGCGTCCCGCGCGGTTCGCAGCAAGCCTCACCTGTGCGGCGCGTTCGGAGACGCGTCAGCGCAGCCGGGCGACCTCGTAGAGGGCGACCGCAGCGGCGTTGGATACGTTCAGGCTGCCCACCGGTCCCTGGGTCGGCAGGCGCGCGACGATGTCGCAGCGTTCCATGGTGAGGCGGCGCAGCCCGGCTCCCTCCGCCCCCAGCACCAGCGCGGTGCGGCCCGTCAGGTTGCACTGGGCGAGGGTGCTCGCCCCCGACTCGGCAAGGCCGACGGTCCAGAAGCCGGCCTGCTGAAGATCGGCGAGCGCGCGGGCGAGGTTGGTGACACGCACCAGCGGCACCGACTCCAGCGCTCCCGAGGCGCTCTTGGCCAGCACGCCGGTGGTCTCCGGCGCGTTGCGCTCCGTCACCACCACCGCCTTGGCCCCGAAGGCCGAGGCGGAGCGCAGAATGGCGCCGACGTTGTGCGGGTCGGTCACCTGGTCGAGGACGACGATGAGCGCCGACGGGTCCGAATCGGCCTCCACGCACAGATCCTCGATCCCCACCTCGTCCAGGGGGGCGACGTCCACCGCCACGCCCTGGTGGACGGCGCCCGGCGGCAGCATGCGGTCCAGGTCGTTGCGGTCGGCCGGCATCAGGCCAGGGCGCTGGAGGCCGCGCGCCTTGGCCTGGGCCAGCACCGGCTCCAACGCGGCGCGGCCCGCCTCGGTCGCGATCAGGCGGTGGATGCGCCGCTCCGGGTTCAGCCACGCCGCCGATACCGGGTGCAGGCCGTAGAGCAGGACGCCCTGCGCGCCGCGCCCGGGGGAGGAGCGGTCGCCGCGCGACTCGCGGTGGGAGGGGGAGTGGTTCTTGGC
>NZ_WHOR01000371.1:0-4468 GCF_013340925.1 Azospirillum formosense
ATCCGCTTAGCTATTACGAGCTGTGATCCTGTCCGTCGGATGTATTTCTAGTATTTTTGTACACGTGTCCAGCACAGCTTGCACGTGCCGGGGGGGTGGACGTGTGAGAGAGAGGGGTATAAGGCAGTCGGCCCCCCGCCGCCGGCGTGGGGGGGGGGGGGCGGGGGTGCCGGCCCGACGCGACCACCCACCCTCACACCGGATTCTGCTCGATCAGCCGCTTGGCGATGATAATGCGCTGGATCTCGTTGGTGCCCTCGCCGATGCACAGCAGGGGGGCGTCGCGGTAGAGCCGCTCCACCACGAACTCCTTGGAATAGCCGTAGCCGCCGTGGATGCGCATGGCGTCCAGGGAGTTCTCCACCGCCGCCTCGGAGGCGAAGAGCTTGGCCATGCCGGCCTCGTAGTCGCAGCGCTCGCCGCGGTCGAGCGCCTTCGCCGCCTGCTGCACCAGCAGCCGCGCCGCGGAGACGCGGGTCGCCATGTCGGCCAGCTTCATAGCCACGGCCTGATGCTCGTGGATCGGCTTGCCGAAGGTCTTGCGCTGCTGGCTGTACTTCACGGATTCGTCCAGCGCCGCCTGGGCGACGCCGACGCCGCGCGCCGCCACGTTGACACGGCCCAGCTCCAGGCCGGAGATGGCGCAGGCCATGCCGCGGCCCTCGACCCCGCCGATCAGCCGGTCGGCCGGGACGCGGTAGTCCTCGAAGACCAGCTCGGCGGAGTCGATGCCCTTGTAGCCCAGCTTCTCCAGCTTGCGGCTGACCTTGAAGCCCGGCCCCTTCTCGGCCAGGAACATCGTCATGCCCTTGTGGCGGGGCTGCGCCGTCGGGTCGGTCTTGACCAGCAGGGCGAAGCAGCTTCCCTGGATGCCGTTGGTGATCCAGGTCTTGGAGCCGTTGATGACGTAGTCGTCGCCGTCGCGCTTGGCCACCGTGCGGATGGCCTGGAGGTCGGTGCCGCAGTCCGGCTCGGTCAGAGCGAGGCCGCCGCGCAGCTCGCCGGTGGCGAAGCGCGGCAGGAAGGCGGCCTTCTGCTCCTCCGTCCCCGTCTTGGTGACGATGAAGGCCATGATGAGGTGCGAATTGATGATGCCGGACAGCGACATCCACACCGACGAGATGCGCTCGATCATCTTGGCGTAGGTGGAGGGGCGCAGGCCGAGCCCGCCATACTCCTCGGGGATGGTCGCCCCGAAGAGGCCCAGCTCCTTCATCCGCTCGACGATCTCGTCGGGGTAGGCGTCGTCATGCTCCAGCTTCAGGGCGACCGGCCGGACGTGGCGGTCGAGGAAGCGGTCCACGCTGTCGAGGATCAGGCGCTCCTGCTCGTCGCGTTCCGCGTCGGTCATGGTGTTGGTGTCGCTCATGGCGTGATTCCCGGATTGAATGGTCAGCGGACGGACGGCGACAGCACGGACAGCGAATCCGCCGCGCGCGGGCTGGCGTCGAGGCCGAGGACGGCGTCGGCGATGCGCGCCGCGGCGGTCTCGTTCACGGCCATGGCAGCGTTGCCGCGGTACTTGTCCACGATCTCGGCGTTGGACAGCGGGCGGTCGGCGGCTCCGCGGTTGATGTGCTCGCGGTGGCGCAGCTCGCGCCCGTCGTCGAGCGTGATGACCAGTTCGCCCGAATAGGCTTTGGGGAAGGGCGAGTCCGGGTCGTGGCGGTAGGACACCTTCGACGCGATGTCGAGGATGGCCGCGTCGCCCAGCGCGTCGTTCTCCAGCTCCGCCAGGGTCAGGCGACCGCGCACCAGCGCGGCGGCGACCAGGAAGGGCACGCTGAACTGCGCGTCGTAGGAGTTGGAGGGCCGCTTCTTGTTGGCCTCCGGCTCGCAGACGGTCTTGACCACCTGCTCGGGCACCAGCGCCTCGATGCGGCGGATGCGCGCGAGATCGAGGCCGTCACGGCGCAGCTCCAGGGCGGCGTCCACGCAGGCGTGGGTGAAGTGGCAGGCCGGATAGGGCTTGATCGCCGTCGCCATCAGCTCCCACGTCTCGCCGAGGCCGGCGGTGGCGATGCCCAGCTCGGCGCGCCCGGCCTCCTTGCCGAGATAGGCGTTGAACAGGCCGAAGCGGCCTTCATAGGGGCGGGTGACGCCGGTGAAGCCCTCGCGGGCCAGCGCCGCCGCGGTGATGCCCGCCGCCGCCGCCCAGCCGGGATGCAGGCGCTTGTTCCAGGCGCCGTCCTCCAGGAACTCCAGGCTGCCGCTCGCCATCGACAGGGCGATGCCCTGCGCGGCGGCCAGCTGCGCGCGGGTCAGGCCGAGGAGACGGCCGGCGGCCAGGGCGCAGCCGAACACGCCGATCATGCCCGTCGGGTGGAAGCCCACCTGATGGAAGCCGCCGCGCGCCACCGCGCCGAGCCGGGCCGCCACCTCGACGCCCAGCACGTAGGCGGTGACCACGGAACGGCCGTCCGCCCCGGTCATCGCCGCCGCCGACAGCACGGCGGGCATCACGCTGGCGGTCGGGTGGATGACGCCGCCGATGTGGGTGTCGTCGTAGTCGAGGCCGTGGCAGAGCAACCCGTTGACCGTCGCCGCGTCGCGGGCGGGCAGCGAGGCGGGCATGCCGATCACCGGCACCGGCCCCTCCCCCGCCAGCCCGCGCAGGGCGGTCAGGGTCTTGTGGGCGAAGTCGTAGCGCGTCGAGGCGAGCGCGATGCCCACGGCGTCCAGCATGTGATGCGGCGCGCGGGTGCGGACCTCCGCCGGGATGGCGTCGTCGGGGGTGTCGGCGACGAAGGCCGCCAGCGTGTTGGCGATGGAATTGGTGGTCGGATCGGTGGCGGGCATGGTTCCTCCCTCTTGTTCTTCTCAGGCCATCGGTGGTTTCGGACAGGTGTTTTCAGAGTGTCCGGATCAGTCGCCGATGCCGTGGCCCCGCTTGGGGACGAGGCTGGCCCGCTCGAAGGTCACGAAGACCGTGCCGTCGGCCTTGTAGCCCTCGGTGTAGGTGGTCACGATGCCCTGGGTCGGGCGCTTCCTGGATTCGCGGACATCCAGCACCTTGGAGCGCGCGTAGACCGTGTCGCCGGGGAAGACCGGGGCGACCAGCTTGATCTCCTTCCAGCCGAGGTTGGCGACCGACTTGTAGGAGACGTCGTCCACCGTCATGCCCAGCACGATGGCCAGGGTCAGGCCGCTGTTGACGAGCGGCTTGCCGAACTCCGACTTCTCGGCGAAGGCGTGGTCGCAGTGCATGGGGTGGCGGTTCATCGTCAGCAGACTGAACTGGATGTTGTCCGCTTCGGTGATGGTCCGGCCGGGGCGGTGCTCGTAGACATCGCCGACGGTGAAATCCTCAAGGTAGCGGCCAAGGTCGGCGACGATGGTCCGCGGTTCCTGAACATCGGGCATGGGCGGAAGTCTCTTGTCTGCGGATCGGAGGGGTGAATGCGGGGCGCCGATCATTTCAAGGTGACATGTTCAGCGCGTGTGATAGCATGTTGTACGTACAAATAACACGCCCCCTCACCCTTGGAAAGCGTTTTCATGGCCAACAATCCGCAAACCCCGGCAACGGCGCCGGAATCGCCGGTCCGCCGCTCCTACCTGTTCGTTCCCGGCGCCCGCCCGGACCGTTTCGCCAAGGCCCTGGGGGCCGGCGCCGACGCGGTCATCATCGACCTGGAGGACGCGGTGGCCCCCGGCGACAAGGACAGCGCCCGCGCCGCCGTCGGCGCCTTCCTTCGGGAACACGCCGATGCGGGCGGGCCGGCAATTTTCGTTCGAACCAATTCGCTGCGCAGCCGCACCGGCCTGCTCGACATCCTCGCCTTGACGGATCTGCCGGACGGCGCCGCGCCGCGCTGGGCGGGCGTCCTGCTGCCGAAGGTGGACGGGGCCGAGGACGTCCGGCTGGCCGCCGGGCTTCTCGACGAGCGCGGCCTGCCCGGCGCCCTCGGCGCGCTGATCGAGAGCGCCGACGGGCTGGAGAACGTCATGGCGATCGCCGCGGCCTCGCCGCGCCTGTCCTTCCTGATGTTCGGCGGAGCCGACCTGTCGGCGGAGCTGCGCGTGCCGCTGGCCTGGGAGCCGCTGGTCCAGGCCCGCACCCGGATCGTCCACGCCGCCGCCCGATTCGGGCTGGACGCGCTGGACATGCCGTGGATCGCGCTGGACGACGAGGAGGGCTACCGCCAGGAGCTGGCGCGCAGCGTCCTGCACGGCTTCACCGCGCGCTCGGCCATCCATCCCAAGCAGATCGCCGCCATCCACGACGCCTACACCCCGTCGCCGGAGGCGGTCCTCCGCGCCGGGCGGGTCCTCGCCGCCTTCGGGGCCGCCGGCGGCGGGGTCTGCGTGCTGGACGGCAAGCTGGTCGAGCGGCCCCTGGTGCTGGGGTCCCATCGAATCCTGGCATTGGCCCGCCGCGCCGGAATGCTGTAGGCCAGGAATCGACCGTTCCCGCGCGCCGCGCCCCCGCCACTTGTCCGCCCCTTACAAGCCCTGTCTCTTGTAC
>NZ_WHOR01000372.1:0-4400 GCF_013340925.1 Azospirillum formosense
CCCTAACCCTCTCCCCGGGGGGGAGAGGGAATAAGAATTGCGGTTTCGGGGAGACCCGCCCATGACCTTGCTCTTCCAGCTTCTCGTCAACGGACTGATCGTCGGCGCGCTGTACGGCGTCGTGGCGATGTCCTTCGTGCTGATCTACAAGGCCAGCCGCATCGTGAACTTCGCCCAGGGCGAGTTCCTGCTGATCGGCGCCTGGACCTGCTGGTGGCTGCTGACCTCCTGGCAGCTGCCCTTCTGGATCGGCTTCCCGATCACGCTGGCCTTCATGATGGTCTTCGGCATCGTGCTTCAGGTCGTCGTGCTGCGGCCGATGATCGGGGAGCCGATCATCTCCGTCATCATGGTCACCATCGGCCTGTCGATCTTCTTCCAGGCCCTGATGAAGTGGATGTTCGGCGTCTTCGCCAAGCCGTTCCCGACCATCTTCGCCAGCCCGACCGTGAACATCCTCGGGCTCGACGTGCAGACCGTCTATGTGATGAGCCTGGTCATCTCGATCCTGATCATGGCGGGCTTCGGCTGGTTCTTCAAATACTCGCGGATGGGTCTGGCGATGCGGGCGACCGCCTTCGACCAGCAGGTGGCGCAGTCGCTGGGCATCTCCGTCCGCCACATGTTCGCGATGAGCTGGGCCATCTCCGCCATGGTGTCGGCGGTGGCCGGCGTCACGGTCGGCGTCGTCAACGGCGTGTCCTCCGCGCTCTCCTTCTTCGGCATCAAGGTCTTCCCGGCGGTCATCCTCGGCGGGCTGGACAGCGTGGCCGGGGCGGTGCTGGGCGGCCTGATCGTCGGCGTGCTGGAGAATCTCGCGCACTATCTGGACAGCCAGTGGCTGAACTGGGGCAACATGTACGAGATCGCCCCCTTCTACGTCCTGATCGTCATCTTGATGATCAAGCCCTACGGCCTCTTCGGCACCAAGGACATCGAGCGCGTGTAAGGAGCGGCCGCAACCATGGCGAACATCAGTCTCATCCCCAGCGGCGACTTCAAGACCCGGTACGCCGCCGACACGACCATCTTCCCGACCAAGACCAGCCGCAACTTCGCTATCCTGGGCGTGGCCCTGCTTCTGCTCTGCCCGGCCTTCATGGACCGCTACTGGCTGAACCTGTGCATCCAGATCGGCTATCTCGGCATCGCGGCGCTCGGGCTGAACATCCTGGTCGGCTTCACCGGCCAGATCTCCATCGGGCACGCCGCCTTCTTCGGCTTCGGCGCCTTCTCGTCGGCGTGGCTGTCGAACAGCTTCGGCATCCCGGTGGCGCTCGCCATCCCGCTGGCCGGCGTGATGACCACGGCGGTCGGCATGCTGTTCGGCATCCCGGCGGCGCGGCTGAAGGGCCTGTACCTCGCCATCGCGACCCTGGCGGCGCAGTACATCCTCCAGGACTTCTTCTCGCGGGCGGACTGGTTCACGGGGGGAACCGCCGGCACGATCGCGGAGCCGTTCAGCCTGTTCGGCTACGCCTTCGACACCGACGAGAGCTTCTTCTACGTCGTGCTGGTCTATGTGGTCGTCATGTACATCCTGGCGACCAACCTGATGCGGTCCCGCGACGGGCGGGCGCTGGTGGCGGTGCGTGACCATTATCTCTCCGCGGAGATCATGGGCATCAACCTGACCAAGTACCGCACGATGTCCTTCGGCATCTCGTCCTTCTACGCCGGCATCGGCGGCGCGCTCTACGCCCACTACCTGCAGTTCGTGTCGGTGGAGGGTTTCACGATCCTCTTCTCGATCCAGTTCCTCGGCATGATCATCATCGGGGGGCTGGGCTCGATCATGGGGTCGCTGATGGGCACCGCCTTCATGGTGCTGCTGCCCGAGGTGATGCAGGCCATCACCACGGCGCTGTCGGGCACCGCCATCGACGCCGCGCTGAACCTGAGGGAGGCCATCGCCTTCCTGCGCGAAATGGCCATCGGCCTGGTGATCATCCTGTTCCTGGTCTTCGAACCGGACGGGCTGGCCCACCGCTGGAAACAGATCAAGGCCTACTGGAAGCTCTACCCGTTCTCGCACTAGGGCCGTTCTCGCACTGACACGCTTTCCGCAACACGGCTTCTGAAAAACATAACGACTGGGAGAAAACGCACCATGACCATGAAGACCGTCCTGCTGGCGTCCGCCGCCGTCGTCCTGCTCGGCACCGGGGCCGCCAACGCCCAGAAGATCCCGGTCGGCCATCTCGCCGACCAGTCCGGCGCCACCTCGGACGTGGGCGTGCCCTTCGGCCAGGGCGTCGCCGACGCGCTCGCCTACATCAACAAGAACGGCGGCGTCGGCGGCACGACGATGGACGTCGAGACGGTGGACTACGGCTATCAGGCGCCGCGCGCCATCAGCCAGTACAAGAAGTGGTCGTCGGGCAGCGGCAAGGTCGCGGCCATCCAGGGCTGGGGCACCGCCGACACCGAGGCGCTGACCGGCTTCGTCGGCAAGGACGAGATCCCCTACTACTCCGGCTCCTACTCGGGCCACCTGACCGACCCGACCGGCAAGGGCCCGCACGGCTCCAAGCCGGCCCCCTACAACTTCTTCTACGGCCCGTCCTATTCCGACGGCCTGCGCGCCATGCTGATGTGGGCGGCGGACGACTGGAAGAAGAAGGGCGGCTCGGGCAAGCCCAAATACGTCCATATGGGCGCCAACCACCCCTACCCGAACGCCCCCAAGGAAGCCGGCGAGCAGCTCGCCAAGGAACTGGGCTTCGACGTGCTGCCGGCGGTCCAGTTCGCCCTGACGCCGGGCGACTACACCGCCCAGTGCCTGACGCTGAAGGAAGCCGGCGCCAACTACGCCTATCTGGGCAACACGGCGGGCTCCAACATCTCCGTCCTGAAGGCCTGCCAGACGGTTGGCGCCCAGGTGCAGTTCATGGGCAACGTCTGGGGCATGGACGAGAACGCCGCCAAGGCCGCCGGCTCGGCCGCCAACGGCGTGATCTTCCCGGTGCGCACCGCGGCGATCTGGGGCGGCGACGCGCCGGGCATGAAGATCGTCAAGGAGATCTCCAAGGTCTCCGACGCCGCCGGCACCGCCTACCGTCCGGTGCACTACGTCTCCGGCATCTGCTCCGCCTTCTACATGAAGGAAGCGATGGACTGGGCGAAGCAGAACGGCGGCGTGACCGGCCCGAACATCCGCAAGGGCATGTACCAGAAGAAGGACTGGGTGCCGGCGGGGCTGGAGGGCGTCTGCGTGCCGTCGACCTGGACCGAGACCGATCACCGCGGCATGGACAAGGTCAACCTGTACCGGGCCAACGTGACCGGCGACACCGGCGGCTCGGTGGACGAGCTGGTGAAGGCCGGCACGATCAAGCTGGAGAAGATCGCCACCGTCGACGTCCCGCGCAAGCCGGAGTGGCTGGGCTGGTAAGCCGGACCGCCCCCGCCGTCGCCGTGAAAGGGCGACGGCGGGGGCACCCGTCCCGTCTCACTGCATCAGGTGCCGCATCATGAACGCCGCCACCGCGACCGCCGCGGTCACTCCCGCCGGCGCCCCGGCTCCGGTTCCCGGCACGGCCAAGGCGCCGCTGCTGTCCGTCAACAACATCGAGGTCGTCTACAACGACGTCATCCTGGTGCTCCGCGGCCTCAGCCTGGAGGTGCCGGAAGGGGAGATCGTCGCCCTGCTGGGCGCCAACGGCGCCGGCAAATCGACGACGCTCAAGGCCATCTCCGGGCTGCTGAAGACCGAGGACGGCGAGGTCACGCGTGGCGACATCTCCTTCGGGGGGGAGCGCATCAACGGCATCGACCCCGACCAGATCGTGCGGCGCGGCATCTTCCAGGTGATGGAGGGCCGCCGGATCATCGGCGACATGACCTGCCAGGAGAATCTGCGCCTCGGCGCCTTCACCCGCCGCGACGGTGGCGTGAAGGACGACATCGAGATGGTCTATCACTATTTCCCCCGCCTGAAGGAACGCACCGGCCTCGCCGGCTACCTCTCGGGCGGCGAGCAGCAGATGCTGGCCATCGGGCGCGCGATGATGGCCCGGCCGAAGCTGATCCTGATGGACGAGCCGTCTATGGGCCTGTCGCCGCTGATGGTGAAGGAGGTCTTCAGCATCATCCGGCAGATCAACAAGGACCTTGGCGTCACCATCCTGCTGGTCGAGCAGAACGCCCGCATGGCGCTCCAGGCCGCGACGCGCGGCTACATCATGGAGAACGGCAAGGTCGTTCTGGACGGCACCGCCGAGGAGCTGCGCAACAACGAGGACGTGAAGGAATTCTACCTCGGCGGCGGCAACGAAGAGCGCAAGAGCTTCAAGAATCTCAAGAGCTTCAAGCGCCGGAAGCGCTGGATTTGACGTGAGAGGAGTGGTCGTCACGGGCCCCCCTCCCAACCTCCCCCCGCTGCGCAGGGGGAGGAGTTG
>NZ_WHOR01000373.1:0-4371 GCF_013340925.1 Azospirillum formosense
GACAACGCGGCGGCCTACGCCGCCGCCGGCTGCCCGCTGCTGGTCACCACCGCCCCCTTCTTCGGGCGCCCGGCGGATGTGAAGGTGGTTCTGGAACCGGCGTGACGCCCCAGCCCCTCTCCCGCCTCGGGAGAGGGTGCCCGCGCAGCGGGCGGGTGAGGGTCGTGCGGGGATCAGGGCGCTGATCCTTGGCGGTACCCTCACCCTCCCACCGCTTCGCGGCGGGCCCCTCCCTCTCCCGGGACGGGAGAGGGGACTCATCAGCGGTCGCGGTTCGGGGCGATCTGGTCCACGCGGTGGGCGAAATCGACGTCGGCCTGGGTCAGGCCGTCGGCGCTGCGGGTGCACAGGATGATCTCCACCCGGCCCATGTCGTTGAACCATTCCGGATGGTGGTTCGTCCGCTCCGCCAGCAGGGCGACTTGGCTCATGAAGCCCCAGGCGGCGGGGAAGTCGGGGAAATGGTAGGTCTTGCGGATCGCGTCGCGCTCCAGCACCTCCGCCCAGCCATGCAGTTCCTTCAGCGCGGTCTGCCGCTTGGCACCCACCAGCTTGTCCGACATTCCTTCCCCCGTTGTTGGTTGGCCTGTAGTTGGTTGGCCTATAGTTGGTTGGTCTGTGCAAGGCGTAACGGACACGGATCGATTGTGGATCAAATCGGCGTTCCGGTCCGCCTTCCGGTTTAGCGCCGCTTGGCCTGGGCGGCAAGCAACGCTACCTTCACCGGTATGATGCGCAAACCGGCACACACCCATACCGTTCCCCCCTCCACCCCCGACCTCGAGCGGATGGCCGAGGACGCGCTGGAGACGATTCCGCGGGAACTCCTGGCCCCCATCGCCAATCTGTCGATCCATGTCGAGGATTTCCCCGACGAGGAGACCGAGCGCGAGATGGAGCTGGAAAGTCCCTTCGACCTGCTCGGCCTCTACCGGGGCGTCGATATGACGCGGCAGAGCGTCGCCGACCTGCGCAGCGGGCCGGACATGATCTTCCTCTACCGCCGCCCGATCCTGGACTACTGGTGCGAGACGGGCGAGGACCTGTTCGCCATCGTCCGCCACGTCCTGATCCACGAGATCGGCCACCATTTCGGCCTGTCGGACGAGGACATGGAGCGCATCGAGGCCATGGAGGGGTGAGTCAGCCGTCCAAGGCGCCCAGGGCGCCCGCCACGCGGTGGCGCAGCGCGGGCACCAGCTCCGCGTCGAACCAGGGATTCGTCTTCAGCCACGCGGTGTTGCGCCAGCTCGGGTGGGGCAGGGGCAGGAACTCCGGCAGATAGTCCCGCCACGCCGCCACCGTGTCGGTCATCGTCCGCCGGCGACGGTTTCCCAGATAGTAAGCCTGGGCGTAGCTGCCGACCAGCAGGGTCAGCCGCACCCCGGTCAGGGCGGCGCGCAGCGGCGGGTGCCAGAGCGGCGCGCATTCCGGGCGCGGCGGGTAATCGCCGCCCTTCGGCGCCGTGCCGGGGTAGCAGAGCCCCATGGGGACGATGGCGATCCGGCTCTCGTCGTAGAAGGCCGCGCGGTCCATGGCCAGCCACTGGCGCAGCCGGTCGCCGGACGGGTCGTTCCAGGGAATGCCGCTGGCGTGCACCCGCGCGCCCGGCGCCTGTCCGACGATCAGCAGGCGGGCGGACGGGCTGCCGCGCAGCACCGGACGGCAGCCGTGCGGCAACACCCCCACGCACAGCCGGCACGCGCGGGCCTGTTCGAACAGGTTCTCAAGATCGCCGCTCAAAGGCTCAGCAGCTCGCTCACGAAGGCCGGGACCAGCTCGGTTGCCGGGCCGTTGACGGAGTCCGCGAACAGGCTGGCGCCCGCCGACGGTTCCAGGTTCAGCTCCACCGTCAGGGCGCCGGCGTTGCGCGCCTCGGCCACGAAGCTGGCGGCGGGATAGACGTTGCCGGAGGTGCCGATGGAGACGAACAGGTCGCAGGCGCCCAGCGCCCGGTAGATCCGCTCCATCTGATAGGGCATCTCGCCGAACCACACCACGTCGGGGCGCATGCCGCCCTTGCGGGCGCAGGACGGGCAAATGTCCTCCACCGACAGGTCGTGGGTCCAGTTCTCCACCTTGCTGCGGCAGTGGCGGCAGAAGACCGCGTTCAGCTCGCCATGCATGTGGATCAGCGTCTGCGACCCGGCGCGCTCGTGCAGGTCGTCGATGTTCTGGGTGACCAGCAGCAGGTCGCCTTTCCAGCGCCGCTCCAACTCGGCCAACGCCCGATGGGCGGCGTTCGGTTGCACCGCGGGGTCGCGCAGGCCGCGCCGCCGGTCGTTGTAGAAGCGGTGGACCAGTGCCGGGTCGCGGGCGAAACCCTCCGGCGTGGCGACGTCCTCCAGATCGACCTTGGCCCAGATGCCGTCGGCGCAGCGGAAGGTGTCCAGGCCGGATTCCTTGGAAATGCCGGCCCCGGTCAGGATGACGATGGAGTCGGTCGGTTTCAGATGGTTGGTGATGCTCATCATGGCGTTGGTCATGGCGCCCTGGCGGGTTCGGGGAACGGCTGCTAGATCTCGGACCGGGAAAGCAGAGAGGAGGAGGCCGGGATGGTCAAGGTCCTGTTCGTGTGCACGGGCAACATCTGCCGGTCGCCCACCGCGGAAGGTGTGTTCCGCGACCGGGTTCGGCAAGCCGGTTTGGCGGGCCGCATCGGCACCGATTCGGCGGGCACCCACAGCTATCATGTGGGGGAGGCGCCCGACCCGCGCAGCCGGCGCGCCGCCAAGGACCGCGGGGTGGATCTGTCGGACCTGCGCGCCCGCAAGGTGACCGCGGCGGACTTCGCCGACTTCGACTACATCCTGGCGATGGACGGTGGGCATCTGGCGCAGTTGCGGCGCATGGCCCCGGCGGACAGCCGGGCGACGGTCGCCCTGTTCCTCGACTATGCCCCCGACGCGCCGAAGCGCGAGGTGCCCGATCCCTATTACGGCGAGGGGCTGCACTTCACCGAGGTGCTGGACCTCTGCGAGGCCGGGGCCGAAGGGTTGTTGGAGGCGATCCGGCGGGACCGGTTGTGACGTGCGGCCTTCACCGCCAGAGCGGTTTGCGCGCCTCGGTGACGGCGTCGTAACGGCTGATCCCGATGTCCCGCAACTCCCGGTCGGACAGGGAGAGCAGGGCGTCGCGCTGGCGGCTCTGTTCGCGGAGATGGGCGATCCAGTCCAGCAGCCCGCGAAGGCGGCGGGCCGGTGGCGGCGCGGTGCGGGGGAGGACGTGCAAGGTCATGGTGGCCTCCGGCGGGTGCGATGAAGTACCAGCATCGGGCCGTCCCCGCCGCTCCGGCAAACGGGACCTTTTCATCGTCGGGTGAGTGGGTTTCACCCGAAGGGATCATTGCCCCTGGGCGAACTCCGCCCGCATCCAGGCGCGGAAGGCGGCGACCTCCGGGCGGCGCAGGCTGTCTTGGGCGGTGACCAGCCAATAGGCGCTTTTCGCGCGCAGGCGCGGCCCCATCACCTCGACCAGCTGGCCGGACGCCAGCTCCGGATCGACGGTCGGTCGCCGTCCGATGATGACGCCCAGCCCGCGCACCGCGGCGTCCACCGCCATGTGGATCGCGTCCAGCCGCAGCCCGCGCTTCAGCCCGTCGTCCAGCGCCGCCGGCGGCAGGCCCGCGGCCTCGGCCCAGGCGGTCCAGTCCTCCGACACGTCGGCGACGTGGAGCAGCGGGACGGCGGCGAGGTCGGCGGGGCAGGCGATGCGCGCCGCCAGGGCGGGGGCGGCCACCGGGACGAGGTCCTCCTCCATCAGCTTCAGCGCGGCCAGACCGGGCCAGTCGCCGCGGCCCAGCCGGATGCCGGCGTCGATGCCGTCGCGGGGGAACTCGACCACCCGGTGGGCGGTGTCCAGCGCCACCGTGATCGCCGGGTGACGCTCCTGGAAGGCGGGCAGGCGGGGGATCAGCCAGCGCAGGGCGAAGGTCGGGGCGGCGCTGACCGACAGCCGCCCGCTGGGCGCGCGGCCCGGCACGCTCTCCGTCGCCAGGGCCAGCGCGTGCAGCGCGTCGCGCACGCGGGGCAGATAGGCGTGGCCGGCGGGGGTCAGCGACAGGCTGCGGTTGCCGCGCAGGAACAGCTCCACCCCCAGCCAGTCCTCCAGCGTCTGGATGCCGTGGCTGACCGCGCTGGGGGTCAGGTGCAGTTCCTCCGCCGCCGCCTTGAAGCTTTGGTGGCGGCCGGCGGCCTCGAACAGGCGCAGGGTGTTGAGGGGCGGCAGTCGGTAGGCCATGGCCCGCGCAGTTTCCGATAGGCCGCAGGGCCGCGCAAACAAAAAGCCCCGCCGTGCTTCACCCCTCTCCCGCCCCGGGAGAGGGAAGGGGCCCGCGCGAAGCGTGGGAAGGGTGAGGGTGCTGTCGAGGAT
>NZ_WHOR01000374.1:0-4330 GCF_013340925.1 Azospirillum formosense
GCTCACCCCGGCCCTGCTCGCCGATCTGGTGCGCGCCCAGCCCGACGGCCCGCTCGGCCTGCGCAACCGCGCCCTGCTGCTCGTCGGCTTCGGCGGGGCGCTGCGGCGGAGCGAGATCGTCGCGCTCAACGCCGGCGACGTCGCCTTCGTCGACGGCAAGGGCGTCGTGCTGACCATCCGCCGCTCCAAGACCGACCAGATCGGGGCCGGTGACGCGGTGGCCATCTGGGCCTCCGACGACGAGGCGCTGTGCGCGCCGACCGCGCTGCACCGCTGGATGCGGCACCGCGCCGCCGGCCATGGCGAGGAGCCCCTGTTTGTCGGCCTGCGGGCGGGCGGGGTGCTGACCGACAAGCGGCTGTCCGACAAGGCGGTGGCGCGGCTGGTCAGGGACAGCGCCGAGGCGGTCGGCGCCGGGGACCAGGGGCTGCTGGAGAGGACCTTCGGCGCCCTGTCCGGCGGCGTCGCGCGCCGCTACTCCGGCCACTCGCTGCGTGCCGGGCTGGCCACCGCGGCGGCCGAGGCGGAGGCGCAGCTGCACGACGTCATGCGCCAGACCCGCCACAAGTCGGTCGAGGTGGCCCGCCGCTACATGCGCTCCGCCGACCTCTGGAGGAACAACGTGACGGAGAAGGTCATGCGGACAAGGCGGTGAGCAGGCGAGACTGAACGGGAAAATCTGAGCACTTTCCCAGCGTTGTCCCGGACTGCGCGAGGGGAGAGGCCAAGATCCAAGGTGGTCGCCCGGCTTGTCCTGCGCAGCGCTTGGCGGATCACGGAGGTCGGGCGCCTCCATGATCGAGGCGGACATGGGCCAACCATCCGCGGTCGGGGCCAGCGGGCCGAACACGAGGGCGATCGTCCGGCACAGTTCACTCCACGCCATGCAGGCGGCGGATCAGATGCCCCACACAGTCAAGCGCCGGATCGAGCCGCTGGATATTTCCCTCCGCAGGAAAAGCTCCATTCCCGGAACCCAGGGTTTTCGCCCTTGCCTTGTCATTCGTGTGGGAGGTAGATACCCGAGCTTGCAATAAGTCTAGTTCCTCATTCGAAATTCCAGATGCCACATCACGGAAAGACGGCTTCATGAAAGGTCCGCGCGACGCCCGCATGCGAAGCCAAGCCGAGGCATCGTTTCTGGAAACGTCCGCCAGGATCGGCGCCAATCCCCTGTTCGTCCAGGGCGCCGGCGGCAACACCTCGCTGAAGCTGGGGGATGTGCTGCGGGTCAAGGCGTCGGGAACCCGGTTGGCGCAGGCTTTGGAGGCTGACATCTTCGTCGATGTCAGCCTGTCGCGCATCCGTCAGGGCATCCGCGACGGGCTGTCCGACCCGGTCGCCGGTTCCTGGGAGCGTTCCGGCGCTTCGCCCGGTGGACTGCGCCCGTCGATCGAGACGTCGCTCCATGCGCTGATGCCGCAGGATACCGTCTTCCATGTGCATTGCGTGAACACGCTGTCCTGGGCCGTGCGGACCGACGCGGCGGACGAACTGGCCGAGCGGTGCCGGGGTCTGTCGTGGATCATGGTTCCCTACTCCAAGCCGGGGCCGGATTTGACGAGGGCCGTGGCGTCGGCCTTGACCGGCCAGCCGGCGGATGTGGTGATCCTGGGCAACCACGGCCTTATCGTCGGGGGCGCCGATGCCGCCGCCGCCGAGGCCCTGCTGAACGAGGTGGCCGGCCGGCTGGCGGTCGGCCTGCGCCCCGCGGGCGCCGCCGACCCCGCCCGTCTGGAGCGGACCGCCGCGGGCAGCGGCTACCGCCCGGCCCGCCAACCCGGCTCCCACAGCCTCGCGCTGTCCCCGGCCGCCCTGCGGATCGCGGCGACCGGCTCGCTCTATCCCGATCATGTGGTGTTTCTGGGGCCGGGCGTGGCCGTTGCCGAAGACCGTGCGGCGCTCGACCGGGTTCTGCTGTCCAGCGACGGCCTGCCGTTCCGCCCCGTGATCCTGGTCCCCGGCGCCGGGGTCCTGGTGCCCGAAGGGCTGGGCGAGGCCGGTGAGGAAATGGTCGCGGCCCTGGCGGCCGTGGTGGCGCGGATTCCCGACGAGGCCGCCATCTCCTGCCTCACCGCCGCCGACGAACAGGCCCTTTTGAACTGGGACGCGGAAAAATACCGGCAGTCCCTCCAGTCCCGCCAGCCCCACTGAGCCGCCATGCAGATCGTCATTCCAATGTCCGGCTTCGGCGAACGCTTCCGCCGTGCCGGCTACACGGTTCCCAAACCCCTGATCGAGGTGGATGGGAAGCCCATCATCGAGCATGTCGTGGGGCTGTTCCCCGGCGCGTCGTCGGTGCTGTTCATCTGCAACCAGGACCATTTGGACGAACCGGCCTACCGGATGCGCGCCACGCTGGAGCGCATCTGCCCCAAGGGCCGGATCGTGGCGATTCCTCCCCACAAGCTGGGGCCGATCAACGCAGTCCTCCAGGTGATCGACGCCATCGACCCCGACGCGCCGACCATCGTCAATTACTGCGACTTCTCCTGCCTTTGGGACTTCGCGGCCTTCCAGGCGCACGCGCGGGAGACCGGCTGCGACGGCAGCGTGATCGGCTACACCGGCTTCCACCCGCACATGCTGGGCTCGACCAACTACGCCTATGTCCGGGCCGAGGGCATGTGGGCCCAGGACATCCAGGAAAAGCAGCCCTTCACCGACCAGCCGATGAACGAGTTCGCGTCCAGCGGCACCTATTATTTCCGCACCGGCGCCCTGATGCGCCACTATTTCGAAGAGACCATGCGCCGCGCGCTGATGGTCAACGGCGAATATTACGTCAGCATGGCCTACAAGCCGATGATCGGCGATGGGCGGCGGGTGTCGGTGTTCCCGGTCGAGCATTTCATGCAGTGGGGCACGCCGCAGGATCTGCGCGAGTACCAATGGTTCTCCCGCGCCTTCCGCCAGCAGGCAGCGGCGACCGCCGCGCCGCGTCACGCGGGAACCGTGATGGTGCCGATGGCGGGAGCCGGCTCCCGGTTCGTCCAGCGGGGCTATGCCCTGCCCAAGCCGCTGGTTCCAGTGTCCGGACGGCCGATGGTGGAGCAGGCGGTGCGGGATCTGCCGGAGGCCGACCGCCGTCTGTTCATCCTGCGCCGCGACATGCCGGGCACCGGCGCCTGTGCGGAGGCGCTGCGGGGGACCTTTCCGAACGCCGCCGTCCAGGTCATCGATGAACTGACCGACGGGCAGGCGCGCACCTGCCTGCTCGGCATGGATCAGCTCGATCCCGACCAGCCGCTGACCATCGGCGCCTGCGACAACGGCATCCTGTACGACGGCGCGGCCTTTTCGGCCCTGATGGACGATCCGGAAGTCGACGTCATCGTGTGGGGTGCCCGCGGTTATCCGGGCGCCCTGCGGTCCCCGACCATGTATGGCTGGATCGACGCCGCAGACGGGCGGGTCCGCGGCGTGTCGGTCAAGACGCCTCTGGCCGACCCGTCCCAGGACCCCGTCATCGTCGGCACCTTCACCTTCAAGCGCGCCGGCGACTTCCAGCGGGCCGCGGAGCGGATGATCGCCGCAGGGCGCCGGATCAACGGTGAGTTCTACGTCGACACCTGCATCAACGACGCGGTCGAACTGGGGCTGTCGGTCCGGCTGTTCGAGGTCGAGTCCTACCTGTGCTGGGGCACGCCCGACGACCTGGAAACCTACGCCTACTGGCAAGCCTGCTTCGACAAGTCGGCAGACCATCCCTACAGCCTGGATCGGGACCCGGACCGGGCCGACGGCGCGGCGCCACTCTGACCGGAAGGCCCGCTTCCATGTCGCTTCAGCGTCAGGCCAGCCGCTTCCTGGTGGTCGGAACCACCACCGTGGCGATCGACATGGCCGCCTATTCCCTGTTGCTCTGGCTGGGGATGGCGGTCACGCCGGCCAAGACGGCCGGTTTCGTGGCCGGGACGATCTTCGCCTATTTCGCCAATCGGATGTGGACCTTCGGCGCGGAGGGCGGTATCCAGACGGTCGCCCGCTTCCTCGGCGTGTATCTCGCGGCGCTGGTCATCAACATCGCGGTCAACGCCGGGGTGCTTCTGCTGACGGGGATGCACGCCTGGACCATGGCGTTCGCCTTCCTGGCCGCCACCGGCGTTTCAGCCGTCTTCAACTTCGTCGGCATGCGGCACTTCGCGTTTTCGGGGGCACGGCAGTGAGCACTTATTCCCTGGTCATACCCTGCTACAACGAGGCGCGGAACCTGCCGCTGCTGCTGGCCCGCGCGGGCGCCCCCCCCCCCCCCCCCCCCCTCCCCCTCCCCCCCCCCCCCCCCCCCCCCCCCCCCCCCCCCCCCCCCCCCCCCCCCCCCCCCCCCCCC
>NZ_WHOR01000375.1:0-4318 GCF_013340925.1 Azospirillum formosense
GCTTGTGGCGCGGGTTGCGGCGGCGGCGCCAGGAGACCGCCCCATCCTCCGCCACCGAACGGGTGTAGCCAAGCCCCTTCATCACTGCCCCCAGCTCTTCCGGCTTGGCGCCGATCATCTGGGCCAGCGCCGGCTCGGCCACCGCCCGGCCCTCCTTGGCGGCGGTCAGCAGCTCGGTCTCCAGCCGGTCGAGCATGTCCACGCGCAGCGCCCGCGGCCCGGCCTCCGGATAGCCGATGGCGTCCCAGAAGGCGGGCGGCGCGCCGGTGGCCTCCACCGAGACACGGCCCGGCGGCGGGATCGGCACCGGCAGGGACAGCCGGTGCTTCACCGCCCACAGCAGCCCGCGCAGCTCCACCGCGCCCGGCTTGGCGAGCGCCGTCAGGTAGAGGTGCGACACGCCGAGCCGCACCCCGTGGCGGGACAGCGCCTTGCGGTCGGCCCTCTCCAGCCCCTCGACCATCGGGGCGACCGGCGCGCGGGGCATCGCCCCCATGTTCTCGACAAGCTGGAAGGCCAGCCCCCGCGCGGCGCCTGTGAGATCGGCCGCGTCGCGCAGCGCCAGCAGGGGGCGCAGCCGGGCGGCGACGCGGTCCTTCAGCCAGCGCTCCAAGCGGACACGCACGCGGTCGAGCTGCCCCTGGTCGAGCAGCCCCTCGTCGAAGGGCAGGACCGCCGGGGTCAGCACCGACGGGCCGGGGCCGAGCCGGGCCACCGGCAGCCCGTCCGCGGTCAGCACCCCGTCCAGCCCCAGGGCGAACACGTCGTCGGGCTCCTGCTCGAAGGCGCGCAGGCGCGATGCCACCTCCTCGCGGAGCGCGCGGCGGGCGGCGGTCAGCAGGGACTTGGCCTCCTCCGAGCGCTCCGGCGCGTCGGGGACGAAGCGGAAGCCCTCCAGCCGGCCCACCGGGTGCCCCTCCACCACCACCTCGCCGTCGGCGCGCACGCCGCCGATCAGGTCCCGCCCATCCTTCAGCGTGCGGACCAGCGTGGCCGAGCGGCGGTCGATGAAGCGCTGCGTCAGCCGCTCGTGCAGGGCGTCGGACAGCTTGTCCTCGATGGCGCGGGTGCGCGCCTGCCAGTGCACCGGGTCGGTCAGCCAGGAGGGCCGGTTGGAGATGTAGGTCCAGGTGCGGATGTGGGCGATGCGGGCGACCAGCGCGTCGATGTCGCCCTCGGTGCGGTCGAGCCGGGCGATCTGCTTGGCCGCCCAATCCTCGTCCAGCCGCCCGATGCCGGTGCGCAGCTGCCGGAAGATCTGCCCGAGCAGCCGGGTGTGGGCGTCCGACAGCACCTTGCGGAAGTCGGGGACCTGGCAGACCTCCCAGAGCAGGCGCACGTTGTCGCGGCCCTTGGCGAGGTCCATCACCTCATGGTCGCGGACCAGCGCCTGGAGCGCCAGATGGTCGTCGGCGTCGCGGGCGCGCAGCAGCTCCGGGATCGGCGGGCGCTCCTCCAGCGACTTCAGCAGGAAGCCCGGCGTGTCGAAGCGCAGCTTGCTGTTGCGCCACATCAGCGTCTTGATCGTCTCGAACTGGTGGTTCTCGACGCGGTCGACCACGTCGGCCTCCAGCTCCCCCACCTCGTCGGTGGTGCCGAAGGTGCCGTCGCGCATGTGCCGTCCGGCGCGCCCGGCGATCTGCGCCACCTCCGGCGCGCGCAGGCGGCGCGGGGCGAAGCCGTCGAACTTCACGATGCGGGCGAAGGCAACATGGTCGACGTCCATGTTCAGACCCATTCCGATGGCGTCGGTCGCCACCAGATAGTCCACCTCCCCCGCCTGATAGAGCCCGACCTGGGCGTTGCGGGTGCGCGGGGACAGCGCCCCCAGCACCACCGCCGTGCCGCCGCGCTGGCGCCGGATCATCTCGGCCAGCGCGTAGACGTCGGTCGCCGAGAAGGCGACGACGCAGGAGCGCGGCGGCAGGCGCGTCAGCTTGCGGTAGCCGGCGTAGGTGAGCTGAGAGAAGCGCGGCCGGCTGATGAACTCGGCCCGCGGCACCAGCCGGCGGATCAGCGGCTGCACCGTGTCGGAGCCGAGGAACATCGTCTCGACCAGCCCGCGCGCGTTGAGCAGCCGGTCGGTGAAGATGTGCCCGCGCTCCGGATCGGCGCAGAGCTGCACCTCGTCCACCGCCAGGAAGTCCACCGCCCGGTCGAGCGGCATGGATTCCACCGTGCACACCCAGTAGGACGGGCTGGGCGGCAGGATCTTCTCCTCCCCCGTCACCAGGGCCACGGCGTTTTTGCCCTTGATCGACACGATGCGGTCGTAGTTCTCGCGGGCCAGCAGGCGCAGCGGAAAGCCGATCATCCCCGTCCGGTGGCCGAGCATGCGCTCGATGGCGAGATGGGTTTTCCCGGTGTTGGTCGGCCCCAGCACGGCGACCACCCGGCCACCCGCACCCAGACCGCCCCCGGACGAAGAAAGGACAGAGGTCATAAGCGTAAGTTTTGGGCCTGGGGACCGGCAATGCAAGCGTCAGGGCGGCCGTGCCATGCTGCAACGCCCATCCGGGGCCGCACTCTTTGGGAAACGGTATAAAACCTCGGGCCGATGGACGGGCGCCGGTTATCCCGTCTACCCTGGCGCGCTCCACCCTAAGGGATTCCTCATGCGCCGTCTTCCCGCCCGTCCGCTCGCCGCCGCGCTGATGCTCGCAACGCTGGCGCTGCCGCCCGCCGCCGCCCGCGCCGAGGCGCCCCCGGTGACCGAGGACGGGGCCAGGGCGCTCGCCGCCGCGCTGAAGGACGGGCTGGCCCGCTGGTTCCCCAAGAGCGGCGAGGACGCGACCGAGCTGCGCTGGACCGGCGAGCCGGTGGCGACCCCGGCGGGCGACCATTACGAGGTCGCCCTGCCCGCCCTGACCGCGGTGTCGGACGACGGCACCACCGCCGACATCGGCACCATCCGCCTGACGGTGAAGCCGCAGGACGGCAACACCCACGCCGTCACCGCCACCCTGCCCGACCGCGTCGCCATCCTGGACAACGGCAAGCCGTCGGCCACCGTCACGCTGGGCCGCCAGCGCATCAGCGCCCTGTGGTCCGGCGCCTACGAGACGGCGCTGTCCATGGACGCCGAGCTTGGCGACCTGTCGGTCACCAGCGACCGCAAGGGCAAGAAGGGCAAGAAGGACGAGAGCGCCCTGACCGTCGGCGCCATCACCGTCGCCGGGGAGCTGAAGCCGGACGGCACCGCCGCCGCCGGCACCCCGCTGTGGAGCGGCCCCGGCGCCCTGTCCGTCAGCAACCTGCGCTTCCTCGACGAGACGAAGAAGGAGGTGCTGAACCTCGGCGGCCTGACGATGGAGGGCACCTACACCCGCGTCGACCTCGCCCGCGCCGACGCCATGCAGCGGCTGACCCAGACCCACGCCCTGGCCGGCACCCAGCCCCCGGCGGCGGAGTTGATCCCGCTGATGCAGAACCTGATGGGCGGGGCCAGCGGGCGCGTCCGCCTGTCCGGCCTGACCGCCCTGAACCCGGAGGACGGCACCCGCCTCGCCCTCGGCCAGCTCGTCCTGCGCGGCAGCGCCGAGGATCTGGACAAGCCGATGGCCTCGACCACCTTCGGGATCGAGTCCAGCGGCCTGACGCTGGAGCCGGAGGTGGCGCCGAAGGCCTTCATGCCGGACAAGCTGGACATCCAGCTCAGCACCGCGAAGCTGCCGACCGCCTCGCTGTGGCGGGCCTTCGCCGACCTCGCCACGCTGGCCGAGGCCCAGGCCGCCGCGGGTGAGGAGGACGAAGAGGAGGACGGCGAGGAGGAGGCCGCCCTGCCGGACGACGGGACCGACGAGGCCGAGATGGCCGCCATCGGCAACCGGCTGATGGGCGCCATGGCGGAGGTCGGGACGGAGCTGCGCATCGACCGCTTCGTCGTCAACACCCCGGCGACCTCCGGCACCATGACCGGCGCCCTGCGCATGGCCGCCAACTCCGCCTTCGGCGCGGTGGGCAGCAGCACCGTGCTGCTGCGCGGCCTGGACGCCGCCACCAAGGCGATGCAGCCCAAGCCGGGCAGGAAGGCCGACGAGAGCACCCAGAACGCGCTGGGGGTGATCGCCATGCTCCAGGCCTTCGGGCAGGCGTCCAAGGACGACGCCGGCAACGACGTGCGCAGCTACAAGATCGACGTCACCGAGACCGGCCAGCTCCTGCTGAACGGGGCGGACATGAGCGCGCTGATGGGCATGGGCCAGCCGGCGCCGGAGCCGGAACCGATCCAGGGCAAGAAGCGCTGAGGCAGCGGGAAGAGTTTTGCCCCCACCCTTCCCGCTTCGCGGGCCCCTTCCCTCCCCCGCTCTCGCAGGGG
>NZ_WHOR01000376.1:0-4317 GCF_013340925.1 Azospirillum formosense
TTTCTTGTTGATGCTCTGGAGCGTGCTGCACGAAGTCATTATAGTGTTTTGTTTTGTCGTTGCGGCGACCACCGGTTTCGACACGGCAGAGGGCGACGGGAGAGAGGGAGAGGAATAAGAGACAGGAGGAGATCGCCGGGCGGGCCGGCGCCGGGTGCGAAGGGGAGGGCGTGTTGTTGTTCGTCGGCTTCGCCGTGGCCGCTTCCGCCTGGGAGCGGCCGCCCCGGCGCGGGTTGCTCAGCACGGTCTCGATGCGCCGGGCAATGGTCGCGGCGGAGGCCGGCTTGGCGAGCACGGTGTCGGCCCCGGCGTCCCAAGCGGCGCGCACGGTGGCGACGTCGGCGTTGGCGGTCAGCACGATGATCGGCAGATCGGGGCTGAGGCAGCTGGCGGAGCCGCGCACCCAGCGGACGAGCTGCCCGCCGCCCACCGGCTCCATCACCCAGTCGGTGACCATCAGGTCGTAGGGCTCCCGCCGCAGCAGTTCCATCGCCTCCTGCCCGTTGGCGGCGGAGGCGACCTGACCGACGCCCCAATGCTCCAGCATGTCCCGCAGAGCCCGTAGCAGCAGCGGGTTGTTCTCGACGACCAGGATCTTCAGGTGGGTCGGGTAGCGGCGCGGCATGTCGGGTCCGAAGGTTCGGGAACGAAGCGTTACCGAATATCCGAACGCCGCCCTGGGATTTCAGGACACGGAGACGTGTTAGCGCCAATCGGCGCACGACCGGGGGAGCCTCTTCGCCTCATGGAGTGCGCTTGGTCTTCAGCTCCCCCGTCCGGGAACTTGATCGAAGCCCGGGGTGCCTCTAGCGGACCAGCGCGAGATCCTTCAGGACGGCCACCTCGTGGGCCTGCTCGTCCAGGCGGGCCTTCACGGCGTCGCCGATCGAGATCACGCCGGCAAGGTCGCCCGCCTCGTTGCACACCGGCACATGGCGGTGGCGGCGCAGCGTCATCATCTGCATCAGGTCCTTGATCGTGTCCTCCGGCCGGCAGGTCTTGACCTGACGGGTCATCAGATCCTCCACCGGCATGTCCAACGCGTCGGCGCCATGCATCGCCACGGCGCGGACGATGTCGCGCTCCGACAGGATGCCGGCCAGCCGGCCCCGGCGGTCGCACACCACCAGGGCGCCGATGCGCCGGTCGGTGAGCGAGCGGGCGGCAGCCCGGATGGACTCGGACGGCAGGATCGATGCGACGGTATGGCCTTTGCGGTTCAGAACCTCGGAAACGACGGTCATGTCCACCCTCCCTCTTTGGGGTTGGCGAATCGGTGGGGTCCGATTCGGAATGAGCCTGGAGCGGCCGGCGGTTCCGGCAAGGGCGCGTCGGCCAGGATCGCGAAATCGGTTTTGCCGGCTCGTCGGGGCCGCTATGCATGAGAGGCCGAGGCCGAGGCCGGACGACGTGGAGACGGGGAAGGGAGAACGCGCATGACCACCGAGCAGAGGGTTCTTCGCCTGTCCATCGCCGTCACGGTGCTGCTGGCGGGCGCCGGCATCCTGTTCGGCCTGCTGTCGGGCTCCTTCGCCATCGTCTTCGACGGCATTTATTCGCTGGTGGACGCCAGCATGACGATGGTGACGCTGCTGGTGTCCAACCTGATCGCCGCCTCGACCAGCGCCGGCCCACGCCGCGGCAAGCTGGCGGAGCGGTTCACCATGGGCTTCTGGCACCTCGAACCGATGGTCCTCGGGCTGAACGCCACCCTGCTGATGGGGGCGGCGATCTACGCGCTCATCAACGCCGTGGGCAGCCTGATGACGGGGGGCCGCAATCTGGCCTTCGACCATGCGATCGTCTACACGGCGGTGACCGTTCTGGTGGCGGCCGGCATGGCGGTCTTCGCGACGCGGGCGAACCGGACGGTCCGTTCCGACTTCCTGGCGCTCGACGCGAAGGCCTGGATCATGTCGGCGGCGCTCACCGCGGCTCTGCTCGTCGCCTTCGTCTTCGGCCACCTGATCCAGGGCACCCGGCTTCAGTGGGTGTCGCCCTACATCGACCCGGCGGCGCTGGCCCTGGTCTGTCTGGTGGTCATCCCGATCCCGGTCGGCACGATGCGGCAGGCGCTGGCCGACGTCCTGCTGGTCACCCCCGCGGACCTCAAGCGGCATGTCGACGCCGTCGCGTCGGACATCGTCCGGCGGCACGGCTTTTCCTCCTACCGCGCCTACGTCGCGCGGGTGGGCCGGGGGCGGCAGATTGAGCTGTTCTTCATCGCCCCGAGCGGCTGGCCGCCGCGCAGGCTGGAGGAGTGGGACAAAATCCGCGACGAGGTGGGTGCGGCCATTGGCGGCGAAGGCCCCGACCGCTGGCTCACCATCGTCTTCACCAGCGATCCGGAATGGGCGGAATGACCGCCGGTCCTGTGGACGGTCCGGGCCGCGTACATTAGAGTACCCTTGATAAACGGAGCGCGTGGCGCGGGCGGAGGGCGGCGGGATGGCCGGTGATTGTTGCGGAGGCTCCTGCGGGAGCGGGGGGCGTTCAAACGGTGGGCGGCAGGCTGACTACCGCCGCACGTTGCGCATGGCGCTGCTCGTCAACGGGCTGATGGCCGCCGTCGCGCTGGCCGCGGGGCTGGAGACGCAGTCCATGGCCTTGCGGGCGAGCGCGCTGGATTTCCTGGCGGCCGCGCTGACCCACGGCGTCGGCCTGTGGATGATGGGGCGGGGGCTGGAGTACCGCGGCTGGGCCACGCTGGCGAAAGGCGTGGCTTTGACCATGCTCGGGCTGGCGGTGGTGGCCGCGACGGCGTGGAGCGCCACCGCCGGCACCGTTCCCGACGCGCCGGTGATGAGCCTCGTCGCGCTGCTCGGGATGGGGGCGAGCCTGTCGGTGGCGGTCCTGCTGTTCGCCGGACGACGCGGCGGAGTGTCGCTGCGCGCGGTCTGGCTGTGCGCCCGCAACGGCGTCCTGGCCAACGCCGCGGTGATGATGGCGGCGGCGGGCGCCTGGTCGATGGGGCAGGGCTGGCCGGACCATCTGGTCGCCGCGGTCATCGCCGCCACGGTGTTGTCCGGCACGGTGACGGCGCTGCGGCAGGCGGTGGCGGAACGCCGCGCGTGGCACGCGCCCGCCGACCCGACCGGGCTGGGCAAGGGGGCTTGACAAGGCCGCATCCCTGTGGCGAACTCGACGCCATGATTTTCGCCGCTCCCTCCCTGTCGCGTCGTTGGTGGTGGCCCGTCTAACCGGGCCGGCCAGCCGACGCGCGTGAGCGCACACAGCATCGAAAGGCCGCCCGGAGCTTCCGGGCGGCCTTTTTCCTGACCAGGGAATCCAGGTGTCGAGCAAGGGAACTCCGGGTGTCCGTCCGCCAACGGATCGACCATCGGAGACTTCGCCATGTATCCCGCCGATTTTCTCGCTTCCCCCGGCCTCCTCGAACCTTTGCGTTTCCGGACGCGCGGCGGCGTCACCGTCACGCGGCGGGCGACGGCGCTCGACCCGTATGGCGCCTTCGACCCGGTGATCGACGCGCTGGACCGCCGCCGCGGCCTGCTGCTGTCCAGCGGGGTGGAGGCGCCGGGCCGCTACCGACGCCACGCGCTGGGCTTCACCGACCCACCGCTGGCGCTCACCGCGCGCGGGCGGACGCTGCGCATCGACGCGCTGAACGCGCGGGGCCGGGTGCTGCTGCCGGTCATTGCCGAGGCTCTGCGCGGCCTGGAAGCTCTGGCTGGTCTTGAGGAGGCGCCGTCGCGCGTCACCGCTCTGGTCCGCAAGCCCATCCACCCCTTTCCGGAGGAGGAGCGGAGCCGCCAGCCCTCCGTCTTCTCGGTCCTGCGCGCGGTGCTGGACCTGTTCGCCACCCCCGATGACCCGCTGCTCGGGCTGTACGGGGCCTTCGCCTACGACCTCGCCTTCCAGTTCGAGCCGATCCGCCTGCGGCTGGAGCGGCCCGACGACCAGCGCGATCTGGTGCTCTACCTACCCGACCGGCTTGTCGCGCTGGACCCCGTAACGGGCCTTGCGCGGCTCGTCGAGTATGAGTTCGCCACGGCGGCGGGGAGCACGGAAGGGCTGGAGCGTGGCGGGCGCGACCACCCCTACCGCCCCGACACCAACGCCGAAGGCAGATGCGACCACGCCCCCGGCGCGTATCAGCGCGTCGTCGAGACTGCCAAGGCCGCTTTCCGGCGCGGCGACCTGTTCGAGGTGGTGCCCGGCCAGACCTTCGCCGAACCCTGCGCCGACGCGCCCTCGGCGGTGTTCCGCCGGCTGCGCGCCGCCAAGCCGGCGCCCTACGAGGCCTTCGTCAATCTCGGGCGGGGCGAGTTCCTCGTCGCCGCCAGCCCGGAGATGTAT
>NZ_WHOR01000377.1:0-4314 GCF_013340925.1 Azospirillum formosense
ATCAGCCAGCGCAGGCTGTTCATCACGTCGTAGGGACCGCCGTCGAGCCGGATGTCGTTCGGATTCTCGATCAGCGGCAGCAGCACCTCGGCGATGCGCGAGGCGGCGAGCGGCCCGCCGGCCGCGGCGATCAGCCAGGCCGCCGCCATGGTGGCGGCCAGACCGACGTCGCGGGCGCGGGGGACGTCGCCCTTGTCCATCGCCTCGCGCAGGCGTTTCTCGGTCGGCTCCTCGGTTTTCTGCTCCTCGTCCTGGCCGTCGGACATCCCCGCCTCCTCACCGCCCGCCGAGCCAGCCGGCCAGCGCGGCCAGCGTGGCGGTGACCATGGCGCCGGCCGTCACCAGGAAGACCAGCATCCCGCCGCCGACCATCGCCGGGGTGGCGACGAAATAGACGGGCATGGAGGGCATCACCCGGTTGACCAGGGCCAGCGCCATGTTGGCGATCATGCCGAAGACCAGGAACGGCGCCGCCATCTGAACCCCCAGCCGGAAGGTGACGCCGACGAGCTGGGCGTAGCGCCCCGCCACCAGGCCGGGATCGGGCAGCGTCGCCGCCGGCCAGCTTCCGTAGGAGCGCACCAGCGCGTCGATCATCAGGTAATGCAGGTCGAGCGCGAACAGCAGCGCCAGCCCGGCGATGACCAGCGTGCCCGACAGGATCGACCCGCTCTCGAACCCCGCCGCGTCGGTGCCGAAGGGGTTGGCGAGGCCCATCGCCTGGGCGGCGATGTTGCCGGCGACCTGGAGCGACGCCAGGAACAGCTTGGCCCCCAGCCCGAGGAAGGCGCCGGCCACCGTCTCGGCGAAGATCTGCTCCAGCATCACCGCGGCGTCGGGTGGCAGCCGGTCAGGCAGGCCGGGCACCGTCGGGGTCAGCGCCAGCGCGACGGGAATCGCGATGCACAGCCGGACGCGTGGCGGCACCGCCAGCTCGCCGAAGCCCGGCAGCAGGCTGACCGCCGCGGCGACGCGGGCGAAGACCAGGAAGGCGCGGTAGACCTCCAGGCTGAGCAGGTCGGCGAGCGTGTCCATCACCGCTCCTTCAGACTTGGTCGATCGTCTTGACGGACACCTTGCGGTGCAGCTCGGCGTGGCTGATGACCGGAGTCATTGGGCTGACCCGCTCCAGCAGGGAGCGCACGAAGGGCCGCACCTCCGCCCCGACCAGCAGCGCCGGCCACACCTGCGGCGTGGCGTGCTTCTGGATGGTGATGCGCAGCGCCGTCAGGAACTCCTGCACCTGGGTCGGCGGCATGGCGAAGCGGCGGTCCTCGCCCTCGGCGATGACGCTCTGCTGGAGAGCCTGCTCCCAGCGCGGGGTCAGGACGATGACCGGGACGAAGCCGTCGGGGGCCGTCAGCGACTGGCAGATCTGCTGGCCGAGCCGAGCCCGCACATGCTCGGTGACCAGCGTGATGTTGCGCGTCCAGTTCACCGCCTCGGCGATGGCCTCGACGATGGCCGGCAGGTTGCGGATCGACACCCGCTCCGCCAACAGCGCCTGAAGCACGCGCTGCACCACCACCAGCGTGATGCGCGACGGCACCATGTCGGAAATCAGCTTCTGGTACTCCCGCCCCAGCCCGTCGAGCAGCTTCTGCATGGCGGCAAAGGTCAGCAGGGTCGAGAGATGGTCCTTGATGACCTCGGTCAGGTGGGTGGTGATGACGCTTTCCGGGTCGACCACCGTGTAGCCCTTGGCGATGGCCTCCTCGTGGCGGGCCGGGTCGATCCAGCGGGCCTGGAGGTTGAAGGTCGGCTCCCGCGTCGCCTCGCCGGGCAGGTCGGGGGCGGCGCCGCCGGACGGGTCGATGGCGAGAAGCTGCTTGGGCCGCACCTCGCCGCTCGCCACCTCGACGCCCATGACGCTGACCACATAGCCCTTGGGCGGCAGAAAGCTGCTGTCCTTGATGCGCACCGACGGCAGGATGAAGCCGAACTCCTTGGCGAAGCGCTTGCGCAGCGTCTTCACCTTGCCGGTCAGCGGGCCGTTCTTGTTGAGGATCAGCGGGACGAGGTGGTTGCCGACCTCCACCTTCACCTCGTCCACCTTCAGCATGTCCTCCACCGCCTCCTCCGCCGGGGCGGTGGGCGCCTTGCGGCTTTCCTCCAGCCGGGCGAGTGCGGCGCGGCGCATCTTGCCGCGCATCGCGTACCAGCCCGCCGCGCCAAAGCCACCGCCCAGCAGGACGAAGGGGGCGGCCGGCAGGCCCGGCGTCACGCCCAGCGTGACGAGCAGCCCGCCCGCCACCATCAGCGCCTTGGGATAGCCGCCGAGCTGGGCGAGCACCGCCTGATCGGCGGAACCGACGTTGCCGCCCTTGGTCACCAGCAGGCCGGCGGCCAGCGAGACGACCAGCGCCGGGATCTGCGTCGCCAGACCGTCGCCCACCGTCAGGATGGTGTAGACCGACGCCGCGGATTCGAAGGACATGCCCTGCTGCGCCATGCCGATGGCCATGCCGCCCAGCACGTTGATGGCGGTGACGACCAGCCCGGCCACCGCGTCGCCGCGCACGAACTTCGACGCGCCGTCCATGGCCCCGAAGAAGGTGCTCTCGTCCTCCAGCTCCTTGCGGCGGCGGCGGGCCTCGACGTCGTCGATCATGCCGGCGGACAGGTCCGCGTCGATGGCCATCTGCTTGCCGGGGATCGCGTCCAGCGTGAAGCGCGCCCCGACCTCCGCGATGCGGGAGGCGCCCTTGGTGATGACCACGAAGTTGATGACGATCAGGATGGCGAAGATCACCACGCCGATGACGAAGTTGCCGCCCATGATGAACTGGCTGAAGCCCTCGATCACATGGCCGGCGGCGGACGGGCCGGTGTGCCCGTGGCTGAGGATCAGGCGGGTGGAGGCGATGTTCAGCGCCAGCCGCAGCACCGTGACGACCAGCAGCACGGTCGGGAAAGAGGAAAAGTCCAGCGGCTTGCTGATCCACAGCGAGACCATCAGGATCAGCACGCTGACCGCCAGCGACAGCGTCAGCCCGAGGTCGAGGAACCAGGTCGGCACCGGCAGGAACAGCACGGCCAGCACCAGCAGGATGCCCAGCGCGAACAGCACGTCGCGGTTCGCCAGCCCGGCATCGCCGAGGCTGGTCATCCGGTTGCGAAGGGTGTCCGTGAAAGCCATGCGGGAACTCCAGGGTGCGGCACCGTTGGTACGCTAGCGTCCCGCGGTAAAACCGGCTTTTACGTCGGGGTCAGTCTGCGCCCGGCAGAAGGGGTTTCACCGCCGCGTTGGCGTAGAGGCTGGACAGGAAGGACAGGCGGCCAAGCTCCGCCCGGCCCCAGGCGGGCAGCGCACCGGGGGCGGCTTGGGAACTGGCGGCCTGGGGACCGGCGGCCAGCGTTTTCAGGTAATCCATGGCGCCGGCCACCCAGCGCCGGTTGCCGCCGACCCGCTCGCGGTAGGCCGCCCCGCGCTCCGACTGGGCGGAGTGGTAGCGGGCGATGGCGGCGTCCAGCGATCCTTGCGCGCGGTGCAGGTCGCCCAGGAAGCGCGCGGCGTAGCGGGCGTTGGCGCGCGGGTCGAAGGCGGTGTCGAGGTCAGGGAAGGCGTCGGGGTGCCATTTCAGATTGACCTGGAGGCAGCCCACGTCGATGGAGCGCGTGCCCCGCGCCTGCGCGGCGCGCACGAAGGCGATGGCCTCCTCCCGCGTCGGGAAGTAGCGGGAGGCGCCTTCGGTGTTGACGGTCCAGGGCCAGACGGTGAACAGCCGGTCGGCGGTCATCCGCCCGGCCTCGGTGAAGCCCATGGCGAGCAGCATGTGGTCGGTCACCCCGGCCTCGCGCTCCGCCGCCAGGATGGCGTCGATGCAGGCGGCCTCCGGCGGCAGGCTGCGCGCGGGAAGGACGCGCGGCGCGTAGAGGGCGGTGGACCATGTGCCGATCTGGGCGGCGGGCGGCTTCACCTCCGCTGCCGATGCGGTCCCGGCCAGGAGCAGCGCCGCCAGTCCGGCCAGCCGGCGCATGTCACCGCACCGAGACGATCAGGCTGCCCAGCCGATCGGCGTAGGTGGTGAGCGCGCCGTACATGAAGGGCAGCGCCAGCACGGTGGTGACCAGGATGGCGACGATCTTCGGCACGAAGGTCAGCGTCATCTCCTGCACCTGGGTCAGCGCCTGGACCAGCGAAATCGCCACGCCGACCAGGACCGCGACGACCAGCGGCGGGGCGGCGATCAGCAGCATCGTCCAGATGCCGGTGCGCAGGACTTCCAGCACGTCGGCTTCGTTCATTGGGGGTTCTCCTGGGGGAGCGGTTGCCCTCTTCTACACCACTGCCGCTGTCGACACACTCAGACG
>NZ_WHOR01000378.1:0-4286 GCF_013340925.1 Azospirillum formosense
GGGCAGGGTGACCGCGAAGACGGACCCGTGGCCGAGCCGCGACCGGACCTCCAGCGGATGGCCGAGCAGGCGGGCGGTGCGTTCCGCGATGGACAGGCCGAGGCCGGCGCCGCGCGACCCGTCGCGGGCGGGATTGCCGATCTGGTAGAACTCCTCCCAGATCGTGCCCAACTCGGCGGCGGCGATGCCCTGGCCGCTGTCCCAGATCTCGACCCGCAAGCCGTCGCCGCGCGGCCGCGCCCCGACGACCACCCCGCCGCGCGCCGTGTACTTGACGGCGTTGGACAGCAGGTTGCGCAGGATCGGCTGGAGCCGAGCGGGATCGCTGCGCACCCAGGCTTTGGTGGGCATCACGATCAGTCGCAGGCCCTTGCCCTCGGCCTCCGCCCGCAGTTCGGCGGCGAGCTGGTCGAGCAGCGGGGCGAGCGGGAAGACGCCGATCTCCACGGGAACCACGCCCGCTTCCAGCCGCGACAGGGTCAGCAGGTCGTCCAGCAGCCGCTGTCCGGCCTGGAGCGACGCCGAGGCCATGGCGCCCAATTGCTGGAGCGTCGGGTTCGGCGCTTCCTTCAACAGCAGCTCGTGGAAGGCGGCCAGACCCTGAAGGGGCTGGCGCAGGTCGTGGCTGACCGTCGCCAGCACCTTCATCTTGGCAAGGCTGGCCATCTCCGCGCTGCGCAGGGCCTTCTCCAGGTCCGCCGTGCGCCGGCGGACCCGCTCGTCCAGGCTCTGGTTGGCGCGCAGAAGCTCCGCCCGGACCGCATCCTCCCGCCGGGCGCCGGCCAGGGCGAAGACGAACAGCACCGAGGCGCCGGTCAGGATGCCGCCGCTGATTGCCGCGGTCCACAAGGCGCGTTCCCGCCAGGGAGCCAGCACCTCGGCGAGCGGGCGGCTCGCCACCACCACGATCGGGAATCCGGTCAGCATCCGCGCGGCGGTGATCTGCCTTCCCTCCACGATCGCCGGGCTGTCCGACGGGTCCCAGGGCTGGGGCCACGCGGCGGCGGGCGGGGCGACGGCACTGTCCGGTGGCCATTCCGCCAGCTTCTCCTTGCCGCTGGTGAACAGGGCCAGCCGAGCGCCCTCGCCCCAGCCGGCTTCACCGTACATCTGCGAGAAGTAGGTGTTCCGGATGCCCGCCACCGCGATCGCCTGGAGGTTCCCCTCCTCGTCGCGCAGGGCCCGGCTGATGGTGAAACGCCCCTGGTTGACTCCCGGGCCGGCGGGAAGGTGGGACCCGACATGGAGAGTCGGTGGCGATCCCTGCGTGACGCCGAGATGGGCCTGGGCATAATCCCGCTCCGACAGGTCGCGGGGCGGCGGCGGGTGTTCCGCGCTGTCCAGAAGCAGCCGCCCCTGCGCGTCCAGCGCCCAGACGCCGCCGATCTGCGGCAGGCGTTCGGCGCGGGCGCGCATCGCTGCCTGGATGCGCTGGCCTTCGGCGGGGTCGCGGCGGTCCCATCGCTCCAGCGCGTCCAGGAGCATGCGGAGTTGGGCGTCCCCGGCTTCGATGGCACGGCTGGCGTGTTCGTCGAGAAGGTGGGCGGTGGCGGCGAACTCGCGGCGTGCCTGTTCCAGCGTGGCGTGGCGGTCGCGCGACACCGACAAAGCGGATACGCCGACGCACAAGGCGGCAAAGGTCAGGAATGCGGCCACGAGATGGGCACGCTGCATGCCGCCAGCTCCTTCAGGGAAGCTAAGACAAAAGAATCGGGTCGTCAAAACTATGGGCTAAGCAACAAGCCCGGGACAACTCTGCCGAAGGGCAGGGCCGACGCCGACGAATGGGAAAAGAGTCGTGAGGCGAAACCTATGGACAGGGCTTTGTCCGAAGGGTTCGGGTTGCATCCGGGCCTTTCGATCCCCACATGAAAAGAGTCGAATTTCTTTGGGTTTACGGTCCGCTTGCAGATCGCTGCGTCTGGTCCTTCCCCTCGGTGATTTGATGTGAACCCGTGGCATGAGCGCCATGGGAAACCTCGTTCAAGGAACTACCAGATGGCTACTGGAACCGTGAAATGGTTCAACACCACCAAGGGCTACGGCTTCATCCAGCCGGACGATGGGACGGCCGACGTGTTCGTCCACATCTCCGCCGTTGAGCGGTCGGGCATCAACATTCATGAAGGCCAGAAGCTGTCCTACGAACTCCAGCGCGACCCCAAGAAGGGCAAGAGCGCCGCGGCCAACCTGAAAGAGGCGTGATTTTCAACTCCGATTTTTGTCGGAGCCGCCCGTTCAGGGGCCGGTTGCCCCCAATCCTGTAACAGCCGCTTCACAAAAGAAACGCATGCTCCATGGACTGCCGGGACCGCCCGGATGGTGCCATGGGGCACGATGACGATCACAGGAGGCATGCATGGCATCCGATAACCGCAGCGCGGATCGGAATGATCTCGACTCCATGACCCGCGAGTTTCTTGCGAAGGGGGGTAAAATCGTTCAGTGCCCGCCGGGGTCTTCGGACAGCGTGGTGTACAAGCGCACATCCTTCCGCCGCCGCGGCGCCGCGAACGCCGCGGCCAAGGAGGGGGCGGAAGGCGCCGCCGGCACCCCGCCGGCGGATGCGGCTCCCGCCGCTGCCCCGGAGGCGCCTCCGGCCAAGGACAACTGATCGACGGTTGACCCGACGGGATTCCGGCCAGGTTCCTACCGCTTCACGGCGGCGAGCCGGGCCGGCACCGGCGGGGCGAACTTCACCCGGTCCTCCTCGTCCATCATGCCCAGCATCACCTTGCGGAAGCCCTCGACGGCCTCCGCCCCGGCCATGCGGTAGGCACGGGCGATCCGCTGCCGCTGCGTCTCGGAGAGCTGGCGTTCCAGTTCCACGCCCTTTTCGGTCAGTTCCAGCAGACGCTGCCGCCGGTCCCGCACGCCCGTCTGCTGCAGGATGAATTCCTGCCGGACCAACTCCCCCAGCACGCGCGACAGGCTCTGCTTGGTGATCTTCAGGATCGCCAGAAGCTCCGACACGGTGATCTTCGGGTAGCGCCCGACGAAATAGATGACGCGGTGGTGCGCCCGGCCAAAGCCGATCTCCGCCAGGATCTCGTCCGGCTCCGCGGTGAACTCCCGATAGGCGTAGAACAGCAGCTCCATGCCCGTGCGAAGTTCCTCTTCGCGCAGGAAAAGCTGGTTCACGCCCGCTTTTATGTCAGCCATGTTGACGTGATCGGTGCGATTCGTTACAAATGGGTCAATAAGCCAGACATAAACGAACAAAGCCCGCGAGACAAGCGCGGCTTTCGACAATTCCATTCCAAGTCCCGAACAACGGGCCAAAGACCAAGGTGGGAGCCGCCATGTCCATCCTTCCCTTCGACGACCGCGACGGCGTGATCTGGTACGACGGCGCGCTGGTGCCGTGGCGCGATGCGAATCTGCACGTCCTGTCGCACGGCCTGCACTACGCGAGTTGCGTCTTCGAAGGCGAGCGCGTCTACAACGGCACGGTGTTCAAGCTGACCGAGCACAGCGAGCGTCTGGCCGCCTCGGCCCGCATCCTGGGTTTCGAACTGCCCTATTCGGTGGCGGAGATCGACGCCGCGACCAACGAGACGGTGAAGGCGATGGGCTTCACCGACGCCTATGTCCGCCCGGTGGCATGGCGCGGCAGCGAGATGATGGGTGTGGCGGCGCAGGCCAGCCGCATCCACGTCGCCATCGCGGTCTGGCAGTGGCCGAGTTATTTCAGCCCCGAGGCCAAGATGGCCGGCATCAAGCTGACCTGGTCGCGCTGGCGCCGCCCTGCCCCGGACATGGCGCCGACGGCGTCGAAGGCGGCGGGCCTCTACATGATCTGCACGCTCTCCAAACACGAGGCGGAGGCCGAGGGCTACCAGGACGCGCTGATGCTCGACTACCGCGGCTATCTGGCCGAGGCGACCGGAGCGAACCTGTTCCTGGTGATGGACGGCAAGATCCACACGCCGAAGCCCGACTGCTTCCTGGACGGCATCACCCGCCGCACGGTGATCGACCTCGCCAAGGCCCGCGGCATCGAGGTCGTCGAGCGCCACATCCAGCCCGACGAACTGGCGAACACCCAGGAGGTCTTCCTGACCGGCACGGCGGCGGAGGTGACCCCGGTCGGCCAGATCGGCGACCATCGCTTCACGCCGGGCCGCGTCTGCGAGACGCTGGTGAAAGACTACGACGCGCTGGTGCGCGGTTAAGGGGCACGCCCTTTTTTCCTCCTCCCCTGCGCAGCTTTCGCGCAAACCAAAGGTTTGCGCTGACGCGGCAGGCGGACCATAGGTCCGCCGAGAGCGGGGGAGGGCCAGGGA
>NZ_WHOR01000379.1:0-4277 GCF_013340925.1 Azospirillum formosense
CGTGGCGGCGGCCGCCTCGAAGGCGGTGGTGCGCACCGTGACGACCTTGATCGGGTCGGCGGACTTCACCGTGGCGATGGCGTTGCCGGCGTAGATCGGCCGCTCGAACGTGTCGGCGGAGACCACCCCGGTGATGTCGGAGATCGCCGCGACGTCGAGCAGGGCGGCGACCCGCGGCAGCAGGTTCTTGCCCTCCGACGAGGCGGCGGCCAGCACATGGCCGTAGCCCTTGGCGAGGTTGACGACCAGCGGCGCGACGTTCTCCGGCAGCGGGTGGGCGTAGGCCGCGTCGTCGGCCAGCAGCACCTTGGCCACCCCGGCCACCTTGGATGCGGCGTCGGCGACGGCCTGCGCGCCCTGGCCGGCGACCAGCACATGGATGTCGCCACCGATCTTGGCGGCGGCGCTGACCGCGTTCAGCGTGGCGGCCTTCAGCGTGGCGTTGTCGTGTTCGGCAATGACGAGAATGGACATGTCAGATCACTTTCCCTTCAAGGCGCATTGGCCCCTCAGATCGCGCGGGCTTCGTTCTTCAGCTTGTCGACCAGGGCGGCCACGTCGGCAACCTTGACGCCGGCCTTGCGCTTGGCCGGCTCGGCGACCTTGAGCGTGGTCAGGCGCGGCGCCACGTCGACGCCCAGCGCGTCGGGGGCCAGCGTCTCGATGGGCTTCTTCTTGGCCTTCATGATGTTGGGCAGCGAGGCGTAGCGCGGCTCGTTCAGGCGCAGGTCGGCGGTGACGACCGCCGGCAGCGTCAGCTGCACGGTCTCCAGGCCGCCGTCGATCTCGCGGGTCACGGTGACCGAGCCGTCGCCCGGCACGACCTTGGAGGCGAAGGTGCCCTGCGGCCAGCCCAGAAGGGCGGCGAGCATCTGGCCGGTCTGGTTGCAGTCGTCGTCGATCGCCTGCTTGCCCAGGATGACCAGGGTCGGCCCCTCCTTGTCGACCAGCGCCTTGAGCACCTTGGCGACGGCCAGCGGCTGCGTCTCGGCGTCGGTCTGGACCAGGATGCCGCGGTCGGCGCCCATGGCGAGGCCGGTGCGCAGCGTCTCCTGCGCCGCGGTCGGGCCGACGGTGACCACGATGACCTCGGTCGCCTTGCCGGCTTCCTTGAGGCGGACGGCCTCTTCGACGGCGATCTCGTCGAAGGGGTTCATGCTCATCTTCACGTTGGCGGTCTCAACGCCGGAACCGTCCGCCTTGACGCGGATCTTGACGTTGTAATCGACCACCCGCTTGACCGGGACGAGGACCTTCATGAGTTTCATCCTTGACTGGCGGAACCGCGCTCAGGCGCGCAGGATCTTGCCGGGATTCATGATGTTGTGCGGATCGAAGGCGCGCTTCAGCGTCGCCATCATGTCCAGCTCGACCGCCGACTTGTAGCGCGGCATCTCGTCGATGCGCAGCCGTCCGATGCCGTGCTCGGCGGAGATGGAGCCGCCCAGCTCGACGACGATGTCGTGGACGATGGCGTTGACCGTCGCCAGCTTCGCCTTCCATTCGGCCGGGTCGCCGCCCTCCGCCTGGATCGGGTTGAAGTGGATGTTGCCGTCGCCGAGATGGCCGAACGCGAAGGGGCGGATGCCCGGGCATTCCCGCTCCAGCGCCGCGTTGGCGCGGTCGAGGAAGCGCGCCACGCGGGAGATCGGCACCGACACGTCGTGCTTGAAGGACACGCCCTCGCGCTTCTGGCCCTCCGGGATGCCCTCGCGGATGCGCCACAGCGAATCGGCCTGGGCCTTGGAGGCGGCGACGACGCCGTCCAGCACCTCCCCGGCCTCCATCCCGGCTTCCAGGATGCCTTCCAGCATCTCCATCAGGCGGTTGCCGCCGTCCTGGTCGGCCAGCTCGACCAGCACGTACCAGGGATAGCGGTCGCGCAGGGGGTCGGGCACGTCCGGCACATGGCGGCGGGCCACGTCGATGCAGTCGCGCTGGATCAGCTCGAAGGTGATGATGCGGTCGCCGGCGACGCCCTTGGCGCGGGTCAGCAGATCGACGGCGTCGCTGGGGGCCGACACGGCGACCAGCGCCGTGGCGGTGGCGCGCGGCAGCGGCGACAGCTTCAGCACCGCGGCGGTGACGATGCCGAGCGTGCCCTCCGACCCGATGAAGATCTGCTTCATGTCGTAGCCGGCGTTGTCCTTGCGCAGCCCGCGCAGCCCGTCCCAGATCCGCCCGTCGGGAAGCACCACCTCCAGCCCGGCGACGAGGTTGCGCATGTTGCCGTAGCGCACGACCTGCACGCCGCCGGCGTTGGTGGCGATGTTGCCGCCGATCTGGCAGGAGCCCTCGGCGGCGAGGCTCATCGGGAACAGCCGGCCGATGTCGCGCGCCGCGTTCTGGATGTTGGCGAGGATGCAGCCGGCCTCCACCGTCATCGTGTCGTTGTCGATGTCGATCTCGCGGATGCGGTTCAGCCGGTTGGTCGAGAGGACGATCTCCGTCCCGTCGGCGTGCGGCTGGCTGGCCCCGGTCAGGCCGGTGTTGCCGCCCTGGGGCACGATGGGGGTGCGCGTCTCGGCGCAGATGCGCACCACCGCGGCCAGCGCCTCGGTGCTGTCGGGCAGAACCACGGCGGGCGAGCGGCCGACCCAGCCGTCGCGCCAGGACTCCATGAAGGGCTGCATGGTGCCGGGATCGGTGATCAGCCCGCGGTCGCCGACGATGGCGTGGATGGGGGCGAGCACGGCCGTCGCGAAGTCCGGCCGCCCGGCGGTCAGGGTGTGGTTGGACAAGAAGGCTCTCCCTGGGCTTCGGTTCGGCGTCACAGCGCGCGATAGGCCGTCTTGATGATGGTGTAGAACTCGATGGCGGAGCGTCCCTGCTCGCGCGGGCCGTAGCTCGACATCTTCCGGCCGCCGAAGGGGACGTGGTAGTCGACGCCTGCCGTCGGCAGGTTCAGCATGGTCATGCCGGCCTGGATGTTGGCCTGGAAGTGGCGGGCGTGCTTCATCGAGTTGGTGATGATGCCCGACGACAGGCCGTAGTCGGTGTCGTTGGCCACCGCCAGGGCTTCTTCGTAATCCTTGACGCGGATGATGCTGGCGACCGGGCCGAAGACCTCTTCCCGGTTGATGGTCATGGCGTTGCTGGTTTCGGTGAACAGCGTCGGGGCGAGGAACCAGCCGCGCGTCGGCCGGTCCAGCCGCCCGCCGCCGGAGGCCAACTGCGCGCCTTCCTTCAAACCGGTGTCGATGTATTGCAGATTCTTGGTCAGCTGGAACTCGTCGATGACCGGGCCGATCTGCGTCTCCGGCTGCAGGGCGTGGCCGACGCGCAGCGCCGCCATCCGCTCCGTCATCGCGGCGACGAAGGCGTCGTGGATGGAGTCCTCGACGATGAAGCGGCCGGTGGCGGTGCAGCGCTGGCCGGCGTGGAAATAGGCGCTGTTGACGCCGATCTCGGCGGCGCGCTCCGGGTCGGCGTCGCCCAGCACGACCAGCGGGTTCTGGCCGCCCAGCTCCAGCTGGACGCGGATCATCCGCTCCGCGCAGCGCACGGCGATGCGCCGTCCGGTGTTGACCGACCCGGTAAAGGACACGGCGTCCACCGCGTCGACCACGGCGGCGCCGACGTTGGGGCCGGCGCCGATCACCAGATTGAACAGGCTCGCGGGCATGCCGTGGGCCTCCAGCGCCTCCGCGATGAGGCGGGTGACGGCGATGGAGATGCCGGGGGTTTTCTCCGACGGCTTCCAGATCACCGCGTTGCCGAAGGCCAGCGCCGGGGCAATCTTCCACATCGGCGTGGCGACCGGGAAGTTCCAGGGCGTGACCAGGCCGATGACGCCGACCGGCTCGCGCGTCACGTCGACCTCGACGCCGGGCCGGACCGAGCCCAGCGTCTCGCCCGGCGCGCGCAGCGCCTCGGCGGCGAAGAAGCGGGCAAGGTGGGCGGCGCGGGTGATCTCGCCCAGCGCGTCGGGGATGGTCTTGCCGCCCTCGGTCGCGGCGATGAGGGCCAGCTCGTCCTTGCGGTCGAACAGCGCGCGGGAGATGGCGTCGAGCACCAGCGAGCGCTGCTCCACCGTGGCGGCGCGCCATTGCGGCTGGGCGGCGCGCGCCGCGGCGACGGCCTCCGTCACGTCGTCGGCGCCGGCGAGCGAGTAGGAGCCGGCCAGCTCGTCCAGATTCGACGGGTTGAAAATGTCGAGCCGGTCGCGGCCCGGACGCCAGGAGCCGGCGATGAAGTTGGTGATGCGATCGGAAGCGGGGGACATGTTGGTTTTTCTCCGGGGACGTTCTTTGGTGGCGCTGGTGCTGCCCCCATCC
>NZ_WHOR01000037.1:0-31642 GCF_013340925.1 Azospirillum formosense
GACAACGCGGCGGCCTACGCCGCCGCCGGCTGCCCGCTGCTGGTCACCACCGCCCCCTTCTTCGGGCGCCCGGCGGATGTGAAGGTGGTTCTGGAACCGGCGTGACGCCCCAGCCCCTCTCCCGCCCCGGGAGAGGGTGCCCGCGCAGCGGGCGGGTGAGGGTCGTGCGAGGATCAAGGGCTGATCCTTGCCAACCCCCTCACCCTTCCCACGCCTCCGGCGTGGGCCCCTTCCCTCTCCCGAGGCGGGAGAGGGGAAATGAGACAACTCACTGCTCCGCGGCGTAGGCGCCGAAGCGGGTGTCTTCCTTCAGGATGTGCTTGCCCAGCCAGTCGGCGCAGAACTCGAACACCTCATTGCCGGTGATGGTGTCGCGCTGGGCGTGGAAGCGCTCGCGGTAGGATTCGACGTTGCGCGTCAAAGCGTCGTGCAGGGCCTTGTGTGCGGCAAAGGTCGGGTAGTTCGCCTGGGCCATATGCGCTTCTTCGCGTGCGAAATGATCCTTGGTGTAATGGATCAGCTCGTCGAGGATCGCTTCGATGACGTCAGGAGACGCACGGTTTTCGTCCGCGCCCAGCTTGTTCACGATGTCCACGAGAACGCGATGATCCTCATCGAGTTCTTCGATGCCGACGCTCATCCAGCGCGACCATTGAATGGAGTCCATGGCGATCCCCCGTCTCGTTCTTCTTATGGCGCTTCGCCCCTTTATGGAACCGGCGGCGGGGGGCGTCAACGCGGCACTCAGCCGCGCCGCCCCTCCCCCACCGGCCCCCGTCAACCGGCGATCAGTTCGGCCCACTCCTGCTCGCTGAGGATGGTCACGCCCAAGTCGCGCGCCTTGGCGGCCTTGCTGCCCGCATCCGCCCCGCAGATGACGTAATCCGTCTTCGCGGAGACCGAACCGGCGACCTTGGCCCCCAGCGATTCCGCGCGGGTCTTGGCCTCGGTGCGGGTCATGGTCTCCAGCGTGCCGGTGAAGACCACCGTCTTGCCGGCGACGGGGGAGCCGCTGGTTGCCTTCGGGCGTTCGGCGTCGGCCACCCGCACGCCGGCGGCGCGCAGGTCGTGGATGATGGCGCGGTTGCGCTCTTCCAGGAAGAAGCCGGCCAGTTCCTCCGCGGCGACCTCGCCCACGTCGGGGATGGCGACCAGTTCACCCCAGCCGGGACCAGGCTGCGCGCCGACCGCGGCGAGCATCGCCGTCTTCCAGTCCGCCAGGGCGCCGTAGCGCTCGGCCAGCGCCTGGGCGGCCCGGCTGTCCACCTTCTTGATGCCCAGCAGCTTGATGACGCTGTCCAGCCGCAGCGCCTCTTGGCCGGCGTAGAAGTCCAGCTTCGGCAGGTTCTCCGGATCGGCGAACCAAGCAAGCAGCGCCTCGGCCTTCACCGGGCCGAGGCCGTTGAGGGCGTGCAGGTCACGCCACGCGTCGCCCGGCATGTTGGCGACGGCGCGCTCCATCCCCTCCAGCCAGCCGTCGACGGAGCCGTAGTGGCGGGCCAGCGACTTGGCCGTCACCTCGCCGATGTGGCGGATGCCCAGCGCGAAGATGAAGCGGTGCAGGTCGATGCGCTCGCGCCGCTGGTTGATCGCGGCAAACAGGTTCTCGACCGACTTCTCCTTCCAGCCCGGACGGCCGAGGATGGCGATCTCGCCCGCCGCCACCCGGCGCTCCAGCGTGAAGATGTCCACGGGCGAGCGGATCAGCCCGTCCTCCCAGAACTCCTCGATGGTCTTCTCGCCCAGCCCCTCGATGTCGAAGGCGTTGCGCGACACGAAATGGCGCAGCCGCTCCTTGGCCTGGGCGGCACAGATCAGCCCGCCGGTGCAGCGGCGCACCGCCTCGTCCGGCTCACGCACGGCGAGGCTGCCGCAGACTGGACAATGGTCCGGGAAGACATAGGGCACGGCGTCGTCGGGGCGCTGCCCCTCGACCACCCCGACGATCTGCGGAATGACGTCGCCGGCCCGCTGAACGGTCACCAGATCGCCGATGCGGACGTCCTTGCGGGCGATCTCGTCCTCGTTGTGCAGCGTGGCGCGGCTGACCACCACGCCGCCGACGGTGATGTCCTCCAGCTCGGCCACCGGGGTCAGGGCGCCGGTGCGGCCGACCTGGATGGTGATGCCCTTGAGGCGGGTCTGCGCCTGCTCGGCCGGGAACTTGTGGGCGATGGCCCAGCGCGGCGCCCGGCTGACGAAGCCCAGCCGCTGCTGAAGCTCCAGGCTGTTGACCTTGTAGACCACCCCATCGATGTCGAAGGGCAGCGCCGAGCGCTCCTCGCCGATTTTGCGGTAATGGGTCAGCAGCGCCTCGGCGCCGTCGCACAGGTTGGCCGGGCGGTTCAGCGAGAAGCCCCAGCCGCGCAGCCGCTCGCGGATGCCCCATTGGGTGTCGGCGATCGGTTCCGACAGCTCGCCCAGCGCGTAGCCGAAGAAGCAGAGCGGGCGCGACGCGGTGATCTTCGAGTCCTTCTGGCGCAGCGAGCCGGCGGCGGCGTTGCGCGGGTTGGCGAACAGGTCCTCCCCCCGCTCCGCATAGGCGCGGTTCATCGCCAGGAAGTCGTCGCGGTTCATGTAGACCTCGCCACGCACCTCCAGCACCGCGGGATAGGGCGCCTCCAGGGTCTGCGGCACCTCCTTGATGGTGCGGACGTTGGCGGTCACGTCCTCGCCCTCCGTCCCGTCGCCGCGGGTGGCGGCCAGGACCAGCCGGCCGTTCTCGTAGCGCAGCGAGCAGGACAGCCCATCGATCTTCGGCTCGGCCACGAACTCCAGCGGGGCGTCGTCGGACAGGCCGAGGAAGCGGCGGACGCGGGCGACGAACTCGTGCGCCTCCTCCGGCTCGAAGGCGTTGCCGAGCGACAGCATGGGCAGCGCGTGCCGCACCTTGCGGAACGCCGCCGACGGGGCGGCGCCGACGCGCAGAGAGGGCGAATCGGCGCGGCGCAGTTCCGGATGGCGCGCCTCGATCCCGTTGTTGCGGCGGACCAGCGCGTCGTAGTCGGCGTCGGAAATCTCCGGCTTGTCCTGCTGATGGTAGAGCCGGTCGTGGCGGCCGATCTCCTGGGCCAGCGCGGCCAGTTCCGCCTGCGCCTGCTCCACCGTCAGCTCCTCCACGGGGATGCTGCGGAGCGCGGCGGGGGTGTCGAACAGGTCGTTCATGGCGGGTCTCTTCGATGCCTTCTCGTATGGACGGCGCTGGATCGGCGGGCGCCGCCGGGGGCGCAGCATAGCGCCGCGGGGGCGTGCCGTGGAGTCCGGCCTTGAGCCGGTCTGGCATTCGGCCCCGTCCGCACCAACCTTGAAATCACGGCCCTTGAAAGGTGCGGGGGCTCCAGGGTTGCGTGTATGATGAGCCGGCGCCCGTGAACGGATGTGCTGTATGACCGAGCCGACCAGCCGTGCGACCGCCGGCAGCCTGACCATCGACGATCGATTCGTCATCGCCGCGGCGCTTGACCGCATCCTGTACGACGATCCCGACCAGTTCGCGACGGAGGACGCGCGCCTGCTGCGCCGCATGATCCCGCGCACCCGCTCCCCCTGGCTGCGGCTGGGTTTCCGCGCGGAGAGCCAGGGGCCGTCCATGTCGGGCCGGGCCGCCGGCGTGGGCGACGTGAAGATGGACGGCGACAAGAAGGTGGTCGAGGGCGGCGTGGGCGAGGCCCCGGTCTGGCGCTGCGGCCAGTACAAGATCTCCAACCACGGCGACGACCTGGAGATCTGGCAGGTGATGAGCGACGAGTTCGCGGAGGAGCCGAAGGGCGCCCGCCTGGAATACGGCGCCACCGGCGCACCGGAGCGCCTAACCTTCTTCCAGCCTCGCGACCTGGAGTTGAGAATTCCTTTCACGGGCATCGCGGTCGGTCTTCGCCTGGGCGGCTGGCAGCCCTGGAAGCGCGCCGCCTGAGACTGGCATAGGCCTGCGCCCGGTTGTCGCATACCGGAGTGTTAAAACGTTCCGACAGAAAATCTCCAGACGGCAGAACAGCTCTGCCGCACCGCATCTTTGCGAAAATTTCCAGAGACTTGAACCGTCGCCTTACTTCCTATGACCGCTGTGGTGGGTTGGCGTCTGAAATTATGTTGTTCTCCTGATTTCCTCTTCTTATTCCTGACAATTGGATAAGTTTAATATTTTACAGAGCTGCAATAGAGTGTGAAACCAATCGTTAAAATTGTCATGTCCATGATGCCCGCATGGTGATAGCCGAGCGGCGACCAACTGGGAGGAGCCCCGGTCCAGCCGCAGTTCAACGCTTGCCAACCAAGAACAAAGAGACGAACACCATGGACACTGGCAATCAGGTCGGCAATCAAGGTGGCAATCAAGGCGGCATTCAGGAACGCCTCTCCTTTCTGCGGATTGGTGGTGATACGGCCCCGCTTCTGAAGGAAGCCTGGAGCATCGCCGAGCCTCACCTGCCCGTCATTCTCAAGGATTTCTACGACCACCTTCTCGCCATTCCCGAACTCCGGAAGATCCTGGACGGGAAATCCGTCGAGCGATTGAAGGATGCCCAGGTCAACCACTGGCGACACCTGTTTTCCGGGAACTTCGACGACGTCTACCTGACGCGCGTGAAGGCGGTGGGTCAGGCGCATTACCGCATCGGCCTGCACCCGCGCTGGTATTTCGGAGCCTACCGGCTGGTCATGGGACGGCTGGGCGGGCTGATCGGCGAGCGGCACCGCCGCGACGCGCCGCGCGCCATGAAGATCATGGGGGCGGTGGAAACCGCGATCTTCCTCGATCTCGACCTGTCCTTCGACGCCTACAGCACCGCCGTGATGACCATGACCAACCGGATGCTGGTCGAGCTGGCGGAGAATTTCCGGGACACGGTGCAGGGGGCCATCGACACCGTCGGCCATTCGGCGGCGGCGGTCAACGCGGCGACCGGCGCGGTGCGCGGCATCGCTCAGGACACCGGCGTGCGCACGGAGCATCTGACCGGCGCGGTCGCCGGTACCGCAAGCAACGCCCGCGCCATCGCCGCCGCCGCCGAGGAACTGACCGCCACCAACCACAGCGTGGTGTCGCGCATGGAGAGCGCCTTCTCCATCGTCAACGAGGCGCAGGCCGCCACCCAGCGCTCCACCGAGGCGGTCACAGCGCTGGCCGGGATCGCCGGGCGGATCGGCGGGACGCTGAAGCTCATCAATGCCATCGCCAACCAGACCAATCTGCTGGCGCTGAACGCCACCATCGAGGCGGCCCGCGCCGGCGACGCCGGGCGCGGTTTCTCCGTGGTAGCGGCGGAGGTCAAGGTGCTTGCCAAGCAGACCGCCGGAGCCACGGAGGACATCACCCGCCTGCTTCAGGAGATCGACGGCGCGACGGGCCGGACCCGCGACGAGATCGCCGGAATCGGCTCGGTGGTCGGAGCGCTGCGCGCCCATTCGCAGGACGTGCTGTCCATCATGGGCCAGCAGAACGAGGCGACACGGGAAATCGCCCAGAACATTCACGAGGCCAGCCAGTCCGCCGAACGGATGTCCGACGAGGCCGCGCACCTCGCCGACGGCGCACGGTCGGTCATGGCGTCGGTCGAGGACGCCTTCCACACCACCGCCCAATTGAGCAGGACGGCGGAGGAACTGCGCGCCGCGCTGGACAAGTTCCTGTCGCACATGATGTCCCTGCGCGTGGCGGCGTGAGCGGACGGGGGGCGATGCGCCCCCCAACGGGCGTCGTCGCTCAGGCCACGTCGAACGGATGCAGCGGATCGGGGTGATGGTCCGTCAGCGCGGCGTGGGCGTGGAAATCCCCCGACAGGCCCCCCGACAGGCCGAGATCCGCCATGGACGGCGCCGCGTCCGCATGGACCGGCGCGGCGGCCTCCAGCCCCTGGGCGACGAGGTGCTGCCACACCGTGTCCTGCCCGTCCGCCGACAGGGCGGAGGCCATGGCACCGCTTCCTGAGGCCGCCCCGGAGGACGGGAACCAGGACTTGTCGGCGTCGACGACCAGCGTGCCGTTCCACCACAGGCCGGCCTGCCCCTTGACCACGTCCTTGCCGTCCAGCGCACCCTTGTCGTAGGTGACGTTCGACGCCGTCGGGGCGACGGCGTGGCCGTTGATGGTGAGTTTGTTGACGAACAGCGAGCGGTCCTGCCCGTTCACCACGGCGTCGTTGTCATACTGCACCTGGACCTTGTGCGCCTGATCGGCGGTCAGGTTGGTGGCGAAGGTGAAGTCCTTGGCTGCCGTGCCGACCGTGGCGCCGCCGATGGCCTTGCCGTCCACCAGCAGGTTGAAATGGGCGTTCACCCCACCCGCCGCAGCGCCGGAGGCGTTGACTGTGATGGTCGTGTTGGCGGGCGCGGCCTGGGCCGGGAAATCCTTCGCCGGGGCGTCGACCACCAGCGTGCCGCCCCACCACATCGACGACTGGCCATTGACCACGTCCTTGCCGTCCAGGGCGCCCTTGTCATAGGTGACGTTGGCGGCGGTCGGGCTGTTGGCGGTGCCGTTGATGGTGACCTTGTTGACGAACAGGTTGCGGTCCTGCCCGCTCACGAAACCGTCGTTGTCGTACTGGACCTGGACCTTATGCGCCTGATCGGCGGTCAGGTTGGCGGTGAAGCTGTAATCCTTGGCCGCCGTGCCGACCGTGGCGTCGCCGATGGCCTTGCCGTCCACCAGCAGCTTGAAATGGGCGTTCACCCCGCCGGCCGGCGCGCCGGAGGCGTTGACGGTGATCGTCGTGGCGCTCTGCGCCGTGGGGACCGGGGCGGACTGGGCGATCTTGGCCAGCAGGGCGTCGGTGTCCAGCTCGAAATAGCCGGCGGTGCCCATGGCCTTGCCGGTGCTGCGGGCGAGGTCGAGGAACTCCCCCTGGGTCAGCCGGGTGCCGGTCTGCTCCACCCACGCCTGCTGCGCTTTCGCCACCGCCGCGGTGACCGCCGGGGCGGCGAAGGAGGAGCCGTTGGCCGTGTAGGTGACGCCCGACAGGTTGGTGATCCGCACGTCGGTGCCGTCGGCGCAGACGTCGGTCAGGGTCGGGCTGCGCTGCGCCCAGGACGGGAAGGCGCCGTCGCCGGTGGAGGCCGAGACGCAGATCTGGTTCACGTCGGCCGAGTAGCTGGAGACGCCCTGCGTCACCCCGCCATCGCCGCTGTTGCCGGCGGCGGCCACGGTCAGCACGCGCTTGGCGGCGAGTGCGGCCAGTTCGTCGGAAATCGAGGTGGTCGCCGCGGTCGTCTGCGCGCCGCCGCCCAGCGAGAGGTTCACGGCCGTGACGTTGTAGGCGTCGGCGTTGGCGACGACCCATTGCAGGGCCTTTTCGATGTTGGCCTCGCTGGCGCCGCTGCCGTCGTCGGGCATGACCTTGAGCGCAATGATGCCGACGTCGGGCGCGTTCTCCAGGATCTCCGCGGTGACCAGGGCGCCGTGCGTGTTCGCGTTGGCGACCATGACGTCGTTGTCGTTTCCGTAGAAGTCATGCTGGTAGACCAGCCGGCCCGTGTTCCAGGCGGAGGACAGGCCGCTGTCGATCACGACGACGTTGCCGGCGGAAGCGGAGCTGTTCGACATCTTGCCAACCTTGTTCGTTCTTGGGAGAACAGCGCCCGTTTCCGGACGCGCAAGGCTGGACTATGCGTGTTTTGCTGTGGCCGCCGTATGACCGCTGCGGGCGATTGCTGTGACCTGATACCGGCAAGCCAAACTTCATCTTGGGCGTGGCGCCCCGTTGGGCGCTCCGGCGAGCGAATGAAGGGAGAAGGTCCGTCCATGCGCTCGCCGGTATAAGGATGCTATCCCCGCCCGGCGATCAGGCTGTCGGCGGCGGCGCGGGCCTCGGCGGTGACGGTGGCGCCGGACAGCATGCGGGCGATCTCCTCGCGGCGGTCGTCGCCATCCAATTCGACCACGCCGGTCGTCACCTGCTCGCCCTTCACCGACTTCTGCACCTTGAGGTGGATGGAGCCGCGGGCGGCGACCTGCGGGCTGTGGGTGACCACGAGCACCTGGAGCCCCTGCCCGAGGGTCTTCAGCCGCTCGCCCACCGCGGCGGCGACGGCGCCGCCGATGCCGGTGTCCACCTCGTCGAACACCAGCGTGCCGACGGTCGAGGTCTGGGCCAGCACCACCTTCAGCGCCAGCATGAAGCGCGCCAGCTCGCCGCCGGAGGCGATCTTGTTCAGCGCGCCGGGGGGCGAGCCGGGGTTGGTGGCGACCTGGAAGGCCACGCGGTCCATGCCCGACGCCGTCCAGTCCGACTCGTCGGCCAGCGGCTCGACCAGCGTGCGGAACTTCGCCTTTTCCAGCTTCAGCGGAGCGAGTTCCGTGGCAACGGCGGCGTCCAGGCGGCCGGCGGCCTGCTGGCGCTCCCGGCTCAGCGATTCGGCGGCCTTGCGGTAGGCGTCGCGGGCGACCTCGGCCTCGCGGGCGAGGCGGGCCAGCAGATCGCCCTGGTCCTCGATCAGCAGCAGCCGGTCGGCCATGTCCTTGCGCAGGGGGGCCAGCGCGTCCACGTCCACGCCGTGCTTGCGGGCGGCGGCGCGCAGGGCGAACAGCCGTTCCTCCAGCTTCTCCAGGGCCTGCGGGTCCATGTCCACGTCGGAGGACACGGCCTGGAGACCGGCGATGGCCTCCCCCGCCTCGGTGGCGGCGCGGTCCAGGGCGGCGATGACCGGGTCGAGCTTGCCGGCGGCCTTGTCGGCGATGCGGCTCAGCGTGCGGATGGCCGAGGACAGGGCGCACTCCACCCCGCGGTCGCCCGACAGCTCCCCATAGGCGGCGTTCAGGGCGTCGACCAGCTTTTCCCGGTGCATCAGCACGGCGCGGGTCTCGGCCAGTTCCTCCTCCTCGCCCGGCTTGGGGGCGAGGGCATCCAGCTCGGCCACGGCGTGGCGGAGATACTCCTCCTCCGAGCGGGCGCGGGCGATCTCGGCGGCGGCGTTGGCCCGCGCGTCTTCGACCTGCCTCCACGCCCGGTGGGCGGCGGCGACCTGGGCGGCGTGGCCGGACAGCCCGGCGTAGGCGTCCAGCACGCCGCGGTGGGTTTGCGGATTCAGCAGGCCGTGGGTGTCGAACTGGCCATGGACCTCGACCAGCTCCTCGCCCAGCCGTTTCAGCAGGCCGACGCCGACCGCCTGGTCGTTGACCCAGGCGCGGCTGCGCCCGTCGGCGCTGACGGTGCGGCGGACGACCAGCCGCTCCTCGGGGTCGAGCCCCTGCTCCCTGAGGATGGCGAGCGCCGGGTGGTCGCCGGACAGGTCGAACTCCGCCGTCACCGACGCCTGGTCGGCGCCGTGGCGGACGAGGCCCGAATCGGCCCGCGCGCCGAGCGCCAAGCCCAGCGCGTCGAGCAGGATCGATTTGCCCGCACCCGTCTCGCCGGTGAGGACGCAGAGGCCCTTGCGGAAGCCCAGCCCCAGCCGTTCGATCAGGACGACGTCCCGGATCGTCAGCGACGCCAGCATGGATCGTCCTAGAACAGGGAGCTCCAGGCTCTGCTGATCCAGGACTTCTCGTTTCGCTCCGGACGCACGTTGGCGTCCACCAGCAGTGCGTAGCTGTCCGTGTACCATTCGCTGCCGGGAAAGTTGTGGCCGAGCACGGCGGCGGCGGTCTTCGCCTCGTCCGTGATTCCCAGCGCCAGATAGCACTCCACCAGCCGGTGCAGCGCCTCAGGGACGTGGGAGGTGGTCTGGTAGTTTTCAATCACCATGCGGAACCGGCCGATGGCGGCGGTGTACTGACCCTGCTTCAGATAGAAGCGCCCGACCTCCATCTCCTTGCCGGCGAGATGGTCGTTGGTCAGGTCGATCTTGATCTTGGCGTCGCGGGCGTACTGGCTGTCCGGGAAGCGGCGCACGACCTCCGACAGCGCGTCCAGCGCCAGACGGGTCATGCGCTGGTCGCGGCGGACGTCGGTGATCTGCTCGTAATAGGACAGCGCCCGCATGTAGTAGGCGTAGGAGACGTCGGGGCTACCCGGATGAAGCTGGATGTAGCGGTCGAGCGCAAGGATCGCGTCGTCGTACTTCAGATCCTGGTAATGGGCGTAGGCCGCCATGATCTGCGCCTTGCCCGCCCATTCGGAATAGGGGTGCTGGCGCTCCACCTCGTCATAGAGTTTGGCGGCCACCTTGAACCGCTCCTCCCGCATGGCGGCGTCGGCCTCTTGGTAGATCTGCTCGGCCGGACGCTCGACATACTGGTCCTCGGTTTTGGTCGAGGAGCAGGCGGTCAGGGCGGAAGCCAGGAGGAGGGCCGCAAGCGGCAGACGGGAAAAACGGCAGGGCATGGTCGTCGCGATGCTTTCGAAGTTGGCCCTATATAGCACGCCGGGGCGCGGGGGCGGCAAGCCGCTTCGGCGAACAAATTTCGAACCTCGCCGTCACGGCGCGGCCCGACGCTCGGAGTGGAAGGCCGAAATGGCAGGCTGGCCGGCCGAACTGATCAGCCGAACAGGGCGTCGATGTCGGCCTGGCTGATGTTGCCCATCTCCTGATGATCGGCGGGGCCGTGCAGTTCGAGCGACTCGTCCATCTTGGTGACGGTGGGCGGCAGCGGCATCGCCTCGAACTCGCGCTTGTTCCAGTGGCTCATCATCGCGTCGACGCGCTCCTCGATGAAGGACAGGGCGCGGACGACCTTGGTGATGCGCTGGCCGGTCAGATCCTGGAAGTTGCAGGCCTCGTAGATGCGGACGATCACGTCGTTCATGTCGTTGACGCGGTCGGCGTGGTAGCCCTCCGGCAGCGACGACTTCAGCTCGTGAACGACCTCCTCCAACTCCTCGGCGCAGGCCATGATGGTGTTGGTCGCGGCCTCGGTCGCCGAGACGACGGCGTTCAGCTCCTGCGACGCCTGCACGAACTTGTCGTCGCCGGCCAGCGGGTGGCGGATCGCCGCCATCTCCACCTTGGTGGCCTTGATGCGGCCCGAGATGTCGGCGATCTCGACCTGGATCTGGTCGATCTGCTGGGCGTCCATGGTCAGGAAGCGGTCGAGCTTCGCGCCGAGGTCGCTGATGGCGCGGATGACGTCGCTGTTGTCCACCGTGACCGGGCCGGACGGCAGAGACGCCAGCGCCGGCGCCAGGGCGGAGGCGTCATCCACCGCCGCCTGATAGGGATTGCCGGTCCGGCGGGCCTTCTGAAGCTCCGCCATGAAGGGTTTCGAGAGATTCCTCATGCGGGCTGCGCCTCTTTCCGAGTGGACGTCCGGGGCATCCGCGCACGCCGGCCCGTCTGGTCAGGACTGCCCGCCAAGGCCGGCATCGACCCGGCGGGCGACGATCGTCATAGCAAACTTCATGTCCCAATTCGCCCGCCGATTGGAGCGGCGGCAACTCTTCACAAATCCGACGCCGAACCGTCTTGGTGACCGTGAGGTCAGCCGAACAGGGCGTCGATCGCCGCCTGATCCAACGGCGCCGGAGGCTCGTCCGCCGCGGGCGGCGGGGCGGCCGCCGGCTTGGCAACCGGCTTGGGTGCGGGCTTGGCCGCCGAGGCCGGCTTCGGCACCGGTTTCTTGGCGGCGGGGGCCGCCGGAGCCGGGGCGGGAGCTGGCGCAGCCGCGGCCGGAGCGGGAACCGGACTGTCGAACAGGCTGTCGATGTCGGCCTGGCTGGCCTTCGCCGGAGCGGCCGGGGCCGGGCTGTCGAACAGGCTGTCGATGTCGGCCTGACTCGCCTTGGCTCCGGTCTGGGCCGCGGCCGCCGGAGCGGGGGCCGGAGGCGGAGCGGGCGGCGGTTCGGGAGCCGGCGGCGGAGGCGGTGCCGCCATCGCCGGACTGTCGAACATGCTGTCCACGTCGGCCTGGCTGACGCCGAGGCCGTCGAGCTGGGGGCCGTTCAGAAGATGGGAGTCCGGCCGGGTGTCCGTGTTCTCCTGCGCGATCTGGAGGCCGGCGAGCTTCTCGACGCCCCAGATGTTGATCATCGCGTTGACGCGCTGCTCGATGTAGCGGAGCGCGTTGACAACCTTGCTGGTGCGCTGACCGGTCAGATCCTGGAACGAGCAGGCGGTGAAGATGTTCGTCACCTCCCCCTCGATCTCGGAGCACAGGCCGGGATCGGCGCCGTCCGCCTTGAGCTTGCCCGACAGATCCATCAGCCGTTCGGCGGCGTTCAGGATCTCGAAGGACGCGCGTTCGGTGGAGATGACGATGGCGTCCAGTTCGTTGGTGGCCGAGGTGATCTTGTCGCCGCCGCCGTCGGGTGGACGCAGGGCCGCGACCTCGCGCCGCGCCTGCTCGATGGATGCCGCCATCTCCATCAGTTCGAGCCGCAGCACCTCGACGTGCTTGGCCGCTTCCACCACTTCGTTCTGCTGATGCCAGGAGTTCCGGAACTCCAGCAGCATGTTGCGCACCTCCTCCGCCGCGGCCCCATGGGCCCGGCGGTGGAAGCGGCGCAGGAAGGCTCGCCCCTTGGTCGTGCGGGCGATCGCTTCCTCGATCTGGTCGAACTCTTCCTCGGAAAGCTGCGGAAGCTGATCCAACCCAACCACTCCTTACCCGCCGATGACGGCCTGGATCTTCTGCTTCAGGGTGTCGGCGTTGAAAGGCTTGACGATGTAGTTGTTCACACCGGCCTGCTTGGCGGCGATCACGTTCTCGGTCTTGCTTTCGGCGGTGACCATGATGAACGGGGTCGAGGCGAGCTTGGCGTCGGCGCGAATCTCCTTGAGGAGCTGCAGGCCGGTCATCGGCTCCATGTTCCAGTCGGAAATGATGAGGCCGAACTTGCTCTCGCGCAGCTTCTGCAGGGCCGAGACGCCGTCGCCGGCCTCGTCGATGTCCGTGTAGCCGATCTGGGTCAGGAGGTTCCGCACGATGCGCCGCATGGTGGCGTAGTCATCGACGACAAGGATCTTCATCTACGCGTCTCCGCATTCTTCCGTTGCTAGGCCCCGGCCCGGCGTTCAGCCCGCCCGGCGCGGCATGGCGTGCGCCGAGGTCGGTCTGGTCCGACTGTGATGCCTTAAGTCTGCCGAAAAGTCATCCCTCACGGCCACAGTGACGTACGCCCGTAAATATCGGGTTACCAAGACCGCCGAATTTCCGCCGCCCCCGGCGCGATGAGGCATCGCTCCAAGGCACGGACGCGCATCCGGCGGCTGTCCGAACGGACATACCCCTGCGTCGGGTGGGGACCTTGCCAGATTTCACAGGCGAACGCACGGGCTGATTCTCGCTCCTTACGCCCCACCCGCCGGCATGGTCCACCCGGGACCATGTCACTCAGACGATGATCGGAGATGTCGCCTGTCTCAACCAATGCGACACTTCGACATCCCCGTCACCCGCGAGCCGTGGCTCCAGCGCCTCGCGCACCTGAGCGTGGTAGGCGTTCAGCCAGGCGATCTCCGCCTGGGTCAGCAGCGCCGGCTCGACCAGATTGCGGTCGATGGGGGCCAGGGTCAGCACCTCGAACCCCAGCATGGGCCGCTCCGCCATGGGCAGGTCGAGCGGCTGGACGACGATCAGGTTCTCGATGCGGATGCCATAGGCGCCGGTCTTGTAGTAGCCGGGCTCGTTGGACAGGATCATGCCGGGCTGCAGCGCCACGCTGTTCGGCACCTTGGAAATCCGTTGCGGCCCCTCGTGCACCGACAGGTAGCTGCCCACCCCGTGGCCGGTGCCGTGGTCGTAGTCGAGCCCCAGCGACCACAGCGGCAGGCGGGCCAGCGTGTCGAGCTGCGACCCGGTGGTGCCGCGCGGGAAGCGCGCCGTGCTGACGGCGATGTGCCCCTTGAGGACCAGCGTGAAACGCTCGCGCATTTCCGGGGTCGGCGCGCCGATGGCGATGGTGCGCGTCACGTCGGTGGTGCCGTCCTGATACTGGGCGCCGCTGTCCAGCAAGAACAGGCTGCCCGGCTCCAGCCGGCGGTCGGTCGCCTCCGAGACCCGGTAATGGACGATGGCGCCGTTCGGCCCCGCCCCGGAGATCGTGTCGAAGCTGAGGCCGCGGAAACGGTCGTTGGCGCGGCGGAAGGCCAGCAGCCGGTCCGCCGCCGCGATCTCCGTCACGGTGCCCGACGGCGCCTCCTGCGACAGCCAGTGCAGGAAGCGGACGAGCGCCGCGCCGTCGCGGACGTGGGCGGCGCGGGTGCCGGCCAGTTCCGCCTCGTTCTTGCAGGCCTTGGGCAGGGCGCAAGGGTCGGGGTCGCGCTCCAGCTTGGCACCGGCCATGTACAGCCGGTCGAAGATCCAGGCCGAGGTGCTCGCCGGGTCGGCCATCACCTTGCGCCCCTCGCGCCCCAGTCCGTCGAGCGCGGCGCCCAGCTCGTCCGGGGCGCGCACGGCGACTTGGTTGCCGAGATGGGACTCCACGCCCGGCGCCAGCTTGCGGCGGTCGATGAACAGGTCCACCTGCGCGTCGTCCTTCAGGATCGCGAAGGACAGCGGCAGCGGCGTGCAGGGCACGTCCGCGCCGCGCAGGTTGAGCAGCCACGCGATGGAATCGGGCTGGGTCAGCACCACGGCGCCGATTCCGTTGCGCGCCAAGTCGCCGGCGATGCGGGCGCGCTTGTCGGCGGCGCTGTCCCCGGCGAAGGCGAGGTCCTGGGCGACCACCGGAGCCAGCGGCGGCGGCGGCTGGTCCGTCCACACGCGGTCCACCGGGTTGTCCGGGCAGGGCACCAGCGACAGGCCGATGCGCTCAAGCTGCTGGCGGGTGCGCTCCACCCAGCCGGCGGTGTGCAGCCACGGGTCGTAGCCGAGCCGTCCGCCGCGCGGCAGCGCGTCCCCCGCCCAATCGGTCAGCGGATCGTCGACCAGATGCCGGTATTCGTAGAGGTCGCCCGACACCTCCGCCTGGACCTGGAGGGTGTAGCGCCCGTCCACGAAGACGGCGGCGCGCTGCCGTCCCACGATGGCGTGACCGGCCGATCCGGTGAAGCCGGTCAGCCAGGCGAGGCGCTGGGCGCGCGGCGGCACATACTCGCCCTGATGCTCGTCGCCGCGCGGCACGATGAAACCGTCGAGGTCGGCGCGTGCCAGGACGCCGCGCAGGGCGGCGATGCGGGCGGCGTAATCCGGCGCGTCTGCGACGCGGCCAGCGGCGATTTCGGCCTTCAGGGCGCGGAGCTGCCCGGCGAGGTCTTCCGAAAGCCGCGCCCCGACCAGGACCATCCAGCCATCGGGGCTCTCCCCCTCCGGCGCGGCGAGCACCCCGGCGACGAGGCTGCGGATGTCCGCGGGGGTTTGGGGCAGGCCCGCTTGGGCCAGAAGTTGCGCCAGGGTTTCGTCGCCGCGGTAAGCGCTGGACACGGGGGCTGATCCTCATCCGGTGGAGCCGTCCGCGACAGGCTAGGCAGGGACGCCCCACCGCGCAAGCGCGGGAAAGGGCATAGCCGCGGGAAAGGCCGAACCCTCTACAAACCCGAATCGTCGGGCAGGCCCAGCCGCTCCAGGACGCGCTTGCGCGCGAGGCCGCGATCGACGTCGGGCACGTGCAGCAGGCCGCCGATGCGGCGCAGCAGATTGGCCTCCAGGTCGTTCAGCTCACCATCGGCGTAGGCGACCTCCCACAGCATCTCGATGATCCACAGCCGCTTGTCCGGAGGGCAGTGATCGTTGATCACCGTGACGTAGCGGTAGTAGGGCGAGGCGCCCTCCGTGTCGAAGACGGCGGCGGACAGCAGGTCCTGCGCCTCCTCCTCGCTCAGATGGAAGTGGCGGCGTGTGACGTCGAGGATGCGCTCGCGCTCCGCCGGGGAAATGGTGTTGTCGGTGCGTGCGGCCTCGACCAGAAGGGCGGCCGCGGCGGCCTCCAGCCTGTGGCGGTCGTCGCCCGGGTCGTTCTCCTGGAACAGCGCCCTGATCCGGTTCAGCATCGGTCCTCCACGGGTCGTCCATATGTCCGGATGACATTGGCGACGGGAGGACCGAAATCCAGGGGCCTCAGCCCTTTACGGCCTTCCGCTTCGGGCGCTTCACCACAAGGGTGGTCCATTCGCCGACCGGGATGCGCGCGACCAGATGCAGGCCCTGGGTGCGGTGCGCCTGGATGACGTGGCGCTCCTGCCGGTTCAGCAGGCCGGCCAGAACAGCGACGCCACCGCGCTGCAGATGGCGTTTCAGCTGCGGCGCCATGCGGGCCAGCGGGCGGGCCAGGATGTTGGCGGTGATCAGGCGGTAGGGCTTGTGCTTGCCCACGATGGCGGTGTGGTAGCCGTCGCCGCCCTGCGAGCGGATGCGGGCCTTCACGCCGTTGAGGGCGGCGTTGACGCGGGTGACGCGCACCGCCTCCGGATCGATGTCCACGGCGGTGACGGGCACCCGCCAGCGCTTGGTCACCGCCAGCGCCAGGATGCCCGAGCCGCAACCCATGTCGAGCGCCCCGCCCCGCCCGGCGCGCGGCAGGCTCATCCGGCGGGCCAGCCGGTCCAGCGCCATCAGGCAGCCCTTGGTCGAGCCGTGCTCGCCCGTGCCGAAGGCGGTGGCGGCGTCGACCAGCAGCGGGATGCTGCCCGCCGGGACAAGTCCCTCATGGTGGGAACCATGGACGAAGAAGCGCCCGGCCTGGATCGGCGGGAAGCCCTGATAGCTGTGCGACACCCAGTCGATGAGGGGCAGCTCCTCGACGATCAGCTTCGGCTCGGGGATGCCCATGGCCTCGGCCAGGACGGCGACGCGGGCGTTCAGCCGCGGCTCGTCCGGCTGCCCATAGACCGTCGCCTCGACCAGCCAGTCGCCGTGCTCCTCCAGCTCGAAGGTGGACACCGCGTCGGCGTGATCGCCAATCGCCTCGGCGAACGCGGGGGCGTGGGCTTCGGGAATGACGAGCGCGATGCGCCAGAGCTTGGAGGAGGACATGGGGAAGGTCGCCGATGATGGGGTGGTCGTTGTCTGGTGGGAGACTTAACCACAGAGACGCGGAGACACAAAGATTTCCTGCGGCCGGGCTGGATTGACCGCAGCCTGCGACGTTTTGGCCGACGAATGCGCGGCACAGGCTTGCGGCCGCTTTTCTTACCACTTTTGAGCGGGCACACTGCACCCGGAGATCAGCGGATCAGGGGTTCCGCAAGAGCGCGACGGGGGGAGGCGGACATGATGCAGCGTGTTTGCAACGCGGCCAGGGCATGGATGGCCGCGCTGGTGGCGGTTTCCGGGGCGGCGATGGTGTCGGGCTGCGCGCTCGATCCCGCCGGGCTGGCGATCGGAGCGATGAACGCGGCGAGCATGCCGTCGGAAGCGTCCCTGGTGGCCGATATGGTCCCCTCCTACCGGGGCACGGGCTGCCAAGCCCTGGCGTCGCTCCAGAAAGGGTACATCGACCAACTGCCCACGGTGGACCCGGCGTACCGCGAGGCGGTGGTGGTCAACATCAAGGCGGTGCGTCAAGTCATGGCGGAGCAGCGCTGCGCGGCGGGTGGCGGCGCGGTGGCGGGTGCGGGCTCCGCACCGGCGACGACCGTCACCACCGGCCCCAATGGCATCGGCGGAGCGGTGGCCGGCACGGCCGGTCCCGCCGCGGCACCGGCGAGCGAGCCGCAGGGGGCGATGGGAGCGGCTGTCGGTCCCTTGACACCCCATCTGACGCAGGCCTTGGGACTGGAATCGCCGCGCGGCCTGGTGGTGACGGCGCTGGCACCGGGCAAGGCAGCCGAGCTGTCGGGAATCCGCGGCGGCGACGTGATCCTGGAGGTGCGTGGCGTCGCGGTGGATGATGTGATGCAGATGCGCCGTGTTCTGGGCGCGGTGCCCAGCGGGCAGAGCGTGCTGGTCAAGCTGTGGCGCGCCCGCGAGCCGCGCGAGCTGATCGTCGGCCCGATCATTAGCGACACCCCGGCGCTGCCGCCGGGTGCTGTGTACGCCGATGCGCCGGTCCTGCCGGCCGCGCCGGTGCGGGAGCGCTTCTGCGTGGCCCAGATGACCGGTTCGGGCTTGTTTTCGAGCAGCGTGCACTCGCCGCTGTTCACGGTGCGCAACGACGGCAGCGAGGCGGAAAGCGCCAAGCTGACGACGGCCTTTTGGGAGGCGGCGCGGAAGGCTCAACCCGGATATTGGCTGGCGCCGCACCCACGGCCGACCTGCAACCGGGACTCCACGGTCTGCACGTCGGCCAGCGCCGACTCCGACGTGCTGATGATGATGTGCGAGACGGACCGCGAGAAGGGCGCGGCGGTCTACGAGGCGCTGCGGCGGGACAAGCCGATGACCGAACTCCCCTGGTCGCCGCCGGCGCCGTGAGGCGAAGCCGGCGGAGTCACCGCCCCGACAGCCGGTCCGCGATGTCGTGCATCCCCTGTTCGCGCAGGATCGCCTGACGGTGGCGGATCAGGCGGCGGGCCAGCGCTTTCTCCACCTCGGCGCCGCCGAGCAGGCGCCCCTGCGGATCGCGCAGATGGGCGGCGAGGTGGTCGGCCAGCAGCGCCTCTTTCTTCGGGTCGCGGCGGTCGAGCGGCTGGGTGCCGTTCAGCGAGTGCTGGATGCGCTCCAGCAGGACGGCGCGGCAGCACGGCGCGCGCCCCTGGACGATCAGCGCGCCGATGTGGGCCAACAAAGGGCTGACCGGCTCGCTCTTCGGCTGCGGGTCGCGGCCCAGGATCAGGTCGGCCAGCGCGCACAGCCCCAGGGCGAGGTTCGGCTGCGCGCCGAGAAGCTCCTTCACCAGCTCGGCGGAGCCCAGCGCGTCGGCCATCACCCCGTCGAGCGAAGCGAGGTGCCGCGGCTCCACGTCCGGCCCGATCAGGTCGAGCAGCATCTCCAGCTTGCCGGCCAGCGCGTTGCGATCGGCCAGATGGACGGTGAGTTGGCTGAGGAAGGCGAAGTCATGGCCCTCCTCCCCCACCGCGGCGGCGAGGACCCGGCTGGACCGGGACAGGTCGGCGGGATCGAAGGCCGGCAGGGCCTTGCGCTCCCCCTGGAAGTCGCGGGCGCGCGCCATCACCGCGTCGGCGAAGGCCCGCAGCTCGCGCGCCCGCGCCGGCACGGCGACGCCATGGCGGTCCGCGTGGTGACGGGCCACCGCCTGGAGCGCCGCGCCCAGCAGAAGGCCCTGCTCGTCCAGCTTGCGCAGGTAGGTCCAGCTGTGGAGAAGCTCGGTCGGGGTGATGCGGAACTTGTCGAGGAAGGGGCGCAGCAGCCGGCCGATGACCACCCGCGACTCGAAGCCGTAGAGATCGCCGGGAGCCGTGCAGTAGGGCGCGCCCTCCGCCGTGCCGCCCAGCGCCATGGGCTTGTCCTTCACCACCGGAACGGCCTTCTGGAAGATCACCGTCTCCAGCGACAGCCCGGCCAGCGAGCGGAACTTGAGGGCCTTGACCTCCTCCACCCCGCTGACCGCCAGCCAACTGCGGGCGGAGGCCAGGGCACGGCGCTCGTCGTCGTAGGTCCCCTCGATGGTCCAGCGGCCCTCACGGCGGATCTGGACCTCGAACGCGGTGCTGCTCTTGCCGAACACTGGACGGGTTCCGTGGCTGTGGAGGCGGCTGTGGGCGCGCTGTCTGTGCACAACCTGTAGCCGAACGCCGCCGCCGAACCTGTGACGACCGTCACCGCAAGGGGCCGCTGCGGCAATCGGTCACCCTGCCCCGTCCATCCCGTTCCCGTCAGCCCGCCTTCTCCGCCGGCACCACGAAGCTGTCCATCACCTTCTTGCTGCCGGCCTGGTCGAAGTCGATCTCCAGCTTGTCCTGGTCGACCGCCGTGACGGTGCCGTAGCCGAACTTCTGGTGGAACACCCGCGCCCCCTTCGGGAAGGGCGCGTTCGGGCGCGCGCGGGGGGCGACCTGATAGGAGCCGCTGTCCAGCGTGATGGTGCGCGGCGACGGGGGCTGCTGCCGTCCCGCCGCCTGCTGGCCGGCGCGGAAGGCGGGGTAGCTCGGCGAATCGCGGAAGCTCCCTCCGCCGCCGAAGCCGCCCCCGCCAAAGCCGCCGGCGTTGCCGCCGGGGTAGAGGCCGCTCGCCGCCTCCGCCTCGACGTCGCCGCCGGGGATCTCCTCGACGAAGCGGGAGGGGATGGCGCTGACCCAGTTGCCGTAGAGCCGCCGGTTGGCGGCGTGGCTGATGTAGGCCCGCTTGCGCGCCCGGGTCAGCCCGACATAGGCGAGGCGGCGCTCCTCCTCCAGCCCGGCGATGCCGGTCTCGTCCAGCGCGCGCTGGTTGGGGAACACGCCCTCCTCCCAGCCGGGCAGGAAGACCATGTCGAACTCCAGCCCCTTGGCGCCGTGAAGGGTCATCACCGTGACCTGATCGACGCCCGCGGCCTCGGCGTTCTCCATGACCAGGGCGACATGCTCCAGGAAGCCCGGCAGGTTCTCGAACTCCGCCATGGCGGTGATGAGTTCCTTCAGGTTCTCCAGCCGGCCCGGCGCCTCGGGCGTCTTGTCCTCCTGCCACATGCGGGTGTAGCCGGACTCGTCCAGAATCATCCGGGCCAGTTCGGTGTGCGGCATGGTCGCCGTCAGGGTGCGCCAGCGGAAGAAGTCCTGAAGCAGGTTGCGCATCACGCCGCGCACCTTGGGCTTCAGCTCGTCCGTCTCGGTCAGCGCCCAGCCCGCCTCGGTCAGCGGCATCCCGCGCGACCGCGCCGCCTGATAGAGGCATTGCAGGGCCGCCGGGCCGACGCCGCGCTTGGGCACGTTGACGATGCGCTCGAAGGCGAGATCGTCGTCGGGCGAGTTGACGACGCGCAGATAGGCCAGCGCGTCGCGGATCTCCTGCCGCTCGTAGAAGCGCGGGCCGCCGATCACCCGGTAGGGCAGGCCCAGCGTGATGAAGCGCTCTTCGAACTCGCGGGTCTGGAAGCCGGCGCGGACCAGCACGGCGATCTGGGCGAGCGACACGCCCTGGCGCTGCAGCGCCTCGATCTCGTCGCCGACCCAGCGGGCCTCCTCCTCGCCGTCCCAGACGCCGCGCACGCGCACCGGCTCGCCGCCGTCCGCCTGGGTCCACAGAGTCTTGCCGAGCCGCCCCTTGTTGTTGGCGATCAGGCCGGAGGCCGCCGACAGGATGTGCCCGGTGGAGCGGTAGTTCTGCTCCAGCTTGACCACCGTGGCGCCGGGAAAGTCGGCTTCGAAGCGCAGGATGTTGCCGATCTCGGCGCCGCGCCAGGCGTAGATCGACTGGTCCTCGTCGCCGACGCAGCAGATGTTCTTGTGGGCCTGCGAGAGGATGCGCAGCCAGAGATACTGGGCGACGTTGGTGTCCTGATACTCGTCGACCAGGATGTATTTGAACTTGCGGTGGTATTCCGCCAGCACGTCGGGGTGCTTCTGGAAGAGCGTGATGTTGTGCAGCAGCAGGTCGCCGAAGTCGCAGGCGTTCAGCGTGCGCAGCCGCTCCTGGTAGGCGCGGTAGAGCGCCACCACGCGCCCGCCGGCCACGTCCCCGCCGTCGCCCTCGTTCAGCCGGTCCGGCGTCAGGCCGCGGTCCTTCCAGCGCTCGATCACGCCCAGCACCTGCCGCGCCGGCCACTTCTTGGAATCGACGTTCGCCGCCTCCAGAAGCTGCTTGATCAAACGGATCTGGTCGTCGGTGTCGAGGATGGTGAAGTTGGACTTCAGCCCCACCAGCTCGGCGTGGCGGCGCAGGATGCGCGCGGCCAGCGCGTGGAAGGTGCCCAGCCACCAGCCCTCCGGCTCGATCCCCACCAGATGGGCGACGCGCTCGCGCATCTCGCGGGCGGCCTTGTTGGTGAAGGTCACCGCCAGGATCTGGAAGGCGGCGGCGCGGCGCGTCATCAGCAGATGGGCCAGCCGGGTGGTCAGCACGCGCGTCTTGCCCGTGCCGGCGCCGGCCAGCACCAGCACCGGGCCATCCATGGCCTCCACCGCCTCGCGCTGCACGGGGTTCAGCCCGTCCAGATAGGCGAAACGCTGCGCCGGCGCGGGGGCCGGGGCACCCGCTTGGCTGAGGGGATCATGGCCCAGCGGATCGTCGTAGGCGTAGGGATCGGACATGCGGCACCGGATTTCCTGGGTGGGCTCCCCCGCGGTCGGAAGACGCCCTTCATCGAAAGAGGACACCGTATATAGCACGCCCCCCGGCGCATCGAACCCCTTCCCTTGACGGAACGGCCGGGACGCTCCGCCGATCGGCATGAGACTAAGCCCATGGGCCGAGTTGGCCACGGCCAGTGCTATGCCCCACCCCATAGCACCTGTCTTATCACAATAGCCCGAAGTCACATCGGCCATAGGAACCCAAGATTCACCCGCAGTCACAGACAAATCACAGGCTGAACCGAATTCAGGACCGATTGATTATTCCGCGTGGGACATTCGTGAATGGTTCGTTGAACGGTTTGTCTTATTTCGGCTTAGGGCATATGCCCATTGCGAGACATAACTTTTCCTTTGGGGAAATTTTCTGTTCCGCAAATCCGGGGTAAGGTCCAATCAGATCGTGGCACCCCGGAACCAAACGGACAGCCGCGGAGAGCGGCCCTCCCCCCGGACCGGATGTCCACGGAGGGGCCAGACGAACGACCGAATTGAAACAAGCAGAGGGCGGGTAGGAACAATGGACCCCGTGAACGTTTTCCTGATCGACGCGAACAAGCTCTTCCGCGAAGGCATGAAGCGTCTGTTCGAGAACACGCCCTTCAAGGTGATGGGCGAGGCCGGCACCCTGCGTGAGGGCGTCCCCGCTGTCGAGGCGGCGGGCACCCAGCCCGACCTGGTCCTCATCGACCTCATCAACGGCGGCGAGGACGAGGCCGACCAGCTCCGCGCCCTGCGCGATGGCCATCCCGGCATCCGCGTCGTCATCCTGACCACCGACCTGTGCACCCGCCGCCTGTCGGGCGCGCTCGGCGCCGGCGCCCACGGCTACCTCATGAAGGACATCGCCTGCGAAGCGCTGATGCAGTCGCTGAAGCTGGTGATGATGGGCGAGAAGGTGTTCCCCACCCACTTGGCCGAGCTGCTGATCAACGGCCGCAGCGAGGAGCTGGCGACCGAGGTTCCGGCCCGCCGCAAGGGCCTCTCCCAGCGCGAAATCCAGATCCTGCGCTGCCTGCTGAACGGCAACTCCAACAAGATGATCGCCAACCACCTCCACATCACGGAGGCCACGGTGAAGGTCCATCTGAAGAGCCTGCTGCGCAAGATCAACGCCTCCAACCGCACCCAGGCCGCCATTTGGGCGCTGAACAACGGCATCGGCGACCAGCCGGCGGAAGCCGCCGGGGTCAGCGCCGGCGTGGTCTGATCCATCGTCCTGCGTCTTGCGGTTCTGCCTTCCCGGCATCCACAACGCCGGCCGCGCCATCCCGCGGCCGGCGTTGTCGCGTCCGAAGCACCCGTTTTGGGCGCGGCGACACGCCATAAGTGGTGCGCCATAGGACCAAAGGCCCTCTTCCGCCCCGAAATGATGATGGCTATTTCGGCAATACGCTCCGAATTTGTTTGGATCGCAGCCCCGACACGATGAGCATCATGGAATACAGCGCGGAAAAGCCGACCCTGAACGTTCTGCTTGCCGACGATCACCTGCTGTTCCGGGACGGGTTGCGGCGTCTGCTCGCCCAGTCGGACGACAGCATGGTGTTCCACGAGGCCGGGACGTTCGACGACGTCCGCCGCCTGTGCGACGGCGCCATCGCCTTCGACCTGATCCTCCTGGATCTCGGCATGCCGGGATGGAACGGCTTCTCGCTGCTCGGGGACATTCACGAGCGGCTTCCCAAGGCGCTGCTGGTCGTGGTGTCGGGATCGGAGAAGCGGTCGGACCTGCTGGCCGCGCTGGAGAACGGCGCCGCCGGTTTCATCCCGAAGTCGAGCAGCGCGAAGGTGCTGATGGGCGCCCTCCAGCTCGTGCTGGCCGGCGGCGTCTATCTGCCCGAACAGGCGATCCGCGGCGACCGGATGGCCGACAGCGCGCCGCACGCCGGCAACGGTGCGGGGGACGCCGATCCGCTTGGCTCCCTGGCCGACGGGGCGGGCGACCAGTTGACCCCGCGCCAACGCGACGTGCTGAACCGCCTGCGCGACGGCAAGTCCAACAAGCAGATCGCGCATGAGCTGGGCCTGACCGAAGGCACGGTGAAGGTGCATGTGACCGCGATCCTGCGCCAGCTCGGCGTCCGCAACCGCACCCAGGCGGCGATCACCGCGAACGGTTTCTGAGCGGACGCCCTTCGCGGCCCTTCTCATACAATCAAGCGCAAAGCCTGACACATCAGGCTTTGCGCTTGCCCTCAGACGGCGGGCGCGGCCGTCCGGCCGCTTGCCTTCGCAGGCATGAGCCTGCGGGGCCGCCGTCGCGGCCCTTACCGTCGCGCGTAAGTCAGGACTTACGCGCGACGGTATCAGGCCCCTCCGCGCTCCACCGAGGCGACCAGCGCGGCCAGAGCGCCGCGGATGGCCGATTCGTGCCGGGCGGGCACGACCTGCTGGCCGGGAACGGTCACCACGGTCAGGTTGCGGCAACCGGTCAGACGCTGCTCCAAAAAGGACGCGCCCGGCACGCCGTCCGGCATGTCCTTTCCCTGCACCAGCGTGACCGGCACGCGGACCGCGTCGAGCATGGGCGCCATGGCCTGAAGTTCCGCCGCGCTGTCGCGGACGACGGGCGGCAGGATGCAGGCGGCGATTCGGCGGAACACGCCCGGCCGGACCGTCTCCTCGGCCATCGGGTCGATCAGCAGAAGGCCGCCGACCAGCTCCGGAAACTCCAGCACGGCCCGCAACGCCACCGGCACGCCGCCGCCGCTGCCGACGAGAAGCGGCTTGCGCGAGCGGCGGAGCGCCAGAAGCGGACGCAGCGCCGCCGCCGGCACGCCGGGGTCGCCGCCGCGCAGGCGGGAAGCGCCGCCGATCGGCACCGGATCGGGCCGCGGCACGGCCACCCATTCCTGTCCCGCCGGAACGGCGCGCAGCAGGCGGGTCCAGGCCCGGGATTCGCTGAACGTCGCGTGGATCAGGATGATTCGCCGTCCGGCGGGATCGCCGGCGACGATGCAGCCCGGCCCCACCTCCCGCGATGCGCCGCAGCTTGCGGTTGGCGCCTCGCCCGGCGACGACGGCACGATGCCGAACGCGGCTCCCGCGGGCCGCCCGGCGCTGCTGTGTATGGTCAAGGCTCCGCTCCCCGATTCCCGAACACGTCGCGGAGATCGTCTCCGCCGATTGACAGGGAGCCTAATGGAGGGTTTGCAGCCTTGTCCCGTACCATAAAAAGGCCCGAAATGGCGCGAACGGTGGCCGCAAATCCCGAAAATCGCAGGTTTTTACCCCAATTGTTGTGCAGTCCCGCCATTCCTGGCGGAACCCGCACAACCACGTGGCACATCAGTGAATGGTGTTGCCGTCGGGGAGCGCTTCGACCGGGCGGTCGTCGCGCGGCTCGGACGGGCGGTGCAGTTCGCGCATCAGGTCCCGCCAGTCCGGCGACCCGCCCAGCTGCTGGATCAACTGCGTGGAGAAGGCGAACACGGCCATCTCCAGCGGCCCGTTGTCGTCAGCGTGGGCGTTCACGGTCAGACAGGATTCCGCGGCGCTGACGAAGATGGCCGACGCGATGGCCACCCCCGCACCCGGTTCGGGCAACGGCACCGGCGCCGGGGCGGACCCGGTGGTGCGCAGGGCCGACAGGTTCTCCACCAGCAGGCGCGTGCGGATGGCGGTGTCGATGGCCGCTCCCATGGTGTAGCCGGCTTCCGCCTCCGCGGCGGAGCGCAACAGGCGCAACCCCGCGATCACCCCATGGGTGACGTCGGCGGTTCCGGCGCGCTTGAGAGCCGCGGCGATGGCGGTGCCAAGGATGGCGGTGACCACCGGCGCCATGCTTTCGGCGTCGTCGCCCATGACGGCGGCGTCGGTGGACTCTTCGTGGTTCTGGACCTCGTTCATGCGGCCTCCGATCCGGTGATACCCTGGATGGCGTGCGGCGCGGACCCCGGTTCCCTGCGGAACCGCTTTTTGCTCAAAGGTCCCTCTTTCGATCTGTGGCCTTTCCGGAGGGCATTCAAGCCGCCGGAAGCCGGGAGGGGGTGAATCTTTCGATGCGCCACTTTCGCCGATCCCTCCTCTGGGCGAAGCCACCCGCCATCCCCACATCTGCGGGCAAAAGGAGAAACACCCGATGCCCTTGCTCAGCCTTCTTCTCAACATCCTGTGGGTGGTGACCGGCGGCATCTGGATGGCCGCCGGATGGCTCTTCGCGGCCATCCTGATGGTCATCACCATCGTCGGCATCCCGTGGGCGCGGTCGGCCTTCACGATCGCCTGGTACACCCTGTTGCCCTTTGGACAAACCGCCGTCCGCCGGGATGAGTTCCGCGGCCGCGAGGACATCGGCACCGGCCTGCTCGGCACGCTGGGCAACATCCTGTGGTTCGTGCTGGCCGGCTGGTGGCTGGCGCTCGGCCATCTGGTGGCGGCGGTCGGCCTCGCCATCACCATCATCGGCCTGCCCTTCGCCTGGGCGCATCTGAAGCTCGCCCTGCTGGCCCTGTGGCCGGTCGGCACCGAGATCGTGACGGTGGACGAGGCGGAATCCCGCCGCCGCCTGCTCGGCCGCGGGGCCTACTGAGCGGACGGTTCCCGCTCGGCCATCCGCTTCAGCATGACCGAGGCCCGCCAGAAGCCCAGCTCCGCTCCATCGACGAAATGGACGTGCCGGTCGGCGGCGAGGTCGCCGACCAGGCAGGTCACGGTGGAAGCCGCCGCCCGCGCGGTGCCGTAGCGGATGCGCCCGGCCGCCGCGTGGGCGGCCAGCATCGCTTCGATGGCGTCGGCCTCCCCTTCCGTCACGTCCAGGACGAGGCGCGGCCCGCCCGCCGACTTGCGGAAATCCGACCGTTCGGCCATGCCGCGGCGGTAGCGGTCCGGATCGAAGTCACCCATCCGCCACCCGGCGCTCAGCACCAACGTGAGAAGCGCCGACTTTCCCAGGGCCGACAGCGCGCAGACCAGCCGCCGCCCGCGCGGGCGCGTCCGCGCCTCCAGCCACAGCGAACGCCAGGAGGGCGGCCAGCGCATCGCCAGCCGTTCCCCCATGCCGAGCGGCGCCGCCGTGGCGGTCGGCACGATCCGCTCGATGTCGGCCTGGCCCGGGCCCAGAACCGCCAGCCCCGGACCGCCGCCGGGCAACGGGTCGACGATCACGCACAGGATCACGCCGCGCCCGCTGTCCACCGGGTTCCAGCGGCAGGACACGCTTTCCAGTCCGGTCAAGGGGCCGGGCCGCGGCTCCAGCCGCCAGCGCGGATCGGCCTTCACCCAGGCGTCCGCCGCGACGACCCCACGCCCCAGGAACAGTCCGAAGGCGTCGCCGTTGCCGAAATCCTGCAGGGCGACCAGAACCTCCAGCCCCTCGTCGAGCAGCGCCCGCACGGGCACGAGGCCGACCCGCAGAGGCACGTCCATCTCCGTCCCGGCCCAATGGGCGAGCGCCGCCAGCGCCCGCTCCGCCGCCGCCCTGCGGCCCGGCGGAACCGCGGCGATGGCGCCGTCGCCGCCGAACTGGCAGGCGGGGGCCTGCTCCGGCTCCCGCACCGCCTCCGACAGGACGGCGACCACCGCGGCGGCGACGAAATTCACGTCGCGGTGACGCCCCTCCCCGGCCAGACGGGTGCTCGCCACGACGTCGGCGACGGCCAGCGACCAGTCGCCGTCCAGCGCCGCGTAATGGGCAGGGTCGGCGGCTTCGGCGGTGAAGTCGTGGATGGACGGCAGAAGCATCGCCTTCCTCGCACCAGCGGGTTTCAGGGACGGACCTCCCCAGTCTACGCCCCGGCGCGCGCCCTGTGAATCGCCCCCGTTGCCAGCTGCCGAACCCATCCGCAATGGACCCATCCCGGATTGTCGGTCCAATCCGTCCGCTCCATCGTTCCGCCGTCCAATCCGGGGAGGAACGCCATGGGATTCGCAAGCGACTGGAAATCCGCCAAGACGACGTTTGAGACGGCCACCGGCAAGAAGAAGCCGAGCGCCAAGTTCATGGGCGTCTTCCACAAGTCCGGGCTGGAGGATGTGACCAAGGCGCTCGACACCGCTCTGGGCAAGAGCGACGCCAAGGCGCTGGAGAAGGCGCTGCTCGACTATGTGAAGAGCGCCACCGCCTATCAGACGACGCTGGAGAAGTCGGCCAAGGCCGAGGGCGCGGCGACCATCGCGGCGGAGCTGAAGAAGCTCGGCCAGGCGCTGGACGACATCGGCCGCCGCGCCGGCGTGGCCGTCAACGAGCGCATCGCCGAGATGCGCGAGGACGCCGAGGCGGAGAAGGCCAAGGAGGCCGAGGAGCAGGGCAAGGCCGCCCGCGCCATCGCCGACAAGGTCGCGGTGCAGATCGACGGGCTGCTGAAGGCCACCAACGCCGACATCAAGCTGCTCGACCAAGCCGCCGCCAACGCCGACCTCGCTCTGCGCAACGTGCTGGAGGCGCAGGGGGCCGGCAACGCCAAGGAGGCGAAGGCCCAGGCCGCCGCGGTCCAGGCCGCCGCCAAGACGGTGGACGCCCAGGCCAAGAAGGTCGCCGCGACCGCCGTCCAGGCCGCCAAGCTGTTCAGCCAAGCCAAGGCCGCCGTCGCCAAGATGAAGCTCGACCCCAAGCAATATGGGGGACGCGACCCGGCCCAGGGGGCCTTCGACCGGGCCGACGCCATCGTCATGAAGCTGGACCAGTTGAAGGACGACACCGCCGAGGCCGCCACCGAGGCGGCCGGCATCGTCAAGGAGGCCGCCCAGGCGCTGAAGGGCGCCCTGGACCTGCGCGCCACCTATCTGGCGAGCTGCCGCAAGCTGGCCAAACGGGCGCAGGACGCCGACTCCTTCTACGACAACATCGCCCGCGACGTCGGAGGGCAGGCCGACCGCGCGCAGCAGGAGCAGATGGTCGCCGAAGAGGCGGAGGACGACAAGCGGGCGGCCTCCATCAAGACCGCGACCTTCTACATCACCCAGGTGCGCCAGCAGGCCGCCCAGGCGAAGAAGGAGATCCTCGCCGCCGCCAACGAGATCACCGGCACCCGCAAGTCCTTCCCGTCCATGGTCTCCGACAAGGACCCCGACTTCGGCCCGCTGCTCGCCGAGGCAAAGGTGTCCCTGGACGGGCTGAAGGAGTCGCACGCCGCCCTGACCAAGGCCGAGACAAAGATCGACAAGGTCGAGACCGCCCTGAAGAAGTTGGGGTAACAGGCCCGTACGGGTCCTCCCGCGCCCCCTCGGAAGGGCGCGCGGGAGGACCCGCAAGCCGTCACATCATGACTTCGGTCAGGCTGTCCATCATCTCCTGCTCGTGCTCGATCAGCATCAGCTCCTCGCCCATGAAGTCGCGCATGGAGACGACGCCGATGACGCGGCCGTCGCGGACGACCGGCAGGTGGCGCAAGCCGTGGTCGGCCATCCGGCGCAAAGCCTCGCCCACCGTGATGTCGTGGCCCACGGTGACCGGGCATGGGGTCATCACCTCCGACAGCGGGGTGTGATCCGGGTCCAACCCGTCGGCCACCACGCGGTCGGTCAGGTCGCGCTCGGTGAAGATGCCTTCGATCTGTTCGTCGATGGAGGCGGTGACCACGACGGACGCCACATGGGCGGCCTTCATCTGCCGCGCGGCATCCCGCACCGACGCTCCCGCCGGAAGGCTGACCACGCGGCGGCGATTCAACAAATCCCCGATGTTGCGATGCATCATGGCTTTCCTCCTCCAGGTACGGATGATTTGGAAGACCAGGCGGCTGATTTCATTGGCTGGACCGCCGCGCTGCGTTTCGCCGTCCGTCCGCGCCTCCTTTCGCTGTTCATTTGCGGATGCGAAGAAAATACCGCATCTGCGAAATGCCGAAACGGGCAGAACCTATCCACAGACCCATTCATCAAGTGTTGAAAAGGCAATCACTCTCCCATCATTTGACGAGAACGGCCACCAAAAGGCAACGTCATGGTTGCCATGCCGGCGCGACATGCGACAAAGCCACTCACCACTGGGCTGCCGTGCCGGTTCTGGCATGAAAAATCATGACCTTGGCCCCGGCGGACAACCCTTAACCATTATTAAAGGAAATAGGTCCGAAACTCCGGACAATTGCAGTTCTGTCACGATGTTGTCTGGAAGGGGCCTGGGCCGCCATGTCGTGGTTGTCGAAATTGAGCGGACGAGGCAAATCCACCGTGGCTTCCGCGTCCAACGCCAAGGAACGCCCCGCCGATCCCCCGACCATCCGGATCGACAGCCATGAATATGTGCCGGAGGAGTTCGTCCTCGGGTCTTTCCGCATCCGCCCCTATGACGGGGATTTGATCGCCAAGCAGCAGTTCGACTTCCGCATCCTCTTCCGGCTTGGCGAGGAAAGCTCGGATTTCGCCTGCCGGGGCGTCGTCGTGAAGATGGACGAGCAGGTCGGTCTGGTCGCCCGCTTCCACCAGCCGCCGCCGGCCCACACGCGAAAGTTGATCGAGTACCTGAAGCTCTGGAAAGGTCTGTAAAAGCCGACCGCTCACCCCCGCAAAAGAAAGGCCCGCCGTCACGACGGCGGGCCTTCTTCATTCAGCCTTCATGCGGCGTCACCGGGCGGGCCGAGAATCAGGCGGTCTCCAGCGCCTTGCGGCTGTGCAGGGCGATCATCTGCTCCTCGTCGGTCGGGATGACGTAGACGGGGATGCGGCTGGTCGGGGCGGAGATCAGCGGGCCGTTGGCCTCGTTCGCCGCCGGGTCGAGGACCACGCCCAGCCAGGCCAGCTTGTCGCCCACCCGCGCCCGCACCGGGGCGGAGCGCTCGCCGATGCCCGCCGTGAAGACCAGCGCGTCGATGCCGCCCATCGACGCGGCGAGCGCGCCTGTCTCCTTGGCGATGCGGAAGCAGAACAGCTCCACCGCCTCCTCGGCTTGCGGGTCCGCGCTGTCGAGCAGAGCGCGCATGTCGTTCGACAGGCCAGACACGCCGAGCAGGCCGGACTTGTTGTAGAGCAGCTTCTCGATGGCGTCGGCGCCCATGCCCTTCTGGCGCATCAGGTAGATCAGCACGCCGGGATCGATGTTGCCGCAGCGGGTGCCCATCGGCAGCCCGTCCAGCGCGGTGAAGCCCATGGTGCTGTCCACGCTGCGCCCGGCGTGGATGGCGCACATGCTGGCGCCGCTGCCGAGATGGGCGACCACCACGCGGCCGTCGGCCAGCTCCGGAGCCAGCTCCGGCAGGCGGCGGGCGATGTACTCGTAGGACAGGCCGTGAAAGCCGTAGCGGCGCACGCCCTCGTCGGTCAGTTCCCGCGGGATGGCGAACATCTGCGCCTGCCAGGGCTGGCCGCGGTGGAAGGCGGTGTCGAAGCAGGCGACCTGCGGCAGTTCCGGATGGGCCTCGGCCAGCGCGCGGATGGCGGCGAGGTTGTGCGGCTGGTGCAGCGGCGCCAGGGGTATGAAGCTCTCCAGCTCCTCCATGACCGCCGGGGTCAGCAGCACCGGGGCGGCGTGGCGGGTGCCGCCATGGACGACGCGGTGCCCGGCGGCCAGCAGCCTCGCCCCGTCCAGCCGCCCTTCGATCCACTCCAGCAGGAAGGACAGCAGGGCGGTGCGGGCGGACGGCCCGCCCGCCCCGCCGGCTCCCCGCCGGGGGGGGGGGCCCCCGGGCCGCCCGCCGCGGGGGGGTGGGGCGCCCCCCGCACCCGGCGGCCCGCGGCCGGGAACAGCCGGCGCGGGCGGGCCGGCGTCTGGCCGGCAATGCGCGACAACACAGGCGGGGGGGGCACCAACACCGCCTGCACGCCCGCCGCGGCGCTCTCC
>NZ_WHOR01000380.1:0-4277 GCF_013340925.1 Azospirillum formosense
AGCAGGTGCAGCGCGTCGGCCTGCCGCGGGTCGGCGTCGAGGATCGCCCGGTAGACCCCGGCGGCCTCGCCCATCCGTCCGGCCCGGTGGTGGCCGATGGCGATGGCGTAGGCTTCGGACAGGCTGACCATGACGACTCCGGGAATGTTCAGGGGGGCTTGCGACATCGCGCCCGCTTGCGGAGGCGCGCCGTCCCTCTACCATCGCGGGCCATGAGAACCGATCCCGACGGCCTTCCCCATCATGACGACCGCCGCGCCCTGGCGGAAGCCCTGCGCGCCGCTCTGACGCAGCGCTGTCCGGACGCCGATGGGGATCTGACCGCGGCCATCGGGGCCATGGCGGCCAGCCGCTTCTTCGGGGTGCGCTTCCGCGCCGAGGGCAACGCCGCCCGCGCCTGGGTCGCCCGCCGTCCCAACCCCGACGTGTTCGAGGTCTGGGACCCCGTTACCGGCGCCTGGGATTTCGCCGAACGGCTGCCCGACCCGTTGCTCTACCAACCGGCTCCCGAGGGCACCGCGCGCATCGCCGCCAAGGCGCAGCAGGCCATGGCCGCGGTCGCCGCCGCCGGACGTCTGGCCCACGCCGTGGCCGCCGGGATCGAGCCGGACGACGAATAAAGCGCCCCTCAGACGGTGGCGAACAGCCCGCCGTCCTCCGGCCCGTCGGACCCATCCTCGGCGTTCGGATCGCCCAGCGCGGTTTCCCAGCCCAGCGCCGGCAGGGCGATGCTGCGCGTGTTGCCCAGCCCGCTGCGCGTGGCGATGAAGCCGCGCTGCTCCATGTAGGTCAGCAGGCGCCGCGCCCGCCCGCGCGACCGGCTGCCGCAGGCGCGCGCCACCTCGGCGTCGGACGGGCAGGGCAGATGGTCCAGCGCCGCGCGGGCCAGCAGCAGGAAGACGACCTGGATGTCCTCCGGCAGGGTCGCCGCAACCTGGGTCGCCTTCGCCCAGGCGGGATTCTCCTCGGTGCCGTCCCCCGCCCCGGCGCGGGCCGCCGCCAGCTTGCGCCGGAAGGCCGGCAACTCCAGCAGTTCACCCCGCACCCCCTGCGTCCGGCAGCGCACCAGGAAGTCCTGATACAGCACGGCGATGGATCGGTAAGGCGCCTCCGGATCGGCCATCACCTCGCGCAGGATCGCCTCGTAGGCGGCTTTGCGCTCCGCCGCCTGCTCCGGCGTTTCCGGCTCCTCCATGGGCAGCGCGGGTGCCGCGTCCTCGCTCTCCGGTTCCAGCGGCAGGGGGCGCGGGCGGGAGAGCTGGGCCAGCAGATCGGCGCTGGCGCTGGTCGAAGGGCGGCGCACCGCCAGGCGCGGCGGTTCCGGTTCGCCCGGCTTGAAGATCAGCTCCCGCGCGTCCTCCAGCGGGGTGTCGGGCAGCGGCATCAGCTTCGGGCTGCCGGCCCGCCCCTGCGTCTCGACGGCACCGATGCGCAGCGGCAGCGGGCGGCGCGAGATCGCCGGGCCGAGCGCGATGAAATGCCCGCGCTCCAGATCGCGGAACATTTCCGCGGTGCGGCGCTCCATGCCCAGCAGGTCGGCGGCGCGGGCCATGTCGATGTCGAGGAAGGTGCGGCCCATCAGGAAGTTGGAGGCTTCCGCCGCCACGTTTTTGGCGAGCTTGGCGAGGCGCTGCGTCGCGATCACCCCGGCCAGCCCGCGCTTGCGGCCGCGGCACATCAGGTTGGTCATGGCGCCCAGCGAGACCTTGCGCGCCTCGTCCGACACCTCGCCGGCGGCCGACGGGGCGAAGAGCTGCGCCTCGTCCACCACCACCAGCATGGGGTACCAGTGGTCGCGGTCGGCGTCGAACAGCCCGCCCAGGAAGGCCGCGGCGTGGCGCATCTGCATGTCCGCGTCCAGCCCCTCCAGATTCAGCACGACGGAGACGCGGTGCTGGCGTACGCGGGCGGCGACGCTCTGCAGGGCCGCCTCGCTGTGCTCGTCGGCGTTCACCACGATGTGGCCGAAGCGCTCGGCCAGGGTCACAAAGTCGCCCTCGGGGTCGATCACCGCCTGCTGGACCCAGCGCGCGCTCTGCTCGATCAGACGGCGCAGCAGGTGCGACTTGCCGGAACCGGAGTTGCCCTGCACCAGCAGGCGGGTCGCCAGCAGTTCCTCGAGATCCAGCATCGCCGACGCCCCCGTCGCGCCAGCCGTCATGGCCGCCCCCATGTCGATGCCGACCTTCATGCCCCGCCGCCCCCCAGATCCATCATCGTCTGCGTTGAAGCGCACCCCTATAGCGCAAAGCGGGGCCGGGGTGCGAAGGGCATTTTGGATCGCGCTGCGCGCACACGCCTTGCCTTTGTCACGAAATCGAAAAGATCATCCGCTACAAGATGGGCTTGCCCGCGACGAACATGGACAGCCGGCGGTGGACGAAGCCATGGCCTCGGTGCCAGCAGAAGAATGGGACGATCGCCCCGGCGCCCCGGCGGGGAGCGCCCGAAGGCCGCGCTGCCGGCGGAATGGACCCGCCTGCTGGCCGGGCTGTCGGTCGCCTTCCAGCCCATCGTGCAGATGCGCACCGGGCGCTGCCACGGCATGGAGGCGCTGCTGCGCGGCCTGGAGCGCAGTCCCTTCGCCAGCCCCAACGACCTGCTGGACGCCGCCTGCATGCAGGGCCTTCTGGCCGAGGTCGAATGCGCCCTGCACGGCAAGGCGGTGGCGGCCTTCCGCGCGCTGGACAACTGGCCCGACGCCAAGCTGTTCCTGAACATCGACGCGCGGGTGGTCGGGGTCGCCGGCTCGCCCTGGCTGGCCCCCTTTGCGCTGGACGGCGGCACGCCCGACCCGCGCCTGACCGTCAGCCTGGAGATTTCGGAACGCCGCGAGCTTCGCCCCGACCACAGCATCGAGCAGGCCATCGACCGTTACCGGCAGGCGGGCATCGGGGTGGCGCTGGACGACTTCGGCGTCGGCTTCGCCGGGCTGCGGCTGCTCTACGAATCCAAGCCCGACTATCTCAAGATCGACCGCTATTTCATCGACGGCATCGATCAGGACACGCGCAAGCGGGCCATCGCCCACGCGCTGGTCGGCTACGCCCACGCGCTCGGCATCCTCATCATCGCCGAGGGGGTGGAGACGGAGAAGGAATTCTACACCTGCCGCGATCTCGGCTGCGACTTCGCCCAGGGCTATCTGATCGCCCGGCCGAGCCTGGAGCTGCACGCCGTGCCCGAGCGCTACGGCATCGTCGAGGAGTTGAACCGCCGGGACCGGCGCAAGCCGAACGAAGCCCGCCTGCGCCTGTCCGAGGTGATCGAGCGGCAGCCGCCGCTGGCCGTCAATTCCCCGAAGACGGAGCTTCTCGACTATTTCCGCGGCGACAACAGCCCGTCCATCGCCCCCATCGTCGACCGCCAGCAGCGCCCGCTGGGGCTGATCCGCGAGCGCGACCTGAAGCGCTTCGTCTATTCCCGTTTCGGCAGCGAGCTTCTGCGCAACAAGGGGTTGGGCGACACGCTGCTGGATCTGGTGGTGAAGAGCCCGGTCTGCGACATCTCCACCCCGCTCGACCAGGTGATCGAAGCCTTCTCGGCGGAGGAGGCCAGCGACGGCATCATCATCATCGAGGGCGGCGAGTATGCCGGCTTTCTGTCCAGCGGTGCGCTGATCCGGCTGGTGCACGAGCGCAACCTCGCCATGGCCGCGGACCAGAACCCGCTGACCCGCCTGCCCGGCAACGCCGCCATCGTGCGCCACATCGAGCGCGCCCTTCAGGAGCAGGACCGCAAGCACGTCCTGGCCTATCTCGACTTCGACAACTTCAAGCCCTTCAACGACCGTTTCGGTTTCCGCCAGGGCGACCGCGCCATCCTGATGTTCAGCGAGCGGCTGAAGGCCTGGGCCTCGGGCAACGGCGGCTTCGCCGGCCACATCGGCGGCGACGATTTCTTCGTCGCCCTCAGCGGTGCCGCGGAGGAGGACGCGCTCGCCCGCGTGGCGGACCTCGTCGCGCAATTCCGCTCCGACGCGGAGAGCCTCTACGACGCGGAGGCGCGGGAGGCCGGCTGCTTCGAGGGCAAGGACCGCTACGGCGCGGTGCGGCGTTTCCCGCTGCTGTCGGCCAGCGGCGTCGTCGTTGTGATCGCTCCCGGCCCGCACCGCCTGACCTCCGACGCGATCAACACCGCCATCGCCGGCCACAAGGCCATCGCCAAGGAAAGCCCCGACAAGCTCTGCACCGTCCACCTCCCACCCTCTTTATCCCCTCCCCCGCCATCGGCGGGGGGGGGGTTGGGGGGGGGGGGGGGGGGGACCCCCCAACACA
>NZ_WHOR01000381.1:0-4255 GCF_013340925.1 Azospirillum formosense
TGCGCCCACCTCTGGCGTGGGGGGGGAGGGGTGGGAGGGGGCGTCTTGTATGGCGGTGTTACGGCCGCGCCGGGCCATCGCCACGCACGACATACTTGTAGCTGGTCAGCTGCTCCGCCCCGACCGGGCCGCGGGCGTGGAACTTGTCGGTGGAGATGCCGATCTCCGCGCCCATGCCGAACTCGCCGCCGTCGGCGAACTGGGTGCTGGCGTTCCACAGCACGATGCCGCTGTCGATGCGCTGGAGGAAGCGCTCCGCCGCCGCCGGGTCCTCGGTCACGATGGCGTCGGTGTGGTGGGAGCCGTGACGGTTGATGTGGTCGATCGCCCCGTCCACCCCGTCCACCACGCCGCAGGCGATGATGGCGTCGAGATATTCGGTGTCCCAGTCCTCCGCCGTCACCGCGGTCACGCGCGGGTCGGCGGCCTGGGCGGCGGCGTCGCCGCGGACCGCGCAGCCGGCGTCCAGCAGATCCTTCACCAGCACCGGCAGGACTTCGTCGGCGATCTTGCGGTCGATCAGCAGCGTTTCGGCGGCGCCGCAGATCGAGGTGCGGCGCATCTTGGCGTTCATCACCACCTTGCGCGCCTTCTCCGGGTCGGCCCCGGCGTCGACATAGACGGTGTTGTTGCCGTCGAGATGCTTGATGACCGGGATGCGGCTCTCCTCGGCGATGCGCTGGATCAGCGACTTGCCGCCGCGCGGGACGATGACGTCGATACAGTCGCGCATGGTCAGCATGTGGCCGACCGCCGCCCGGTCCGTGGTGGGGACGAGCTGGATCGCCGCTTCCGGCAGGCCGGCGGCGCGCAGCCCGTCGGCCAGACAGGCGGCGATGGCGCCGGACGAGCGGATGCTTTCCGACCCGCCGCGCAGGATCGCCGCGTTGCCCGACTTCAGGCAGAGGCCGCCGGCGTCGGCGGTCACGTTGGGGCGGCTCTCGTAGATGATGCCGATCACCCCCAGCGGCACGCGCACGCGCTGGATGGCCAGCCCGTTGGGGCGGGTCCATTCGGCGATGACGCCGCCGATGGGATCGGGGAAGTCGGCGATGTCCTCCAGCCCCTTGGCCATCGCCTCGATGCGGGCGTCGTTGAGGGCGAGGCGCTCGATCATGGGGCCGGCGAGGCCGCGCTCCCGGGCGGCGGCGACGTCCGCGTCGTTGGCCGCCTGGATCTCCGCCTTGCGGGCGCGGATAGCGGCCGCCGCCGCCCGCAAGGCCTGATCCTTCGACGGGCTTGGCACGGTCGCCAGCTCCGCGGCGGCGGCGCGGGCGGCGCGGCCGAGGGCGAGCATCTGATCGTGCAAGGCGTCGGTGGTCTCAAGCAGGGCGGACATCGGTCTCACTCCAGTGGCGTTCGCCAATTGAAAAGGGCCGGAACCATAGCCGATCCTGTGTTTCCGCGAAAGCCATGCCGGCTAAGCCGAAAAGCTGAGTGGAATACTCAACATTCAGCCTGGGCCGCGGATTGTTGCGTGGTTAGCGTGCCGTCATGCAACATCGGTGAGGGAGCCTTTCATGAACCGGCTGGTCCGCCGCGGCGCCGCCGTGGCCGTTGGGATGGTGTGCCTGGGGGGATCGGCCTGGGCGGAAACACCATTGGAGCGGGGGCGCGCCCTGGTCAACGGCATCGTCGCCTGCGGCAACTGCCACACGCCGCAAGGGCCGAACGGCCCGGTCGCGGGACGGGAGATGGCTGGCGGGACGCCCTTCGTCGAGGACCCCTTCACCGCCTACGCCTCCAACATCACGCCGGACCCGGAGACGGGGATCGGGCGCTGGACCGACGAGCAGCTCGTCACCGCCATCCGCGAGGGCCGGCGGCCTGACGGCAGCCTGATCGGCCCGCCGATGCCCTTCGGCTTCTACCGCGGCCTGTCGGACGGTGACCTGCGCGCCATCGTCGCCTATCTGCGCAGCGTGCCGCCGGTGCGGCATTCTGTCCCGAAGTCGGAGTACCGCATGGCGCTGCCCGCCGCCTATGGCCCGCCGGTCGGGACGGTGGCGGAGGTGCCGCGTACGGACCCGGTGACGTACGGCGCGTACATGGCCGGCCCGCTCGGCCACTGCATGGAGTGCCACACGCCGATGCTGCCGGACGGGCGGCTCGACACGACCCGCATGGGGGCCGGCGGACGCAACTTCACCGGGCCGTGGGGCAACGCCGTGTCCCGCAACATCACGCAGGACAAGGAGCATGGGCTGGGCGGCTGGACCGACGCGGAGATCGGCAAGGCGATCACGGAGGGTGTACGTCCCGACGGCAGCCGGCTGAGCCCGCCCATGGGCTATCACTATTACAAGGGCATGAGCGACGGCGAGCTGGGCGCCCTGGTCGCCTACCTCCGTACGCTTCCTCCGGCCCGCTGAACCAACAACAGCGCCATGTGAATTACCGCACCGCCGAAAACGCAGTACCGTAAGCTTTGCCGAGAGGGCATAGTCCGCGGGCTTTTTCCACCCGCCGGACCGTGGCCCCATGCTGACCCTGCTGCTGATCGTCTCCGCCTTCTTTGCGGGCGTGCTCAACGCCGTGGCCGGTGGCGGCAGCTTCCTGACCTTCCCGGCGCTGATCATGGCCGGCGTGCCGCCGCTGAACGCCAACGCGACGAGCACGGTGGCGGTGTCGCCGGGCGCGCTGGCCAGCGCCTACGGCTACCGGCGGGAGCTGGGGCGGATCAAGGAGGTCAGCCTACCGGCCTTCCTCGGCGTCAGCCTGGTTGGCGGGCTGCTGGGGGCGCTGCTCCTGCTGTGGACGCCGCAGCGGGTGTTCGAGGCGGTCATCCCCTGGCTGCTGCTGTTCGCGACGGTGCTGTTCGCCTTCGGTCCGAAGGTGTCGGCCTACATCCGCCGCAACTTCAAGGTCGGCCACGCCACGGTGCTGATCGTGCAGTTCTTCATCGCCATCTACGGCGGCTATTTCGGCGGGGGGATCGGCATCCTGATCCTGGCGACGCTGGGCGTCTTCGGCCTGACCGACCTGCACGCGATGAACGGGCTGAAGGCGCTGGTGTCCGGCTGCCTGAATGCGGTGGCCGTGGTGGCCTTCGTCTTCGGCGGCGCGGTCTATTGGAACGAGGCGCTGATCATGCTGGTCGCCGCCATGGCCGGCGGCTACGCCGGGGCCGCCGTCGCCCGCCACATCCCGCCGCCGGTCCTGCGCAAGTTCGTGATCGTCGTGGGCGTGGCGATGACGGTCTATTTCTTCGTCACGAAGGGCTGAGGCCGCCCTAGAGGCCGGCGGCGGTCAGTCCGCCGCCATGCGCTCCGCAAGGCCGCACAGGCTATCCCAATCCAGCGCCGCCGGGTCCTCCACCACATGATCGGCGGCCTCGAACAGCAGGTCGGCGTGCTGGGGCCAGGCGATGGTCAGCATGCCGGCGGCCCTGGCGGCGCGGGCGCCGGTCGGGCTGTCCTCGATCACCGCGCAGGCCGCGGGCGGCACGCCGAGGCGGGCGGCGGCGGTCAGGTAGGGCTCGGGGTCCGGCTTGCCCTTGCCCACGTCGTCGCGGCTGAGGCCGAACAGGAAATGAGGGCTGCCCATGTGGCGCAGGTTGGCCTCGACCACGCGGCGCCCGCTGTTCGACACGCAGGCCTGCAGCAGCCCCCGCTCCGCGAAGGCGTCGACCAGCGCCAGGGCGCCGGCCCGCGCCTCGACCTCGGCGATGCGCTCCAGATAGAGGTCGGTGATGGCGTCCGCCCATTCCCGGAAGGTCAGGGCCATCGGGCGAGCGGCGTGCAGCCGGGCGTACAGCTCGGGGAAGGCGACGCCCAGCGTGGCCGCGTAGTCCGTGTCGGACAGGGCATGGCCGTGCAGCCGGCAGACCGCGATGGTGGCGCGCTGGTGCCACGGCTCGCTGTCGAGCAGCGTGCCGTCGATGTCCCACAGGATGGCCTGGAGGGGCGGGCGGCCCACGATCGAACCGCTCACCGCACCACCAGATCGTCGCGGTGGATCATCTCGTCGCGGCCCCGGTAGCCGAGGATCTCTTCGATCTCGTGGCTCTTGCGGCCGGCGATGCGGCGGGCGTCCTCGGCGGCGTAGGCGGTCAGGCCGCGCGCCACCTCGCGCCCGTCCGGCGCCTTCACCACCACCACGTCGCCGCGCTCGAAGTCGCCCTCGACGGCGCGCACCCCGGCGGGCAGCAGGCTGGCCCCCTTTGCGAGCGCCGACAGCGCGCCGGCGTCCACGGTCAGCGCGCCGTGGGCGTTCAGGTTGCCGCCGATCCACGCCTTGCGGGCGGAGGAGGGGG
>NZ_WHOR01000382.1:0-4248 GCF_013340925.1 Azospirillum formosense
CCGCTCCCGCCCTGGAGGACAAACCGGCCGCCCCGGAGCTGAAATGGCGGATCAACCGCGCGGCCAAGATCGGGATGATGGGCAGCATGGCGGCGACCCTGGCGGCGCTGGGGGTGGGCAAGCGCGTCCACGCCGGGTTCGGCACGCTGTTCGTCGCCTTCATGCTCGTCCACATGACCGTGCAGCGCAAACGCCTCTTCCAATGACCGACCGAGAACCGAGCATGCCCGACGATTTCCTGAGCCGGCTGGCCGCCGCCCTGACCATCGCGCACCACATTCCGGGCCGGGTGCGGCTGAAGCTGGACGGCGCCGCGGAGCGCGGTCTGGCGGCGCTGGCCGACGACGCCAGGGCGCTGCACCGGGCGCTCACCGGGGCGGAGGGCATCCGCTCCGTCGCGCTGAACCCGCTCGCCCGGTCCTGCACCATCGAATACGACCCCACGGTGATCCCGCCCTCGGCGTGGCCGGATCTGCTGCGCGGGGAAGCCAGCGCGGCGGCCGGGACGCTGCTGCGCATCGCCACCGCCGGCTTTGCGGGTGGTGCGCCGGAAAGGAGACCATGATGCTGCCGCTTCTGACATTCGCGTCCGGCGTGATCGCCGGGGCCATCGGCGTCCGGATGGTGAAAAACGCCAAGGCCAAGGCCGATCCCACGATCGCCGACCTCCGGGCCACCAACCTCAAGTCCGTCGATGTGAAGGCCGCCGCCCGCGAGGGCGCGGGCAAGGCCCAGTCTGCGGTGCGCGAGGCCGCGGTCACCGGCCTGCTGGCCATCGAGCGGACCTCCGCGGGTCTGCGCTCCCGCCTCGCCACGCCGGTGGAGGAAGCCCCTGTGGAGGCGGCTCCCGTCGAGGCGGCTCCCGTCGAAGCGGAGGCGGTGAAGGAGGATGCGGCGGAGCCGGTGAAGACCGAGCCGGCGCCGTCCGCCGCACCGGGGGCCGCGTGAAACGCGCGAAGCGGCGCGGCAAGGCGCGGGGCTCCGGCACGCTCGCCGCCGACATCACGCGCGACTTCACGCGCGGCATGGTGGCGACCGGCCTGCTGACCGCCGTCCAGGACCGCTGGGTGACGGGCGCCGAGCCCCCCGCGCCGCGCACCATCCTGCGCCACGGCCTGCAGGGCGGTGCGGCCCTGGCCGCCGCCAGCGTCGCCGCCGACGCCCTGCGCAACCGCGATTACGCGCGCCTCGCCTTGGCGGTCGCCGCCGGGGCGGCGGGCGTGGTCATGATCGAACATCTGCTGAATCCGGCGGAAGAGCCGCCGCAAGAACGGCCGAAACACGAGGACCCCCATGGCTAAGAAGATCAAGAAGGCGTTGAAGAAGCTGAAGAAGCAGCAGCGCCAGCACGAAGCCGCCATGGCCGCTGGCGGTACGCCGATGGGCGCCAACGCGGCGCGGGGGCAGGGGCTTCTCGGCGGGCTGAGTGGCCTTCTCCCGTCGCGCCGGTCCGAGCAGTTCCTGGTCGGCCTCCTGGTCGGGGCGGCGGCGGCCTATGTGCTGTCCGACGAGGAGTTGCGCGGCAAGATCGTGAAGTCCGGTCTGAAGCTGTACGGCAACCTCGCCGGCGGCCTTGCCGAGATGAAGGAGCAGATGGCCGACCTCCAGGCCGAGCTGGAGGCGGAACAGGCCGGAGCGTTATGAGCGGCCTGCCCTGGTTCCTGCGGCTGGAGCCGGTCCATCGGGTTCCGGGGCGCGTCCGACTGCGCTACGCCTGCCGTCCCGGCACCCCCGCCGACGAGGCGACCCTGCACCGGGTGGTGGAGGCGGTCGCCGGGGTGACGTCGGTCCGGGCGAGCCGCGCCGCGCGGTCGCTGGCCGTCCGCTACGATCCGGCGGTGACCGACGCCACGGCGCTGTGCCTCGCGCTGGCCACCCTGCCGATCCCCGACCCGGCGGCGCCCGTGGCGGCGGCGGAGGGCGGGGAGAATCACGGCGCCGTTCTGGTCCGCAGCCTCGCCACGCTGGCCGGCGGCTTCCTGTTGCCCATGCCCCTGCGACTGCCGCTGTCGCTGGCCGTCGCCATGCCGATGCTGCGCGAGGGCATGGCCATCTACGGGCGGGAGGGTGTCAACTCCCACGTTCTGGAAGCGGCGGCGGTGGCGATCTCCCTGGCGCGGCGGGATTTCACCGCGGCCAACACCACCGTCTTCATGCTGGCGCTCGGCGAATACATGGAGGAGTCCATCGCCCGCCGGTCGGACGCGCTGCTGAAGCGGCTGCTCCGCCCGTCGAGCGATCAGGTGTGGCTGCTGCGCGACGGGGTGGAGGTCCAGGTGCCCGCCGACACCGTCCTGGTCGGCGACAGCGTGGTCATCGGCGCCGGGACGGTGATCCCGGTGGACGGCACGGTGCTGAGCGGGGAGGCGACCGTCAACGAGGCCGCCATGACCGGCGAGAGCGCCCCGGTGGTCAAGCAGCGCGGCTCCGCCGTCCTCTCCGGCACGCTGATGGAGGAGGGACGGCTGGTCGTCTACGCCGAGCATGTCGGCAGCCACACCGCCGCCGCCCGCATCGCCGATTACGTCGAGCAGTCGCTGACCGCCAAGAGCGAGGCGCAACTCGACGCGGCGCGCCTGGCCGACCGGCTGGTGCCCACGGTGCTGAAGCTGGCCGGCGGGTCCTTCCTGATGACCGGCGACTGGCGCAGCGCGGCGTCGGTGCTCCAGGCCGACTATTCCTGCGCGCTGAAGCTGGCGACCCCGGTGGCCTTCAAGTCGGCCATGTACGGGGCGGGGCAGGCGGGCATCCTGATCAAGGGCGCCAACGCGCTGGAGCGGCTGGCCCAGGCCGACACGGTCATTTTCGACAAGACCGGCACGCTGACCACCGGCGATCTGCAGGTGACCGATTCCATCGCCTTCGACCCCACCTTCAGCCCCGACGACCTGATCTGCCTCGCCGCCTCGGTGGAGGAGCATTACTTCCACCCGCTGGCGATGGCCGTGGTCAACGCCGCCAAGGAAACGCACAACCGCCATTTCGACCATCAGGAGGTGAAGTTCATCGTCGCCCACGGGGTGGCCAGCGTCATCGACGGCAAGCGCATCGTCGTCGGCTCCCGCCACTTCATCGAGGACGACGAGGGCATCGACACCACGGCCCACCGCGCGGCCATCGACGCGCTGCACCGCGACGGCAAGACGCTGCTGTTCATCGGCTTCGGCGGGGTGCTGGCCGGCGTGCTGGCGCTGAAGGACAGCGTGCGCGCGGCCAGTGCGGCGACCATCGCGCGGCTGCGGCGGGCCGGGGTGAAGCGGGTGCTGATGCTGACCGGCGACCACCGCGACCGCGCCGCCGAGCTGGCCGCGGATCTGCACCTCGACGGCTTCCACGCCGACCTGCTGCCCACCGACAAGGCCCGCATCATCGAGGATCTGAGCCGCGACGGCGCGCGCATCGCCTTCGTCGGCGACGGCATCAACGACGCTCCGGCGCTGGCCGGCGCCCATGTCGGGATCGCCATGCAGAAGGGGGCGGACATCGCCCGCCTGACCGCCGACGTGGCGCTTCTGGAGGACCGGATCGAGCGGGTGGCCGACGCCAAGGAAACGGCGAACGCCGCCATGGCGCTGATCGCCCGCAACTACCGCCTGACGGTGGGGCTGAACAGCGCGATCCTCGGCGCCGCCGCGCTGGGCCTGCTGTCCCCGGTGGGCACCGCCGTGCTGCACAACGGGACTACCATCGGGATTCTGTTGAACGCGCTGCGTCGCGCGCCGGCCGCGGGCCTGCCCCCTTCCTGACCCCGGGGCCGCAGCCCGGATGCCAGGGCCGGGGTGGTGTACTTCGTTCGCGCGCACCCAAAATTGTCACGGGCTTCCCGGTTGTCGGGTGGATGAAGACTCCAGCCCCGGATGTTCATTCGGGTGAGACGTATCCTGGAGCCATCATGACGCACATCCGCTTCGCCCCCAAATCCCTCGCCATCGCGCTGCTGGCCGGTGTGGCGGCCATGGGTGCGGGGGTAACCCCGGTCCTCGCCGACCCGCCGGACTGGGCGCCGGCCCACGGCTGGCGCGCCAAGCAGGAGCGCCATCATGATCGTCATGACCGCGAACGCCACGAGCGTGGCCGCCACCACGAGCATGGCTACATCGACGGCGGCTATGGCGACGGGCGGGTGGTGATCGTCCGTCGGCCCCCGCCGGTGGTGGTCTATGAGGAGCCGCCGGTCGTGCATTATGCCCCGGCCCCTGTGTACATCGAGGAACCGCCGCCGGTGATCGTCCAGCAGCGCACCACGCG
>NZ_WHOR01000383.1:0-4222 GCF_013340925.1 Azospirillum formosense
CCGGGGTGGGGGCAAGGGCAGCAACGCAAGCCAGCCGCCGCAAGACATCTCCAAGGACCGACCATGAACAGCAAGACCTATCGCATCGGCCAGATCGTCCCCAGCTCCAACACGACCATGGAGACGGAAATCCCGGCGATGCTGACCGCCCACGCGCTGGCGCACGGCACCCGCTTCACCTTCCATTCCAGCCGCATGCGCATGAAGACGGTGAAGAAGGAAGAACTCGCCGCCATGGACGCCGAGTCCGACCGCTGCGCGCTGGAGCTGTCGGACGCCCGCGTTGACGTGCTGGGCTACGCCTGCCTCGTCGCCATCATGAGCATGGGCAAGGGCTACCACCGCGTCTCGCAGGAGCGGCTGCACGGGCGGACCGCGGAGAACGGCGGGACGGCCCCGGTCATCACCAGCGCCGGCGCGCTCGTCGACGGGCTGCATGTTCTGGGTACCAAGAGGATCGCCCTGGTCGCCCCCTACATGAAGCCGCTGGCCCAGCTCGTCGTCGATTACATCGAGCATGAGGGCGTGCAGGTCGCCGACTGGCGCGCGCTGGAAATCCCCGACAATCTGGAGGTCGGGCGCCACGACCCGTCCCGCCTGCCGGGGATCGTCGCCGGTATGGACACCGCCGGGGTGGACGCCGTCGTGCTGTCGGCCTGCGTCCAGATGCCGTCGCTGCCCGCCATCGCGCAGGTCGAGGCGATGACCGGCAAGCCGGTGCTGAGCGCCGCCGTCGCCACCACCTACGCCAAGCTGAAGGCGCTGGGCCTGCCGACGCGCGTTCCGGGGGCCGGCGCCCTGCTCTCCGGCGCCTACTGAGCGGGGATTATGCCATGACCAGCAGCACCTACCGCTACGGCGCGAACGTCCGCGCCAACGGCATCCGCCAGCATTACCTGCGCTACGGCGGCCAGGGGCGTCCCGTCGTCATCGTTCCGGGCATCACCAGCCCCGCCGTCACCTGGGGCTTCGTGGCGGAGCGCTTCGGGCGCAGCTTCGACACCTACGTGCTCGACGTGCGCGGCCGCGGCCTGTCGGAGGCGTCGGACGCGCTCGACTACGGGCTGGACGCCATGGCCGCCGACGTGACGGCCTTCGCCGAGGCTCTGGGCCTGCGCGACTACGCGCTGGTCGGCCACTCCATGGGCGCGCGCATCGGCCTGCGCGCGGTCAGCCGCCACGGCGCCGCCCCGGCGCGGCTGGTCATGGTCGATCCGCCGGTCTCTGGGCCGGGCCGCCGCCCCTACCCGGCGCAGCTGCCCTGGTACGTCGATTCCATCCGCCTGATGCGCGAGGGCGCCGACCTGGAGGCGATGCGGCCCTTCTGCCCGACCTGGACCGACGAGCAGCTCCGCCTGCGCGCCGAATGGCTGCACACCTGCGACGAGCGGGCCATCGTCACCGCCTTCAACGACTTCCAGACCGACGACATCCACGCCGACTTCCCGCGCATCCCCTGCCCGGCCCTGCTGATCGCCGCCGGGCGCGGCGACGTCATCCGGCCCGAGGAGGAGGCGGAAATCCGCAAGCTCCAGCCCGAGCTGGCCGTCACCCGCGTCGAGGGGGCCGGGCACATGATCCCCTGGGACGACGAGGAGGGCTTTTACCGCGCCTTCGGAACCTTCCTCGGCACCACCGTCTGACCGCCATTCAGGAAAGGGACACGCATCATGCCCGTCAGTGACGCCGATATGGTCCGCGCCTGGACCCATGTTCTGACCCTGTCGAAGCTGAAGCCGCAGGAGGTGGTCACCGTCCTGACCAGCGACGGCACCCACCCGCAAACCCTGCGCACCGCCCTGATCGCCGCCTCCAACCTGGGGGCGCGGGTCAACCGGCTGGACCTGCCGCCGGTGAACGCGGAGCACGCCCACAGCCGCGACAGCCTCGCCTATCTCGGCACCACCCCGCTGACCGGAAACCGCGCCGCCATGGCCGCGCTGAAGGAAAGCGATCTGGTGCTGGACCTGATGACCCTCCTCTTCTCGCCGGAGCAGATGGAGATCCTGGAGAGCGGCACCAAAATCCTGCTGGCCGTCGAACCGCCGGAGGTGCTGGTCCGCCTGCTGCCCAGCCTGGAGGACAAGGCGACCGTCGGCGAAGCCACGGCGCTGCTGAAGGCCGCGAAGGAGATGCACGTCACCTCGCGGGCCGGCACCGACCTGCGCCTGCCCATCGGCGAGTTCCCGACGGTGCAGGAATACGGCTTCGTCGACGAGCCGGGGCGCTGGGACCATTGGCCGAGCGGCTTCGGCTTCACCTTCCCCAACGAGGGGCAGGCGAGCGGGCGGATCGTCCTCGACAAGGGCGACATCCTGTTGCCGATGAAGTCCTACCTGACCTCGCAGATCGAGATGACGGTGGAGAAGGGCTACGTCACCGCCATCACCGGCGGTTTGGACGCCGATCTGCTGAACGACTACATGGACGCCTTCGCCGACCCGGAGGCCTACGCCATCTCCCACATCGGCTGGGGCACGCAGAGGCGGGCGCGCTGGTCGACGCTCGGCCTCTACGACCGGGAACAGACGCTGGGCATGGACGCGCGGGCCTTCGCCGGGAATTTCCTCTTCTCGCTCGGCCCCAACAACGAGGCGGGCGGGTCGCGCACCACCGCCTGCCACATCGACATCCCCATGCGGAACTGCACCGTCCGCCTGGACGGGCGCGACGTCGTCCGCGAGGGCAAGCTGCTCGCCGGAAAGGAACTGGCATGAGTGTTTCGGAACAGGCCGTCTACGAGCGGCAGGGCTTCGGCCAATCGCTGGGCATCCAGGGCCAGATCGGTCTGCTGATCGTCGATTTCGTCAACGGCTTCGCCGATCCGGCGGTGTTCGGCGGTGGCAACATCGCGCCGGCCATCGCCCGCACGGCGCAGGTGCTGGCGAAGGCCCGGCAGCGCGGCTGGTTCGTCGCCCACAGCCGGATCGTCTACGCCGACGACGGGTCGGACGGGAACGTCTTCTCCATCAAGGTGCCGGGCATGCAGACCCTGACCGAGCATGCCGCCATCAGCGCCATCGTGCCGGAGCTGACCCCGGTGCCGGGGGAGCTGGTGGTGCGCAAGACGGTGCCCTCGGCCTTTTTCGGGACCGGGCTGGCGCCATGGTTGACACAGCGCGGCGTCGAGACTCTTTTGATCGCCGGAGCGACGACGAGCGGCTGCGTGCGGGCCAGCGTGGTGGACGCCATGTGCCACGGCTTCCGCCCGGTCGTCATGGCCGATTGCGTGGGCGACCGCGCCCTGGCGCCGCACGAGGCCAACCTGTTCGACATCGGCCAGAAATACGGCGACGTGGTTCCGGCGGAGCGCGTTCTCGCCTTGTGAGACGTGGTCGGGGTTGAAAAGAGGATCAGGCGTTGCACCATGTTAGACTTTCCATCCGAAGCGTGCCGCCGGGAGTGAGATGAGCCGACCGATGAGCAAAGTCCAGGACAGCGCGCCCGTCGCCGACACCGCGCCGGAGAGCGGCCCGGCGCGGGGCCGCCCTCCACGCGGCCGACGCGCCGGGCCGGGCCGTCCGGAGGGCACCAGCAACGTGCGCGACCAGATCCTGGACGCGGCGGAGCTGGAGTTCGCCAACCTCGGCTACGCCGGCACCAGCCTGCGCAACGTCGCCGACCGGGCCGAGGTGACCCAGGCCCTCATCAGCTACTATTTCGGGTCCAAGCACGGGCTGTTCGAGGAGGTCTTTTTGCGCCGCGGCCGGAAGATCGCCGACGAGCGCATGGAGCGGCTGGAGGCGCTGCGCCGAGGGCCCACGCCGCCGGCGGTGCGCGACATCGTCTACGCCTTCCTGATGCCGGCGCTGGCCATGCGCGAGACGGAGGGGGGCCGCACCTTCATGCGGCTCCAGGCCCGGCTGCACACCGAGCCGCCGGAGATTTCCTACAGGCTGCGCAACGAGGCCTACGACGCCTCGACCCGCATCTTCGCCGCCGCGCTGAAGGAGGCGCTGCCGCATCTGTCGGAGCGGGACGTCTACTGGCGGATGACGCTGATGATCGGCGCCTATCTCTACGCCTTCTCCGACACCCACCGGCTGGAGGAGCTGGCGCCGGGCATCTGCAACCCCGGCGACCCGGACGAGATCATCACGGAGATCAGCAGCTTCGTCAGCGCCGGCATGCTGGCCCCGGTGCCGGACCCGGTGCGGGCGCCGGGGAAGAGGAAGCGGGGGTAGTTTTTTGGAAGGTGGCTGCGTTGCGCCCCCACCCAAAC
>NZ_WHOR01000384.1:0-4173 GCF_013340925.1 Azospirillum formosense
GACGGCCGCTCGGGGGGCGGGGCGGGCCTGCGGGCCGGCGGGGAGTTTTCCGACGAGTCCGGCGGCGGGCCGCGCGCGCTCCCGGCCTTCCGGGCGGCAGGACCCGCCGTGGCCCCGGAGGACCGCCCGAAGGCGGAGGCTCCGCCGGACCAGCCGGCGCGGCTGCGCGGGGCGCTGAACCCGCTGCTGGCCGCCGCCGGTCCGCTGCTCGACCTCGCCGGGTCGCTGCGCGAACGCTCGGGGCACGAGAATCCGGAGGGGCTGCGCGACGTCATCCTCGCCGAGGTCCGCCGCTTCGAGGGGGAGGCCGCCGCCATCGGCGTCCCGCCGGAGGAGGTGCGCGTCGCCCGCTTCGCCCTGTGCACCATGCTGGACGACGTGGTGCGGGCCACCCCCTGGGGGGCGCGCTGCCGCTGGGCGCGCGAGGGGCTGGCGGTGGGGGTCGATCCCGGCGCCGGCGGGCCGGACCGCTTCTTCGACCTGCTCGACACCATGCTGAGCGACCCGCGCCTGCACCGGCTGGAGCTGGAGCTGTTCTACGCCTGCCTGTCGCTGGGCTTCGAGGGCAAGTTCCGCGACAAGCCGCGCGGCGCCCATGACCTTGCCCACCTGCGGGACGAGCTGTTCCGCGTGCTGCGCCGCCTGCGCGGCGAGCGGGAGCGCGCGCTGTCGCCGCAATGGCGCGGCGTCGCCGAACGCTTCCGCCCGCTGGGGCACGTCCTGCCGCCCTGGCTGGCCGCGGTGGCGGTGGCGACGCTGCTCGGCGGGCTGTTCCTGACCCTGTCGGCCTCGCTGGGCGGCCGGGCGGACGCGGTGGTGGCCCGGCTGGGGGCGCTGCTTCCCGACCGGCCGCTGGAGCTGGTCCGCGCCGTTCCGCCGCCGCCGCCCAGCGCGGGCCCGGCGCTGGCCGTCCGGGTCACCGCCCTGCTCCAGCCGGAGATCCGCTCCGGTGCCGTGGCGGTGCTGGCCGGCGACGACGGGGCGCTGGTCATCCGCATCGAGGGGGCGGGCATGTTCGCCACCGGCAGCGACGCCATCCGCGCCCGCTACCGCGCCGTGGTCGACCGCGTCGGGCAGGCGCTGGGTCCCGAGGCGGGGCGCGTGGTGGTGGTCGCCCACACCGACGACCAGACGCCGCGCGGCGGCGGGCTGCCGACGCCGGAGGCGCTGACCGAGGCGCGGGCGGCGGCGGTGCTGAAGATCCTGGAGCGCACGCTGGGCGCCGAGCGCCTGACCGCCGAAGGGCGGGGCGAGCGCGAACCGCTGGCCCCCAACACCACGCCGGCCAACCGGGGCGCCAACCGGCGCGTCGATGTCCGCCTCTACCCCGAATAGGCCGCGGTCCATGAGCGAACCGTCTCCGCACACCCGCTTCAAAAAGTCCCAGAGCAAGGTCCGCCGCGCCGACCCGGCGATGGCGCCGCGCCTGCGCTGGTGGACCACGCTCGCGGTCGCCCTGTCGGTCGGGCTGCTCGGCTGGGCGGTGATGCCGCTGCTCGGCTTCGGCGGGCTGGCCCGCCTGCTGCCGGCGTTGGTCTTGGTCGGCCTGTGGTACGCGCTGAACCGGCGCGAGGACGGCCGGCAGAGCGCGGCCAACGCCCGCTTCGTCGAGGCGCTGGCGGCATCCCGCGACCCGGAGCTGAAGGCGTCGCTGGACGAGCTGGGCACGGTGCGCGAGCGGCTGGACGCGGTGATCGACCGGCTGAAGACGCAGCGCTTCGGCGCGCGCTGGGGCGGCCAGTATCTCTACCAGCTTCCCTGGTATCTGGTGATCGGCGCCCCCGGCTCGGGCAAGACGACGGCGCTGGCCAACGCCCGGCTGGGCGCGGCGCTGGGCGGCGGGCTGGACGGCATGCCGGTGCAGAATCTCGGCGGCACGCGCAACTGCGACTGGTGGTTCACCGACGAAGCGGTGCTGATCGACACGGCCGGCCGCTACACCACCCAGGACAGCCGCCGCGCCATCGACGGGCGCGTCTGGTCCGGCCTGCTCGACCTGCTGAAGGAGCACCGCCCGCGCCAGCCGGTGAACGGCGTGCTGCTGACCATCAGCCTGACCGATCTCGCCGGGTGGAGCGACGCGGAGCGGCACAACCACGCCATCACCATCCGCCAGCGGCTGGGCGAGCTGCGCGCCCATCTCGGCATCCGCGTGCCGGTCTATCTGCTGTGCACCAAGGCCGACCTCGTCGACGGCTTCACCACCTACTTCGACCCGCTGGACCGGGCGGAGCGCGCCCAGATCTGGGGAATCACCCTCCCGGTGGAGGACGCGCCGCCCGGCCCGCTGGCCAGCTTCCACGCGCAGTACGCGGCGCTGCTGCGCCGGCTGGAGGAGCGGCTTCCCGAGCGGCTGCACCAGGAGCCGGACATCCAGCGGCGCGGCGACGCCTTCGCCTTCCCGCTGCGCATGGCGGGCTTCGAGGCGGCGCTGGCCGACCTCGTCGACACCGCCTTCACCGCGGAGGCGGAGGAGGCGGTGCCGCTGCTGCGCGGCATCTATCTGACCAGCGCCACCCAGCCCGGCGCCTCGGCGGAATCGCCGGCCCAGACCTTCTTCCTGGAACGCCTGCTGCCCGAGGTGGTCTTCCCCGAGGCCAACATGGTCGGGGTGGACCGCGCGCTGGAGCGGGCGCGGCGGCGGCGCCACGTCTGGGCGCTGGGCGGGACGGCGGCGGCGGGGCTGCTGCTCGGGCTGGCCGGGCTGAGCAGCCACCGCGCCAACGAGGCGCTGCTGGCGCGGGCGGAGGCCGCCGTGGCGGTGGCGGAGGAGCGGCTGCGCGTCCTCGACACCCCGCCGCGCTCGCTGACGCGGGTGGAGGATTCCGATTTCCTCGCCGTTCTGCCGGCGCTCGACGCGCTGCGCGCGCTGCCCGCCGGCTGGACCGAGCGGTCGGAACGGCGGGCGTCCCTGCTCGGCTTCGGCCTGTCGCAGGGGGAGCGCGTCGGCCTGCCCGCCGAGGATGTCTACCGGCGGGCGCTGCGCAGCGTGTTCCTGTCGCGCATCGTGCTGCGGCTGGAGGAGCAGCTGCGCACCGGCTGGGCGCGGCCCGACCTGCTGCGGCAGAGCCTGCGCGCCTATGCCATGATCGGCGGGCCCGAGCCGCTGGACCCGGCGGTGCTGGCCGAATGGCTGGCCGCCGACTGGCAGCGCACGCTCCCCGGCGCCGCCCATGAGGCGGAGCGCCGGGCGCTCGGCGATCATCTGGCCGCGCTGGTCGAGGCCGGCTTTGCCCCGGTGCCCCCGGACGAGGCGCTGGTGTCGCGCGTCCTCGACGTGCTGGGCCAGCCGACCGCGCCGACGCCCCGCACCCCCAACGACGGCGGGGCCGGCTGATGAGCCCCGGTTTCGCGGTGGGCTTCCATGGGAAGGTGCCGGCGCGCGGCGATTTCGTGGGCTACGGCCTGCCGCGCGGCGTCCTGCTTCCCTGGGACGCCTGGCTGACGGGGGTTCTGGACGCGGCGGTGCGCCAGCTCGGCTCGCCCTGGGAACGGCTGTTCCAGTCGGCCCCGGTCTGGCGCTTCGCCCTGTCGCCCGGCCTGTGCGGGGAACCGCCGCTGGCCGGCATCATGATGCCCAGCGCCGACCGGGTTGGGCGGCAATACCCCTTCACCATCGTCGGCACGCTGCCCTACGGCACCGACCTCGCGGTCGTGCCGGTGGCCTGCCTGCACTGGTTCACCCGCGCGGAGTCCATCGCCGCCGACGCCTGCCGCGCCGGGGCCGACGTGGACGCGCTGCCGGCGCGCATGGCGATCCTGGGGCGCCCGGAGCCCAACGGCGCCGACCCCACCGTCGCCACCGTGGTCGAGGAGCGCGTGGGCCCGCTGCCGCCCCGCGCCAGCCTGTGGTGGAGCCGCGGCGGCGGGCGGGTTCCGCCCTCGCTGCTGACCTGCTGTGGCCTGCCGCGCTCGTCGCGCGCCGCCGCCTTCATCGACGGCGCCTGGGAGCGGCGGGGCTGGGACGATCTGGACGGGTAGCAGGCGGTTGTGTTTGTCCCTTAAAGTCTGTCTCTTTTTCACCTCTCCCGCCCCCCGGGACTTAAGTGGCATTCCTTATCCTTCGTTTTCCTTGAAAAAAAAAGCAGGTGGAGAAGCGATCGCTCTTAAGCTCACTCTTGATGCATTTTATAATCTAGCGCACTTCACATGTTGTAACGTAGGCTGTTCGGT
>NZ_WHOR01000385.1:0-4171 GCF_013340925.1 Azospirillum formosense
CGTGACGGAGGTGGCGGGGGCCGACGAAGCGGGGGCGCCGGTCGGGCCGCCCGACGAAGAAGTGCCGCTGGTCACGGGCGGGCCGGCGCTGAACTGGGCGCCACCGCCGACGCTGCCCGTCCCGCTGTCGATCCGTTGGGTCGGCGCGGCGCGGGGCACCACCTCGCGCTGCGGCTCGCGCGGCGCCTGGCCAGGACCGCCGCCGCCGACCTTCTGCTGGGCGAGGTTCCCGACCGTCGCGGGGGCCTTGCCCTCCCGCTCGCCCATCATCTTGGCGATGGTCGCCTTGTCGAGCTGGTTGGTCACCGGCAGTCCGTGGGCGGCCTGATACTTGCCGAGCGCCGCCTTTGTCTCGGCGTGCATCTGCCCGTTGGCCCGCCCGCCGATGTTGTAGCCCTTGTCCTTCAGGATGGTCTGGGCCCATTGGATGTCCGCCGTCGATTGCGCTCGGACCGGAGCGCCCGCCAGCAGACCCACCGCCAGAACCGGCACCACCACAGCCAACGCGACCGCGCGGCGCGAACCACCCGTCATGACCATCCTCCGTCCGAGACGCCAACAGACCATCGCCGATCCACTATCGTGGATGCGCAACCGTGTTACCAGATTGCGGCGGATTTCCGGGCGCGATTTTTGTGCGCCTGCGTTGCGGCGGCATCAGGTCCGCCCTCCCCCGGCGGCACCCGGAAGGGCCGCCCCATTCCCCATCCGTCATGCGATGCCCGCGCAAAAACGTGGTATAGATCCATCATGGCGCATTATGGGGCGCATTGAGGGAGGCCCTGGCATGGCGACTCTGAGACACGCGATCCTGGCGGGTGGAACGCTGCTGCTGGCGGCCTGCGGCAGCACCCCGGCCTACCGGGAGTGGACGGCCACGGAGACCACGGCGACCGCCGCCTACGACGAATGCACCGAGCAGGTGGACAACACCATGCGCCTGCGCGGCTATCCCTACCGCCCGTTGCCCGAGACGCCGCAATTCCGCTACCGCAAGGAGATCTTCGCGCTGTGCATGCGCCGCAAGGGCTACACCGCCGAGGATTGAGCGCCCGTCACGGCCCCGGCAGGCCGTAGCGCAGATAGAGCAGACCGCCGATCAGCACCCCGGCCAGCACCACCGCCGCGTAGAAGCGCAACGGCAGCGGCACCCTCTCCCGCCGCCGCGGCGGCTTGGCCGCGACTCTGGCGGCGGCGCGGGACGCCGGCTTTGCCGGAACGGGCTTCGGCCCCGCCCCGGCAACTCCCCCCTGGTTGGGGTCGTGCAGTTCGATGAGCTTCCAGTTGAACTCCATCCCGTCGCCGCCGGCCCCGGCGTTGTGGTCGAGTTGGATCAGGCGGAAATAGGCGCGCGGGTTCACCCGCACCATCAGGTTGAAGCGGGCGCGGGCGTGGTCGAGGTCCTCCCCGACCTCCAACGTCTTCCAGCCCTTGCCGCGCGCCTTCTGGATGGCGAAGCGCGTCGGCTGGGCGGCGGGAACAGGCGCCATGATCGCGGTCCCATCACCGAGCAGCGGCGTGTTACGCCGAGGTCGGAACACCCTTCTTGCGGATCACGTCGGCGTACCAGCGGTAGCTGGCCTTGGGGCGGCGCTCCAGGGTCCGGCGGTCCACCTCGATCAGGCCGAAGCGGCGCTGGTACCCCTCGGCCCACTCGAAATTGTCCAGCAGGCTCCACACGAACCAGCCCCGCAGGTCCACCCCTTCCTCCAGCGCCTGATGACCGGCCAGAATGTGGCGGCGCAGGTAGCTGATGCGGTCGTTGTCCTGGACGAAGCCCTTCGGCCCGGTCTGCTCGGGATAGGCGGCTCCGTTCTCCATCACATAGACCGGCGGGTTGCCGTATTCCTGCTTCAGCTCGATCAGGATCTCGGCGATCCCGTCGGGCTCCACCGGCCAGCCCATCCCGGTCGTCGGCGTGCCCTCCGGCGGAGAGCCGTAGCCGGTGCCGAACAGGCCCGCCGGGTCCGGCTGCTGGTGCATCCGGCTGTAGTAGTTGATGCCCAGGAAGTCGATGGGCTGGCGGATCGCCTCCAGGTCGCCGGCCTTGACCAGCGGGGCGAAGCCGTCGCGCAGCAGCTCCGGATACTCGCCGCGCAGCAGCGGGTCGAGGCAGGCGCGGTTCCACACCGCGTCCCACATCAGCGAGGCCGCGTAATTGGCGTCCAGCCCGCCGACCGGCCAGACCGGCTGGAGCGACAGCACCGTGCCGAGCTGCCAGCCCTTGCCGCCGCCCGCCGCCCGCAGCGCCTTCACCGCCATGCCCTGGGCGAGGTTCTGGTGGTGGATCGCCTTGAAATAGTTGTCCTTGCCGGTCATTCCCGGCGCGTGGCCGCCCAGCCCGTGGCCGAAGATGGCGTGGACGGACGGTTCGTTCAGCATGGACCAGTGCTTGGCCCGGTCGCCGATCCGCGCGGCGACGAGCTGGGCGTAGTCGGTGAACCAGCCGGCGATGTCGCGGTTGGTCCAGCCGCCGCGGTCCTGAAGCGCCTGGGGCAGGTCCCAATGGTACAGGCAGGGCCAGGGCGCGATGCCCTTGGCGAGCAGCGCGTCGGTCAGCCGGTCGTAGAAATCCAGCCCCTCGGCGTTGGCCGGGCCGGTGCCGGTCGGCTGGACGCGCGGCCAGGCGACGGAAAAGCGGTAGGCGTTCATCCCCGCCTTCGCCATCAGGTCCACGTCCTCGGCGTAGCGGTTGTAATGGTCGCAGGCCACGTCGCCGGTGTCACCGTTGGCCACCTTGCCGAAGGAATGGCTGAAGGTGTCCCACACGCTGGGACCGCGCCCGCCTGCGGTCACCGCCCCCTCGATCTGGTAGGAGGAGGTCGAGGCGCCCCAGACGAACCGGTCGGGGAAGGCGGCCAGCGCTTCCGACGGCTGGGCCACCGCGGCGCGGCGCGTCGTCAGAAAGGCCCCGGCCGAGGCCGCCAGCCCGGTGGCCGCCGCCGCCTTCAGGAAACTCCGCCGCCGCATACCGAATTCCTCTCGCCGTCCGGGTCGTCCGCGACAATGTAAGAAGACCGGGCGCCAGCGCAACAGGCGCCTCGCATCACAATGGCCGCTTAACCGGAATGGCCGGTGTAGGCGTAAGCTGGACCGTGGGGTAGTATGGCGCCATGAACGGACTCGTCATGTTTCTGCTGATCGTGGCGCTCGGCCTCGTCGTGGCGTCGCTGTTCTCCGGGCTCTTCTTCATGGCGCGCGGCGGACAGGGCGACTCGCGCAAATCGAACCGGGCGATGCGGATGCGCGTGGCGCTCCAGGGGGTGGCGCTGGTGCTGTTCCTGCTCGCCATCCTGACCCACGGCTGATTGAGGACATCCACAGGAATCATGGTCAAGCTGACCCGCATCTACACCCGCGGCGGGGACCGCGGCCAGACCTCGCTCGGCGACGGGCGCCGCGTGCCCAAGCATGACCCGCGCGTCGCCGCCTATGGCACGGTGGACGAGGCGAACGCCATCATCGGGCTGGTCCGCCTTCACACCGCGGAACTGCCGGAGACCGACGCCATGCTGGCGCGCATCCAGAACGACCTGTTCGACCTGGGCGCCGATCTGTGCACGCCGGAGGTCGAGAATCCGGACTATCCGCCGCTGCGCATCCTGGAGTCGCAGGTGGACCGGCTGGAAACGGAGATCGACGCGATGAACGCCGACCTCGCCCCGCTCACCTCCTTCATTCTGCCCGGCGGCTCGGCGGCGGCGGCGCATCTGCATCTGGCCCGCACCGTGGTGCGCCGCGCCGAGCGGCTGATGACCGAGCTGGCGGAGGTGGAACCGGTCAACCCGGCGGCGGTCAAATACGCCAACCGCCTGTCCGACCACCTGTTCGTGCTGGGCCGGAAACTGAACGCGAACGGAACGGCCGACGTGCTGTGGGTGCCGGGCGCAAACCGTTGATGCACTTCCCTCTCCTTCGCGCTTGCGGCGTAGGCGGCGTTGACAGCCAAAACATCAACTCCTATGGTCGCAGCGCTGTCACAAGCTGCCCGATTCGGCGCCAGCGGCGAAGGTGCGCCTACATAATTCAAGAAAAGGGTGGGATATGAAGGTCCTCGTCCCGGTCAAGCGGGTGGTCGATTACAACGTCAAGATCCGCGTCAAGGCGGACGGTTCCGGCGTTGAGACCGCCAACGTGAAGATGAGCATGAACCCCTTCGACGAGATCGCCG
>NZ_WHOR01000386.1:0-4088 GCF_013340925.1 Azospirillum formosense
TCCAGCCTGACGCCGCGGGAGCGCGACGTGCTGCAATGGCTGGTCGAAGGCAAGTCGAACAAGGTCATCGCCTTCGAGCTGTCCATCAGCCCGCGCACCGTGGAGATCCACCGCGCCCGCGTGATGGAGAAGATGCGCGCCGACAGCCTGCCCTCGCTGGTCCGCATGGCCCTGTCCGCCGGAATCACCCCCAAGGGGGAGTGATTCGGGCCGCCGGGCGGCGCTGGCGGCGACTGATCCACATCAAAACCACGCCCGATAAGGGGAACTCCGTATTCCGGCACCGCCGGTCGGCTTCTATCTTCCCTGTAACGCCCCACGACGGGCGTCATTCCGCGTGATTTCCGATGCTGGAGGCAGTCTTGGCCGAACCGGGCGATAGCATCGTCTACATCGTCGACGACGACGAGCCGGTGCGGGACTCGATGAAGGCGCTGCTCGAAGCCTGTGCCTTCGAAGTGCGCGACTACGCGTCGTGTCAGAGTTTCATGGATCAGTACAACGGCAAGCCGTCGGGCTGCCTCGTCCTCGACCTGCACCTGCCGGTGATGAGCGGGCTGGAGTTCATCGAGCGCTTCGGCGCGAACCTGCACGGCCTGCCCGTCATCATGGTGTCGGGGCGCGGCGATCCCGCGACCTTCGCCCGCGCGCGGGAAGCCGGCGTGACCGCCTTCCTGGAAAAGCCGTTCGAGGAGGACCAGCTCCTTGACGCGGTGCAGCGCCTCCTGCCAGCCTGACCGTCCTTCTCGGTCCTGAGAGGGCCGTCGTTCCCCGGACAGGGTTCGTGAGACACCGTCCGCAGCGGAGCGCGCCCATGGCGTCCGAAGACCCCACCCCCCGCCCCTTGTCCGCGCTGGACGCCGTGCGCAGCCGCCGCAGCGTCCGCGCCTTCACCGCCGAACCGGTGCCGCGCGCCGTGGTGGAGCAGATCCTCGACGCCGCCAGCCGGGCGCCCAGCGGGTCGAACATCCAGCCCTGGAAAGTCCACGCGGTGTCGGGTGCGGCGCGCGAGGCGCTGTCGGCGGACCTGCGCGCCGCCCATTTCGACCCGGCGGACGCCCAGGCCGGGGCGGAATACACCTATTACCCGACCCAGTGGTTCGAGCCCTATCTGGGGCGGCGCCGGAAGATCGGCTGGGACCTCTACGGCCTGCTCGGCATCGCCAAGGGCGACCGGGAGGCGATGGCCCACCAGCACGCCCGCAATTACGACTTCTTCGGCGCCCCGGTCGGGCTGTTCTTCACGATGGACCGGCGGATGGAGCAGGGAAGCTGGCTCGACGTCGGCATGTTCATGGAGAATGTGATGGTGGCGGCGCGGGGCTTCGGGCTGGACACCTGCCCGCAGGCCGCCTTCATCACGTACCACCGCATCGTCCGCCGCCATCTCGACATCCCGGACACCGACATCCTGCTGAGCGGCATGGCGCTGGGCCACGCCGACCCCGACGCGCCGGAAAACCGCCTGGAAACCGAGCGCGCCCCGGTCGCCGACTTCACCCGCTTCCACGGTTTCTGACGCCTCCTCCCAATCCCGGAGGGGGAGAAGGACGCCAAGGGCACGGCCCCCTTGCGTGACGGCGCCGATCCATTTTGACGCCCGGAGGGTTGGGGCGTGTCCACGCCCACCCTCAAACAGAGTTCCACCGGTTCAGCTCTCGCTTTCAGAGAACTCTCGAACGTCTGAATTTGACCCGGGGCGGACCTTCGTTCCATAGAAGCAAAATCATGTTCAGAACTCTACCCATTTAACCTCCGAATTATTCGCGCCACACCCTCAACGATATCTCGTGCTATCTTACCCCCTACAGGTGCAGCTTCATGAATAGCCATATTGCGAACAGTAATCCATCCGCGGATTAGATTATATTCCCGCCCATCGATAAGTCCTTCACGCAAAGCGGCATCAATGAGCGCGCGCAAGGACACCGGACGCCGATAGTTTGTCGAAGATATGTCGACGGCTTTGCTAGATATGAGCTGATATAGTTTAGCTTCAAGCTGAGTAATCGCAGATATTACTGCTGCCGGATACTCGTGTGCCGCCAGCAAGCGCTGAGCCTCACGATCTCGACTTTGTTTTGTTTCTCCTGCAATCATCGTTAAATGCTGGGACAGGTCATTTATGAAGCTTTCAAATGCTTCGTCAGATACTCCATTGCGATGAACGATCGGATAAATTTGAGCTGAAGAAGGAACTTGAGATTGTTCTGAAGCGACTACAATAATAGGCAAGGCGCCGCGCTCTCTGTTCGCAGAGGCATTGCGATTCCTTGCCACGGCAATATCATACTCTGCTCGCGTCCAAGGGGATGCCATTTCCACGACCACTACAGAGGATCGATCTACCAGAGCGTCAATTTTCGCGCTGATATTCTGTCCTGGTGAGATAACATCATCAGCAGTCACAGGAACGAAGCCAATTTCTTCAACTACTGGGAATACACGGCTCCGGTAAAGTGATAGCATTTCAATCGGCAGCGAAAAGAAGCAAAGCCGAGTTGTTGCATCCCGTGGCAAGCTAAGTTCTTGCAAGGGCTCCTCTTCAGTTACTTTGCTAATGGAAATAACATTATCGCGTATGTGCTCCCTCAGTTCCACAAACGCCTCGGAGAGTATAGATCCATACCTACTCTTCTGTCCTGGTAAATTTATAACTTTAACGCCGCGCCTCTCAAATCTTGCAATATCTGAGCTGCTGGCATCAACCATAATTGAGTAAGCCATCCGCCGTGAGCGACCAAGGCGATCACTCACTATCGTCCATATCTGCCGGAAATCAGGATCATCAAGACTGTAGCCGATGAATACAGCCGTGTTCTTGATCAGCAAATTCGCCAAATACGTTGAAATCAGAGGGTAGCGTGCAAGGAAGCCATCGTAATCTTCCTCAGTGGCAACGAGCCGGCTTGGATGCCGCAAATCGCCATGAAGCTTTAGCAACTGTGTACCGGCAGTGTATCCGTTAATTGATAGCTGTTCCTCGTCAATAATTGGGTAGACGTACCGTGGTATGGCATCGTATTGACGCTCAAGCAAAAAATCAAAATTAGTGGTGCATACTACATCAAATGGGATCGAACAAAATGCATGATGAGCTTCTCCCGGCTCCGCTTCCTTTACCAACAACAATTCTGTGAGACGCTCAATTAATTTTGCGCGACCGTATTCGTGTTGGTAGGCAGAGATAGCATCGAGTGTGCCGGCAGAACTGTAATCTGTGAGTTCGCCTGACAAAGCTGTGCCAAGGTCAGGCCACAGGGGCATCCTGGCGGGCGGAGCGACTTTAGCGTTGAGCGACATTCCTGCACCAACGACCGGAAGCCACCGGCCTGCAACAAGGTCATCCAGCAGTGGTTTCGGGAAGTGCTTGAGGTACTTTGCCATATCGACTGCCTAAAATGTTTCCTGCGGCCTCTGCCCAACCCTTTTAAGGTGTTGGTGATGATGAAGCAATATCTCTATCAGTAGCAGGATCTTGTTTCTAATGGGCCCTGAGTTGAAAACCATTAAATTTTCTATCATCTTAGGCTGACCTTGAGAAGCGGATGATAGGGGTTTCGACCGAGGTAGTGGGGCCGCACGCAACACGATAGTAATGCGGAAATCCAGAAATAAAGTTGACGCCAATGTCCGCTTCTGGCGCTGAACCGTCATACGCAACTGGCTACCCAGGGAGCAGCCCTGACCTTTGCAATGTGGCATCCATCCTCCAATCCGACACTCAAGGCACGCACGAGTTGAACGAACGTTCTGCTCCAACGGCGTCGCTCACGCTCGAAAACACGGTTGCGCCACGTTCGCGATGTGCGTTTTCGCACAGGCGTCAGCGGGCCGTGACGGCACTCTCCAGCCGCGCCGCGAAGCGCTGGCCTGACCGTTCCATCCCGGCAGGCTCCGCCCCGCGTCCCGTTTTCTGCGGCTTGGAGTGTTCCGACGATGGCTCTGCTCGATGATCTTGTGGTGCAGACCGCCCTGTTTCCCCTGGTGGTCGGCGTCGCCGCCGTCGGTGTGGTCCGTCTCGCCGGCGGGCGCACGCGGGGTCCCCGGTTGGCGGCGGCGGGTGTTGCCGCCGCCTTCCTGGCGGC
>NZ_WHOR01000387.1:0-4076 GCF_013340925.1 Azospirillum formosense
CCCTGGGCTGGGCGCTTGCCCCGCTGGGCGCGCTTTACGGGCTGGCCGGGCGGCTGCGCATGGCGTCGGGGCGAGCGGAACGGGCCGCCGCGCCGGTCCTCTGCGTGGGCAATCTGGTGGCGGGCGGGGCCGGCAAGACGCCGGTCTGCATCGCGGTGGCCGAGGCCCTGCGCGCCCGCGGCGTCGCCCCCGCCTTCCTCACCCGCGGTCATGGCGGGCGGGAGCGCGGCCCTCTTGCCGTCGACCTCGGCACTCACGACTCCGCCGCGGTGGGCGACGAGGCGCTGCTGCTGGCCGCCCACGGCCCCTGCTGGGTGGCGCGCGACCGCGCCGCCGGAACGCGGGCGGCGGTCGCGGCGGGCGCCTCCGTCATCGTCATGGACGACGGTTTCCAGAATCCCCACCTCGCCAAGGATCTGTCGCTGATCGTGGTGGATGGGGCGGTGGGCTTCGGCAATGGCCATCTCGTCCCGGCCGGCCCGCTGCGCGAACCGGTGGCGCGCGGGCTGGCCCGCGCCGGGGCCGTGGTCGTGCTGGGCGAGGACCGCGCCGGGGTGGAACGCCGCGTGGCCGGCGCCCTGCCCGTCCTCCACGCCCGGCTGGAGCCGGTGGAGGAAGCCCGCGCCCTGGCCGGACAGGCGGTCCTTGCCTTCGCCGGCATCGGACGCCCCGAGAAGTTCTTCGCGACTCTGGAGGCGCTGGGCGCCCGCGTGGTGGAGCGCAGGCCCTTCGCCGACCATCACCCCTACCGCCCCGAAGAAGTGATGGCCCTGGTGGACCGCGCCGCCGCCCTGGGCGCCCTGCCGGTCACCACCGTGAAGGACGCCGTCCGCCTGCCGGACCCTCTGCGCGCCCTGGTCCGGGTGGTCCCGGTGCGCGCCGTCTGGCGGGAGCCCGCCGCCCTCGACCGCCTGCTCGCCCCCCTTCTGATCGGACTTCCGACTGGAGTTCCTCATGGCTAAGCCGCGCGGCCCCCTGGTGTCCTGGCTGACCCGCCGGGTCGGCTACCCGCTGGAGGCCGTCCTCGTCCACGGCTTCTGCGGTCTGTTCCGCTCCCTGCCGCTCGACCGCGCCTCGGCGCTGGGCGGCTGGATCGGGCGGACCGTCGGCCCCCGCCTTCGCGGCACCCGCACCGCCCGCCGCAACCTGGAGCGCGCCTTCCCCGAGAAGTCCCGCGCGGAGATCGACGCGATCATCCTCGGCATGTGGGACAATCTGGGACGCGTCATCGCCGAATACCCGCACCTCGACGCCATCGGCGCCTATGGCCCCGGCGGGCGGACCGAGGTGATCGGGGCGGAGCACATCGACGCCCTGCGCGAGGACGGCAAGGCCGGCATCCTGGTGTCCGGCCATTTCGCCAACTGGGAAGTGAAGCCCGTCTGCTCCCGCAAGATGGGATTGGAACTGGCGGTGGTCTACCGCGCGCCCAACAACCCCTATGTCAGCCGGCTGCTGACCGAACTGCGGGGGGCCGCCGGCGGCACGCACATTCCCAAGGGACCCGAGGGCGCGCGCGCGCTTCTGCGCACCCTGACCAAGGGTGGGCATGTCGGCATGCTGATCGACCAGAAGATGAACGACGGCATGCCCGTCCCCTTCTTCGGGCGCGACGCCATGACCGCCCCGGCGGCGGCGCAGCTTGCCCTGCGGCTGGGCATCCCGCTGGTGCCGGCGCGGACCGAGCGGCTGGGCGGCGCGCGCTTCCGCATCACCGTCCTGCCGCCGGTGGAACCGCCGAACACCGGCGACCGCAACGCTGATGTGCGGATTTTGATGGAGCGCCTGAACGCTCTGTTGGAGCAATGGATTCGGGAGCGCCCCGCCGAATGGCTCTGGCTGCACCGGCGCTGGCCCGACTGACGGAGAAAGTCCCATGGCCCTGCCGCTCGACCCGCATCTGCTTCAACTCTACCTCGTCGCGGCGCTGGTCCTGACGCTGGCGCCGGGACCGGATTCGCTGCTGGTCCTGTCGCGCAGCGTGATGGACGGGCGCAACGCCGGGGTGGTCGCCACCGCCGGCATCACGTTGGGCAACCTGATTCACGCGCTGCTCGCCGCCGCCGGCATCTCGGCGCTGGTCGCCGCCTCGCCGGCCCTGTTCGACGTGCTGCGCTACGCCGGCGGCGCCTATCTGGGCTGGATCGGCGGGCGGGCGCTGTGGAGCGCCCTGCGGACCGGATTCGGCTGCCGCGGTGGCGCGGAGGAAGCCACGGCCAAGCCCGAGTCGGCCCCGGCGCACCGCGTCTTCCTCCAGGCGTTGCTGACCAATCTGCTGAATCCGAAGGTCATCCTGTTCTATCTCGCCTTCGTGCCGCAATTCGTCGCACCGGCGCTCGGCCACGTCGCGCTGCAGATCTTCCTGCTGGGTTCGATCCTCGGCGTCATCGGCGGCCTCTACCTGCTGGGGGTCGCGGCCCTCAGCGCCGGCGCCGCGCGCCGCGCGCTGTCCAGCGCGCGGGTGCGGGCGGTTCTGGACGGCGTCGCGGGTGTGCTGTTCCTGGGATTCGCCCTGCGCCTGCTGCTGACCGACCGGCGCATCGCCTGACGGCGAATCCGTCAGGCGGGAAAAGACGTTGCGGAGTCAGTGGACGTGCGTGGCCGGGGGTGTCATAGTGCCGCCCGCGTTTAAACCGGCCAGCCCGTCCGGCCGAATGGCTTACCGACCGCGAGCGACGATGAGCGAGAAAATCTCCCTGATCACCTGGATGGCGAACATCCACATCCGGTTTGTCACCTGGCGCCGGGGCAACAAGGTCGGCACCGACCGCTTCGGCAACACCTATTACCGTTGCCCCAGCGCCATCGCCGGCGTGAAGGAACGCCGCTGGGTGATCTACGCCGGGGAACCGGATGCCTCCAAGGTGCCCCCGGAATGGCATTCCTGGCTGCATCACACCACCAAGGAACCGCTGCCGGAAGGCAACAGCGCCTTCCACAAGCCGTGGCAGAAGGAGCATCTGCCGAACCTGTCCGGCTCGCTCCAGGCCTACCGGCCGCCCGGGCACCAGTATGCGGGCGGGCAGCGCGTGCGCGCCACCGGCGATTACGAACCCTGGACTCCGGGCTGAGACGCCTGCTCGGTCCTTTAGGAATCCCTCATGCGCCGCAATGTGATTGAAACCGTGCTCGGCGGGGTCGTCCTCGCCGTGGCCGGCTTTTTTCTGGCTTTCGCCTACACCAGCGCCGATTTGCGCAAGGTGAACGGCTATGCCCTCACCGCCAATTTCACCAGCATCTCCGGCCTGCAGAGCGGAGCGGACGTGCGGATCAGTGGCGTGAAGGTGGGGTCGGTCACCGAACTGACGCTCGACCCGAAGAGCTATCAGGCGGTCGTGCACATGTCGATCCACCCGGACATCAAGCTGCCCAAGGACACCGCTGCGGTCATCGCCTCGGAAAGCCTGCTGGGCGGCAAGTTCCTGTCGCTGGAGCCGGGCGGCGAAGAGGACATGCTCAAGCCGGACGGCCGCGTCGAATACACGCAGAGCACCCCCGGCATCGAGCAACTCCTGGGCCAGGTCATCTTCTCGCTGCAGAACATGAGCAAGCCCGGCCAGGAGGGTGGCGAGCCGCCCAAGCTGTAAGCGCCACACAACCGGTACGACGAACGAAGGGGCCTCGCGGCCCCTTTTTTCTTTTGCCCACCCACTTTTCCCCAATCCCCTTCGGAACAGCCGCGGCCACGCTGCCGTTTCCTTGCCCAGACCCAACACGGCACACTCATCAAAGGAGATCAGCGATGAAAGCCCGTTTCCTGGTTCTCGGCCTCGCCCTGCTCGCCGCCGCCTGCGGCGTGAACACCGAGGAGAAGGCCGCCAGCGGCGCGCTGGGCGGGGCTGCGGCGGGCGCCGTGGTCGGCGGGCCGGTCGGCGCGGTGGTCGGCGGCGCCGCGGGCGCCGCGGGCGGCACCGCCACCCAGCAGGGCGAGGGGGAGGAGGGGACCGCCGGGCCGTTCCCCACCAAAACCCCCTACGGCGGCACCCCCCCCAGCGGCAGCAACACAACGGAACAACTTCGAGCGTAGATCCTCCCTCTTTTACACAACTCCGAGCCCACGGGAATAATGGGACTCT
>NZ_WHOR01000388.1:0-4072 GCF_013340925.1 Azospirillum formosense
GCCGCCCACCGCCGCGTTGAACTGCGTGGCGCCGCTGCCGTTGATGGCCAGCGCCTGGGCGCCGTTCACCGTGCCGTTGAAGGTCACCGCACCGCTGCCGGCGTTGACCGTGGCGGCCCCCGCCAGCGTCACCGGGCCTTCGACGGTGAAGGCGCCGTTGCCGGTGGCGTAGGTGCCGATCAGGCTGGTTTCCCCGCCGTAGCTCTGCGCGCCCGTCGTGGTCACGTCGACGAGGCTGGTGTAGCCCGCGCCGGTGGTCAGGCTGGCCAGAGCCGTCGTGCCGCCCACCGCCGCGTTGAACACCATCGCCCCGGTCGAGATCACCGTCAGGTCCTGGGCGCCGTTGACCGTCCCGTTGAAGGTGATCGTGCCGAAGCCCGCGTCCACCAGCGTCGTCCCGGCCAGCGTCGTCTCGCCGTTGAAGGCGATCGGGCTGTTGAGCGAGTTGTAGGCGCCGTCGAGCGTCGTGGTGGCGCCGTGGGTCTGGGCGCCCGTGGTGGTGACGCTCAGGAGATTGACCGTGGCGCCCGCGTTGGTGGTCAGGCTGGCGAGCGCCGTCGTGCCGCCCACCGCCGCGTTGAACTGCGTCGTGCCCGTCCCGGCGATGGTCAGCGCCTGGGCGCCGTTCACCGTGCCGTTGAAGGTGGCCGTTCCGGCGTTCACCGTCGTCGCCCCGGCCAGCGTGGTCGCCGCGTTGGCGGTGACCGTGCCGCCCGTGTAGGTGCCGTCCAGCGTCACCGCGTTGTTGTAGGTCTGCGCCCCCGTCGTCGTCACCGACTTCAGGCTGGCACTGCCGCTGTCGGTGGTCAGGCTGGCCAGGGCCGTCGTGCCGCCCACCGCGCCGTTGAACGCCGTCGTGCCCTTGTTGTTGACCGCCAGGGCGTAGGCGCCGTCCACCGTGCTGCCGAACAGCACGCTCGACCCGCCGTACACCATCGTTGCCCCGGCCAGCGTCGCCGCACCGTTGGCGGAGAAAGCACCGCCGGCGCTGTAGAGACCGTTCAGGGTGACCGCGTCGTTGTAGGTCTGCACGCCGGTGGTGACCACGTTGCGCAAGCTCGTCGTCCCGCCGGCGTCGGTGGTCAGGCTGGCCAGGGCCGTCGTGCCGCCCACCGTGCTGGTGAACTGCGTCGCGCCCTTGCTGTTGATGACCAGGGCCTGGGCACCGTCCACCGTGCCGGCGAACATCACCGCCCCGCCGTTCACCGTCGTGTCGCCGGCCAGCGTCGCCGCACCGTTGGCGGTGAAGGCGCCGCTCCCGGTGGTGTAGATGCCGTTCAGCGTCACCGCGTCGTTGTAGGTCTGGGCCCCCGTGGTGGTGACGTTGCGCAAGCTGCTGGTGCCGGTGGCGTCGGTGGTCAGGCTGGCCAGGGCCGTCGTGCCGCCCACCGCGCCGGTGAACTGCGTCGCGCCCTTGCTGTTGATGACCAGGGCCTGGGCACCGTCCACCGTACCGGCGAACAGCACGCTCGACCCGCCGTTCACCGTCGTATTGCCGGCCAGCGTCGCCGCACCGTTGGCGGTGAAGGCCCCACTGCCGGTGGCGTAGGTGCCGTTCAGGATGACCGCGTCGTTGTAGGTCTGTGCACCCGTGGTGGTGACGTTGCGCAGGCTGCTAGTGCCGGTGGCGTCGGTGGTCAGGCTGGCCAGGGCCGTCGTGCCGCCCACCGTACCGGTGAACTGCGTCGTGCTCTTGTTGTTGACCGCAAGGGCGTAGGCGCCGTCCACCGTGCCGCTGAACAGCACGCTCGCCCCGCCGTTCACCGTCGTGTCGCCGGCCAGCGTCACCGCACCGCTGGCGGTGAAGGCGCCGTTGGTGGTGGTGTAGGTGCCGTTGAGGGTGGTGGCGGCGCCGTGGGTCTGGGCGCCCGTGGTGGTGACGTTCAGGAGATTGACCGTGGCGCCCGCGTTGGTGGTCAGGCTGGCGAGCGCCGTCGTGCCGCCCACCGCCGCGTTGAACTGCGTCGTGCCCGTCCCGGCGATGGTCAGCGCCTGGGCGCCGTTCACCGCGCCGTTGAAGATGGCCGTCCCGGCGTTCACCGTCGTCGCCCCGGCCAGCGTGGTCGCCGCGTTGGCGGTGACCGTGCCGCCCGTGTAGGTGCCGTCCAGCGTCACCGCGTCGTTGTAGGTCTGCGCACCCGTCGTCGTCACCGACTTCAGGCTGCTGGTGCCGGTGGCGTCGGTGGTCAGGCTGGCCAGGGCAGCCGTGCCGCCCACCGTGCCGGTGAACTGCGTCGCGGCCTTGCTGTTGACCGCCAGGGCGTAGGCGCCGTCCACCGTGCCGGCGAACAGCACGCTCGACCCGCCATTGACCGTCGTGTCGCCGGCCAGCGTCGCCGCACCGTTGGCGGTGAAGGCCCCGCTGCCGGTGGTGTAGGTGCCGTTCAGCGTCACCGCGTCGTTGTAGGTCTGCGCACCCGTGGTGAAGACGTTCCACAGGCTCGTGGTGCCCCCGGCGTCGGTCGCCAGGCTGGCCAGGGCCGTCGTGCCGCCCACCGTGCCGTTGAACTGCGTCGCGGCCTTGCTGTTGACCGCCAGGGCGTAGGCGCCGTTCACCGTGCCGGCGAACAGCACGCTCGACCCGCCGTTCACCGTCGTGTCGCCGGCCAGCGTCGCCGCACCGTTGGCGGTGAAGGCCCCGCTGCCGGTGGTGTAGGTGCCGTTCAGCGTCACCGCGTCGTTGTAGGTCTGCGCGCCGTTGGTTGTCACCGACTTCAGGCTGCTGGAGCCGGCGGCGTCCGTGGTCAGGCTCATCAGCGCCGTCGTGCCGCCCACTGCGCCGTTGAACTGCGCCATGCCCTGATTGTTGACCGCCAGGGTATAGGCGCCGTCCACCGTGCTCATGAACACGACGCTCGACGTGCCGTCCACCGTCGTATTGCCGCCCAGCGTCACCGCGCCGATGGCCGCAAAGACCGCACCGGTGGTGTAGGTGCCATCCAGCGTCACCGTGCCGCTGTAGATCTGGGCGCCGGTGGTCGTCACCGACTTCACGCTGGCCGTCCCGCCGGCGTCGATGGTCAGGGACGTCAGCGCCGTCGTGCCGCCCACCGCGCCGGTGAACTGGGTGGCGCCGCTGCTGGTGATCACGAGTGAGTTGGCCCCGTTCACCGTGCCGCTGAACAGAACGTTTCCGCTGCCCGAGTTCACCGTGGTGCCGCCCGCCAGCGTCGTCGCGCCGATGGCCGTGAAGGCGCCGTTTCCAGTGGCGTAGGCGCCTTGGAGGCTGGTCGCGCCGGTGTAGGTCTGCGCACCCGACGTCGTCACGTCGCGCAGGCCGATGGTCCCCGCGGTGACCGTCAGATAGGCCAAGTTGCTGGCCGCCCCGCCCAGCGTCATCGCGCCCTGCACGGCGAACAGGGTCGCCCCGTATCCACCGCCGTTCAGCGTGCCGCTCACCGACAGGTCGCCGCCGGTCGCGCTCACCATGCGGTTGGCACCGGACAGGGTCAGGTTCCCGGTGACGGTCACCGACTTGCCGGACAGCGTGCCGCCCAGCGTGGTGTCGCCGGTGTAGGTTTGCGTGCCCGTGCTGGAGACGTTGCCCAGGGTGACGCTGGTGCCCTGCACCGTCACGCTGGCCCGGGTGGCGTCCGGACCGACGCTGTACACCGCCCTGGTCAAGGACACCGCACCGCCCGTGGAGATCACGGAGATGGTGCCGCTGTTTCCGGCGTTGATGCCGGTGGTGGCGTTGCTGTCGGTGATGGCGCCGCTGGCGGTGACGGCGATGTCGCCGTCGGTGGTGGCGAGATTGCCCAGGTTGAAGCTGGTGCCGGCCAGATAGATTCCGCCCGTCCCGGTCACCATCGCCGAGATGTTGGCGATGGTGCTGGTGAAGGCGGCGCTGCTGGTCCCGATCCCGGTGTTGGAGGTCAGGTTCAGCGCGCCGCCGGTCAGGTTGGTGCCGAGGCCGGTCAGCAGGCTTCCGCCCGCCGCCGTCAGGTTGATGGTCCCGGTCGGCCCCGCGTTGACCGTGCCGACCGTCAGGTCGCCGGTCGTCGCGGTCAGGCTGACCGTGCCGACGCCGGTCACCGAGGGCTGGCTCTTATAAACATCTGACCCTGCGACG
>NZ_WHOR01000389.1:0-4071 GCF_013340925.1 Azospirillum formosense
GCGGGCCGATTGGTTGGCGGGGCCTCCTGCCCGGCGCGGGCGTGTATCCAGGCCGTCTGGAAGGCGGCCAAAGCCTCGTTCAACTCGCCGCGCAGCGGCTCGGACGGGCAGCGCAGATAGCGGTCGAGCAGGGCGTGCAGGGAGTCGGCGGTGGGGGGCGTGGTCTCGGGCATGGGGCGGTTCCGTGGTCGGCGTGGTCCGGCACCGCAGCCATAAACGCAAGGGGCGGGAGAAGACAAGGGGCTGAAAAAGAAAGGCTCCGCCGCTTCAGGGAGCGCGGCGGAGCCTGTCGAGGAGGCACAATCCCCTGTGCTGCCTGAATTCAAACACGCGGGCCCGGCCGCCGGTTCCCCTCTCCCTTCCGGGGTGACCCGCAAGGCGGCGGTCCGAACGCCGGGGCGGCGCGTTGTCAGCCACAAGAGTTGCCAGCCGCAAGACACGCTTTGCCGTCGAAAAGGGGAAACGCATCGTGGAGAAGGGATTTCAGATGGCGGCGCGGGCCATGTATTTTCTGGCCACCATCGTGCTCATCCTGTTCGCCCTGGTCTTCGTCGGTGTGGCCGCCTATTCGGTGCTGCACAGCCTCGCGTCCTTTGACATCGAGGCGGCGACGCACCGGCTGCTCGACGGGGTCGGCATGATCGTGCTGGCCATCGCCATCTTTGAAATCGCCAAGTACCTGTACGAGGAGGAGATCGTCCGCGACCGCGAGTTGCGGCACGCCGACGAGGCCCGCCGCACCCTGACCAAGTTCCTGACCACCATCATCATCGCCGCCAGCCTGGAAGGGCTGGTGCTGGTGTTCGAGGCGCGCACCTCGGACATGAGTGCGATGATCTACCCGGCCATCCTCCTGATGGTCATCGTCTTCATGGTGCTGGGGCTCGGGCTCTACCAGCTCATCAGCCGACGGGCTGAGACCATCGACCCGAAGGAGGGGGATTCCTGACGGCCCCTCGCGTTCCAACATTGCTGGAAGGAGTTGTTGATCCCTCCCCAGCCAGAGCGGAGCGCCCCCATGTTCGACCCCGCCCAGATCGGCCGCATTTCCCCGGTGGAGCAGGCCGATGCCCTGCGCACCCTGATCGCCGTCTTCGCCACCGCGGTGGTGCGGCCCGGCGAGAAGGCGCCGCGCAACGCCGTCAGCGCCGAGATCGTCGACATCCTCGACGAAGTTCCGGCGGAACGGGTGGAGGCGGTGGCCCAGCTCTTCACCATGATGGCGCTGCGGCTGCGGCGGAAGGGACGGCCGCGCCGCACCGCCTTCCGACTGACCCTGGAGACGGCGCTGCTCGCCCGCTCCTACGTCGGGGAGCCGGCGCCGCAGAACGAGACCAGCTACCTGTCGTCCGACCGGCCCGGCCTGGGAACGATCGACCACGCCTGCAACGAGATGCTGGAGCGCATGGCCGGGGTGCCGGATGAGGACCAACGGGCGTGGCTGACCGCGCAGGTGATCGCCACCGGCCTGATTGACGCCGACCGCCGCCACCGGCTGGGCGGACCCGACCGCGATCTCGGCGACATGGCGGTGGCGGAGTTCCTGCTGCGCACGGCGGCCCAGTATCTCGCCGCCACCGCCGTCCGCACCCCGCCGGCGGAAGGCAGAGGCTGAGGCAACCGGGACGGAGTCATTGCAGGGCGATGATCGCGGCCATGGTCGCGTAGCGTTCGATTGATTGGGAAGACGGCGAGCGCATCGCCTGCCGGGTGATGGCGAGCTGGTTCTCGTGCGAGACCGGCTGGCGCACCCCCAGATGGGCGACCACTTTGGCGAGCGGCACGACGTGGGCCGAGGACAGCTCCCAGTTCACGATGGCGCCGCCCGCCGGGCGTCCGGGCGTGACGGCGGATTGCGCAACCCGCAGGGTGATCGAGGACGCCAGCGACTCCAGCCCGGTCACCGGGACGAAATACAGCGTGAAGCTCCGCGAGGTGGGGCGCCAGGGCTCCGCCGCCCGTCCGTCGGGGAAGGCGAGGCCGGTCTGTTCGTGGAACAGGCGCTGGAGCGCCGCAAGCGGGCTGGTGACGCTCTCGTAGCCGCCGCCGGGAACCGCCCATTGGCCGGCGGCATCGACGACCCGCGGCTCCGCCGGGCCGCGCCCCCACCACGTGCTGACCTCGCGCCGCCGGACGATCAGGACCTTCGTCCCCTCCAGAAACGCCACATGGACATGGCGCATCGCCTTCCCCCGCATCCTGTTGGCTACGCTGCCGGAGACGGATGGGCGGGGCAGGGCGTGAACGGACTAGGGAGCGGGGACCACGCGGTTGCGCCCTTCGGCCTTGGCCCGATAGAGCGCGGCGTCGGCCACCCGGAGCGCGTCGTCAACGCCACCGGGGGCGTCCGGCACGATGGGCGCGACGCCGAAGCTGGCAGTCATGCGGAACGAATCGCCGTCCGGTCCCATCTCCTGCGCGGCGACGCGTTGGCGCAAGCGCTCCGCCACGACCGACGCATCCGCCGGCGCGGTGTTGGGGAGCAGAACCACGAACTCCTCCCCGCCGTAGCGCCCGATCAGGTCGCCGGGGCGCAGGGCGCCGTCCAGCGTCCGGACGAAGCGCTGCAAGGCCTCGTCGCCGGCGGCATGGCCGCGGCTGTCGTTGATGCGCTTGAAATGGTCGATGTCGGCGATCAGCAGGGACAGAGGCTGCCGCGACCGCCGCGCCCTTCGGATCTCCTCGTCCGCACGGTCCAGAAGGGCGCGCCGGTTGGCGACGCCGGTCAGCGGGTCGGTCTGCGCCTGCGCAACCAGCAGCCGGTGCATTTCGGTGATGCGGCCGCCCGCCTTCAGCCGCGCCTTCAGGTGGGCGCGGTTGACCGGCTTGTGGATGAAGTCGTCCGCCCCGGCGTCCAGCGCCTTCATCTCGTAGAAGGGTTCGTCATGGGACGTCATCAGGATCAGGTAGCTGTAGGCGGTGCGTGGATCGGCCTTCAGATGCCAGCACACCTCCAGCCCCGACAGCCACGGCATCTCCCAGTCGATGATGGCGATGTCGAAGGGTTCGGCCTGGGCACGGTCCAGCGCTTCCCGGCCATCCCTGGCCAGGATCACCTCATGTCCGTAGGACGCCACCTGCTCAGAGAGCATGGTGCGCATCAGGACCGTATCGTCGGCGATAAGCACGCGCATGGCGGGAAACTGCCTCATACCTTCGTCTGCGGTCAATGAGCAGTGGACATCCGCAGCGTCATTTTCAGGTGTCCGTCCCTGCCGTCCTATCGCCTTCACGGTAATGTTGCGCCTAAGGTCGTGGTCGCTCCGATGCGGTCCTTGCGGCATAGTACGGGCCGAACGGGGCGCCCATGTCCGGGCGCGCAACGCAAGAGGGGACAGCATGGCCCGCTATACGGGCGTCTACGGATTTCCGGAATCGGCCGACGGCGCGCGGCGTCTGGCCGAGGCTCTGAACGTTCCCTGCCACATCGCCGAACTGCACCGCTTCCCCGATGGGGAGAGCCTCGTCCGCCTGCCTGAACCCGTTGAGCGGGCGGTAATCTACCGCTCGCTCGACCGTCCGAACGACAAGCTGGTGGAGCTGACGCTGGCCGCCTCCGTCCTGCGCCGCCAGGGCGCCACGGAGCTGTGCCTCGTCGCCCCCTACATGGCCTACATGCGCCAGGACGCCGTGTTCCGTCCCGGCGAGCCGGTCAGCCAGACCGTGATCGGGGATTGGTTGGGCCGGCTGTTCGACCGCTTCGTCTGTGTCGAGCCGCACCTGCACCGCACCCACACGCTGGACGAGGTGTTCGTCGGGCGCCCCTCCGTCTGCCTCAGCGGCGCCGGGGCCATCGCCGAGCGGTTGCGCCATGACGGGGTCGCGCCCGACGCCGTGATCGTCGGCCCGGACGAGGAGGCCGCCCCGCTGGTCGAGGCGGTGGCCGGGCCGCTCGGCCTCACCGCCCTGGTCGGGCGGAAGGAGCGGCGCGGCGACCGCGACGTGACGGTGACTCTGCCCGCCGCCCGCGCCGCCCGCGCGCAGGAGAAGATGGTCTCGCCGGAGCTGATGACGTCGTCGACGATCACCACCGGCCGCCCGGCCAGCGGCGCGGGCGGCGGGGGCGGCGTC
>NZ_WHOR01000038.1:0-31541 GCF_013340925.1 Azospirillum formosense
GCGCGTGGGCGGCGGGGGGGATCGGGTGGGGGTGGCCAGGCTTGTCCGCAGGATCGGCGAGCGGGCGGGGCGTCCGCAGCCTTTCCGCGGCGCGGGTGGAGGACGGGCGGCGGAAGACCGTGGCGGGGTGTTTGCCGTCCTCGGCCCGCCACGGCTTGCCCGACGACACGATGCCGCGCCGCGCCAGCTGAGCCTGGAACTCGTTGACGAAGCGCACGCGCTCCATCAGCGGGTCGAGCACGCTGTGCATGGTCAGCGCCTCGATCCGCCGGGCCAGCACGGGGGCAAGGTCCTCGTGCACCGCGTTGCTCAGCTCGCGGAAGGCCTGATGGACCATGTTGCGTTCGCGGTCGGTGGTGTCCAGCTCCAGCGCGTGGACGGCGTCGTACCAGGCCAGGAAATGCTGGAGCTGGGCGGAGGGATGGTCGCGGTCGTCCACCGCGTCCGCCACCAGCAGGCCCGGCTTGCTGAGGAAGCTGCCGGTCAATGTGGCCTTCAGCGCCTCCGCGGCGACCAGAAGGCGGCCGATGATGGCGTCCTTGGCCACAGCGACGGGGAAGGCTTCGAAGAGGCGGGTCGCCAGGGCGGCGTCGTCGCGCCTGTGCAGGCCGGCCACCGCGAACATGGCCGCCCCGTCGCGCGTGCAGTCGCCGCGGCGCACCATCTCCCGCGCCAGCCGCACCGGGTCGCCGTGCAGCAGCGACGGCAGGGGCTGGTCCGCCCAGGCGGGGGCCGCCAGAAGGATGGTTTCCATCCGCTCCAGCTCCGCACGGGCGACGCCCTCGCGCTGGCGGACGCCGTGGCGTTTCAACATCTGCGCGCGGAAGCCCGACACCTCGGCCAGGAAGGCGGTCGCCGCCGCCGGCGTCGCGCGCAGGCGGGCCAGCACGGCGAGGCTGCGCTGGCGCAGCTCGTCTGCCCAGCCCTGCGCCTCGGCGGAAGCGAAGATCTCGTTGAGCGGTTGGTCCTTGGCGAGCCGGGCCACCGTCTCCTGGACGCGGCCGACCAGCGGTTCCATGCGCGGAGCCAGGGCGAACCACCAGGCGCTGACGTCCGCCAGATGCAGCGCGCCGGCCAGCCGGACCCCGCTGGTCAGCAGGGAATCGTCGCGCAGGATCAGCGCGTCGAACAGGCCGGTCCAGACGCGCCGCGCGTGCTCGGACCGCCGCCCGTTCAGCATGGTGACCAGCATCTGAGCGACCGGCTCGGCCATGTCCTCCAGATAGCCGTCGCGGATCATCTTGTAGAGCTGGAGCTTCTGCCCATGATCCAGCGGGGCCAGCACGTCGGACACACGCTTCAGGCTGTTGTCCTGCCCGCCGGGCAGATCGGGCAGGGCGAGATGGAGCGGAAGCGCCGTCGCCGCATCGGGAGGGGCGCCGTCGGCCGCCTGCGTCTCTTTCGACATCCGGAGCTTTGCCATGGTCGGATCCGTCCGCATCGAAGCGTGTGGAAATTCAATCTAAGATCGATTGGATATGGTTGTTAGAATATGCCTAAAAAGCCTAACGAATCGCTAAGCGGTGACAAAGACAGATTTTCACGGTCTCTATGACGAAATGCAACAAGGTTGGCGAAACTGAAAGCAAAGATAAGTCATTGACCGTTACATTTAAAACACAACCCAAACACTCATGCCTCATCCTTTCAACGGGCGGGTCTTCGCCGGCTCAGCGGGCTTGCGCGCGGGAATCGGCGGCGCACTGCGTTCCCGCCCTTCCTCTCCAAGGAATCCTTGCGCCGCGACGACGGCGGAGCGCCAGGGGCGGTCCATCGCCATCCAGTTCTCGAAGGGCAGGCGGTCGAGGGGCAGGCCCGGCCAGGATGCGGAAAACAGGCCGGAGATCATCCAACCGGCCAGCAGCGTGACCGCCAGCTGCTCCGAGAATCCGCCGGTCTTCAGGATGGGCAGCGCGAAGTTGCGCCGCCGCTTGATCGGCCAGAGCAGCGGCAGCCCCGCCGGGGTCAGCAGGTCGCCCGCCAGATGGGTCAGATAACCGATCAGGAAGGGCAGGATCAGGTGCGAGTAGTCCGCGTACTCGTGCAGGACCCAAAAGCATCCCGCGATGGCCAGCGTGGAATGGGTGACGCCGCGATGCCCGAAGACGGCGGAGATCACGTTCGACAGGGGCCGCATCAACTGGCCGAGCGTCGATTTGGGATGGTCGATGTCCGGCGCCAGCGACCCGATCACCGCCGCCCCGAACGCCACCACGTCAAAAGGCAGGCCGAAGCGCGCCGAGGCGTAGAACCACGCCGCCCCGCCGACGATCATGTGGGAAGAGGCCATCATGGGCGGTCACCGCAGGGCGAGCGATGAGGCACAGGGCGTCAGAACGCGCGGAGGCTGTGCCTGGGTGACGGCCACTCTGTCGGATGCTCCCGGATTCCTGGATCCTAACATTAGGACAGAAGTCGCGCCCACACAATCCCGGCCTGATCAAGAGGGATTCCGAAATGACATGGCGCCCATGCGTTCACGATGGAGGTACGCTTTCAGCCCGCCGGGCCGCGGGTGCAGGTTGCGCCGATGGCGCGCAGGGCGTTGCGCACCCGCCCGACGCTCTCGCGGTCCGGCAGGCTGTACCACGTGATGGTGAGGGCGACCGGCGCGGCGCGGCGCAGGCCGTGGACGTCGCCGGGGGCGGCCTCGACGACGCGGCCCTGGCTGCCGACGAACCAGCGCCAGCGCTGCCCCTCCCCGTCGGCCAGCGACTGCCAGACCTCACGGGAGTCCCGGTAATAGGCCCCGCCCCCGGCGTCCGCCGCGTCGGCGTAAAGGTAGAGCGGATTCTCGGGCGACAGCGAGAGCAGCAGGTGCTGGACGGACCGCGGCCCGCCGGAACGGATGACGGCGTCGGGAAGCGGCTCGTCGCCGTCTTGGCCATAGTCGAACATGGTGGAGCCGCGGTGCATCGGTCGGTCGGATCGGGCTTGTAAGGGGTCAGCCGGGCTGGAGGAATTCGACCTCGACGAAGACGATGTCGCTGTCGCCGTCGTTGATGACGTTGTGGCTGACGCCGGCCTTGCGGAAATAGGAGCGGCCCGGCTCCAGCGGGAATTGGCGGGCGTTGCCGTCCGGAGCGACGATGGTAAAGGCGCCGGCCGTCACCGGAACGATCACATAGTCGTAGCCATGCACATGGGCGCCGGTCTCCGCCCCCGGCACCAGACGCCATTCGGTGACGCGGGTGCGCTCGTTCTCGACATGCTGGGTGGAAACCGCCTGCGGACGGGTGCTCATGTCTTGGTGCCCTCCTTGCTCTTCTCATTGGGGACTTTTCAAAAGAACAATTCGTGTACCACGAAGCCCGAGCCGCGCCCAGACCGAAGCGCATCCGACACCTTTCCTTGGGACTCCTTTGGCGAGCGGCCCCCCTCCTTTGGGGGATGTCTACCTACGATTGAATCCGTGACCCGGTGACTCCCCGCAGCTTAGCCTTGCCGGTCCGTACCGCGGAAACCGTCAGGGAGGGGCGTCAGGCCGGCATGCCAGCGTTGAGGAGCCACCAGACCATGGTTGCCGGCGTCGCCGCGGCCATCGCCCAGCGGCAGACGGACGTGCGGGACGTGCTGGCCGCGGTGACGCCGGGTGGGGGAAAGTCGCTGTTGCCGGTCATCATGGGGGCGGCGCTGATGCGCGCCGGGCTGATCGACCGCATCTGCTGGATCGTGCCACGCGACAGCCTGCGCCGGCAGGCCGAGGAAGCCTTCGCCGATCCGCGCTGGCGCGAGGCGCTGGGCCACGGGATCGCGCTGCGGGCGGCGGAGAACGGGCGCGATCCTTGCCGCGGCCTCCAGGGCTACGTCACCACCTATCAGGCGGTCGCCGCGGCGCCGGACCTGCACCTTCAGGAGTTCCGCCGCCACCGCTATCTGCTGGCCGTGGACGAGTTGCACCACCTGCCCGCCGTCGCCGACAGCGGAGCGGCGACCACGGCGGAGGACGAGACGGCCTGGAGCCGTTCGATCCTGCCCCTTCTGGAAAGCGCCGCCGCCCGGCTGCTGATGAGCGGTACGCTGGAACGGGCGGACGGGCGCCCCATCCTGTGGCTGCCCTACCGCGCGCCGCAGGGGGTGCGGCGGGTGCGCGAGATCGACTTCAAGGCGCCGGGCTGGGCCATCGTCGGCTATTCGCGGCGCCAGGCGCTGGCCGAGAAGGCGATCCTGCCGGTGACCTTCGGGGCGATGGACGGCACCGCCACATGGCTGGACGCGGAGCGGACGACGCGCAGCGTCGATGCGCTGTCCCGCGCCGGGGAGAACACCCGCGACGCCCTGTTCACCGCGCTGCGCACCGGCTTCGCCCAGGCCATGCTGCGCGAGGCCTACCGCTCCTGCCGCGAGCACCGGGCGAAGCGGCGCGCGGCGGCGAACGGTCGGGAGGGCGCGGGGCATGAGGGCGCCGGGTTGGGCAAGCTGCTGGTGATCGCGCCGGACCAGGAGACCGCCCGCAACTACCTCGACACGTTGCGCGGCTGGATGCCCGGCGCGCAGGCGGCGCGGATGGCCCAGATCGCCATTTCCGAACGGCGCGACGCTCAGGAGGTGGTGGCCGCCTTCCGCCTGCGCCCCGAGCCCGCCGTTCTGGTCTCCGTCGCCATGGCCTATGAGGGGCTGGACGCGCCGGCCATCTCGCACGTCGCCTGCCTGACCCACATCCGTTCCCGCCCCTGGCTGGAGCAGGCCATCGCGCGGGCCACCCGCGTCGATCCCCACGCCGGCGCCTACGAGCAGCAGCGGGCGGTGATCTACCACCCCTCCGACATGATGTTCGAACGCTTCCGCCAGATGGTCGAGACGCAGCAGGGCACGCGGGCCATGGTCAAGACCCGGCGCCAGCACGAGCTGCCCTTCGAGCGCACGGTGGAGGCGGAGCCGGAGATCATCCCGCTGGAATCCAACGCGACGGCCCTGCGCTTCGCCGTGGTCGCTCCGGGCCCCGATTTCGGCAACCCGCCGCCGGGGCGCGATTCCGCCGACCGCCCATCGGCTGAGCGCCCGAAGGACGGAGTGCAGGTGCCCAGCGCGGTGGAGCATCATCTGCGCCAGCGCATCGGCCAGATCGTGGCGGCTCAGGTGATCGAGGACCAGGACAACAACCTCGTCGCCGAGGGGCCGGTCAGCTACCACACCTACAACGCCGTGCTGAAGCGCTGCATGAACAAGGCGCGCTCGGAAATGACCCTGTCGGAACTGGAGGCCGCCCTCGGCTGGCTGGAGCGCAACCGCATCTCCGACCACCTGCACCTGATCGCCGACGATCCCCAGTACCGCTGGTCGAGCCGCCGCAAGGCGCGGGGGGCGGGGTCGGTCACCGCCTTCTCGAAACCATCCCGTCGGACCTCACACCATGGTACGGTGAAGCCGACGTCCTAAATAACGCACGCCGACACACTTTTTTGCAGGAGCGAAGACACCGGCCTTCGTAGAATGTGTCGGCCCGTTCGCCACCCGTGGAGGTTACCGGTGCGTTTCGCGAGGCCGCTCAATATTCTTCTCGTGGAGGATGACTCGCTCACCGCCATGGCAATGGCCCGCATGCTGGAAATGGCCCATTGCACGGTCACCACCGTGACGGACGGCGAAGCCGGGCTGAGCGCCCTGGCCGGGGGCGCCTTCGATGCGCTCATCACCGATCTGGTCATGCCCCGGCTGGGCGGCGAGGCGATGATCCGGCAGCTGCGGCTCGATTGGCCTGACCTGCCCATCGTGGTTCTGTCCGCCTCCCCGCCGGAGGACGGAATCCCCGGCCTGCGGGGCGGGGAGGGCGGACCGCTGGTCATCCTGCGGAAGCCCGTCCTGGCGGGGGAATTGCTGACGGCGATGGATCAGGTGTTCCTGAAGACCTGAACGGAGGTCGATCAGGCCTTCTTCTTGCCGAAGCTGATCTTCGGCTCCTCGCCCTTCAGCAGGCGCTGGATGTTCGCGGAATGGCGGATGGCGACCAGCGCGGCGATGAACAGGCAGAGCCCCGCCACCAGCGGCCCGCCGAAAATCCAGCCGAAGATCGGGCTGAGGCCCAACGCGGTCAGGGCGGACAGCGACGAGATCTTGAACAGGAAGGCCATGGCGAGCCACGTCGCGCAGGCGATCACGCCGACCGGCCAGGACACCGCCAGCAGCACGCCGAGCGCGGTCGCCACGCCCTTGCCGCCCTTGAAGCCGAGCCAGACCGGGAAGCTGTGGCCCAGCATGGCGCCGCCCGCCGCGAAGACCGCCGCCTCCGGCCCCGCCCAGGCGAGAGCGAGCAGGGCGGCGATGGCGCCCTTGCCGCTGTCCAGGATCAGGGTGGCGGCGGCCAGCGGCTTGTTGCCGGTGCGCAGCACGTTGGTGGCGCCGATGTTGCCGGAGCCGATCTGGCGGATGTCGCCCAGACCGGCCAGCCGCGTCAGCACCAGCCCGAAGGGGATCGAGCCCAGCAGATAGCCCAGCAGGGCCGAGATGAGCAGGGTCACCGCGTCAGCCCTCGAACTGCCAGACGGTGCGCCCGTCGACGACGGTGCGCAGCGGACGGCCCTGGACGGGGCGGTCCTCGAAGGGGCTGTTCTTCGACTTCGACTTGAAGGCCGTCACGTCCACCTTCCACGGCACCTCCAGGTCGAAGGCGATCAGGTCGGCGGGCGCCCCCTTGGCGATGCGGCCGAGCGGCAGGCCGAGCAGTTCGGCCGGCTTCACGGTCACGCAGGCCAGCGCCTTCAGCAGCGGCATGGCGCCCTTGTGCACCAGCTCCAGCGTCAGCGGGAACAGCGTCTCCAGCCCGATCACGCCGCAGGCGGCCTGGGCGAAGGGCAGACGCTTCTGGTCCTGGTCCTGCGGCGTGTGGTCGGACGCGATGGCGTCGATGGTGCCGTCGGCCAGACCTTCCACGATGGCGCGCCGGTCCATCTCGCCGCGCAGCGGCGGGGAGACCTTGGCGAAGGTGCGGTAGTCACCGACGTCCGTCTCGGTCAGGGCGAAGTAATGCGGGGCGGTGTCGCAGGTGACCTTCAGCCCGCGCGCCTTGGCGCGGCGGATCAGGTCCACCGACTCGCCCGTCGAGACATGGGCGAAGTGCAGCCGGCCGCCGGAGAGTTCGAGCAGGCGCAGGTCGCGCTCGATCATGATGATCTCGGCCTCCCGCGGGATGCCGACGAGGCCGAGGCGGGTGGCCCGCTCGCCCGAATTCATCATGCCGCCGCTGGCGAGGCTCGGCTCCTCCGGATGCTGGACGATCAGCTTGTCGAAGGTGCGGGCGTAGCTGAGCGCGCGGCGCATCGCCTTGGCGCTGGCGATCGCCTTGGTGCCGTCGGTGAAGGCCACCGCCCCGGCGCGGGACAAGAGGCCCATCTCGGTGATCTCGTTGCCGTCCGTGCCGCGGGTCGCGGCGGCGTAGGCGAAGACCTTGACCAGACGCACCTCGCGGGCGCGCCGGGCGATGAACTCCAGGCTCGCCACCTCGTCGGTCACCGGGTCGGTGTTGGGCAGCAGGACCACGGCGGTGATGCCGCCGGCCACCGCGGCGCGCGACGCGCTCTTGATGGTGTCCTTTTCCTCCTCGCCGGGCTCGCCGATCAGGACGCGCATGTCGACGAGGCCGGGGGCGAGGCACTGGCCCTGGAGGTCGACGACCTCGATCCCCTCCGGCACGCCGTCGGCGAACAGGGACGGGCCGAAGTCGGCGATCTTCGCGCCTTCGGTCAGCAGGTCGCCCCGCTGGTCCAGGCCGCTGGCGGGGTCGAGCAGGCGGGCGTTGCGGTAGGCGACGCGGGGTGCGTTGGAATTAGACATCGGTCCCCCGGCGATCGCGGGTGAGAAGGTCGAGCACGGCCATGCGGACGGCCACGCCCAGCTCCACCTGATCGAGGATCATGGAGCGCTTGAGGTCGTCGGCGACCTCCGAATCGATCTCGACGCCGCGGTTCATCGGGCCGGGGTGCATGACCACCGCGTGCGGCTTGGCGACCGCCAGCTTCTCGTAGTCCAGGCCGTAGAAGTAGAAGTATTCGCGGGTCGATGGGACGTACTGGCCGCTCATCCGCTCGGTCTGGAGGCGCAGCATCATCACCACGTCGGCGTCCTTCAGCCCGGTCGCCATGGAGTGGTGGATCTCGACGCCCAGCCGGTCGATCTGCGAGGGGATCAGCGTCGGCGGCGCCACGACGCGGACGCGGGCGCCCATGGCGTTCAGCAGATGGATGTTGGAGCGCGCGACGCGGCTGTGCAGGATGTCGCCGCAGATCGCCACGATCAGCCCGTCGAGGCTGCCCAGGCGGCGGCGGATCGCCAGCGCGTCCAGGAGCCCCTGCGTCGGGTGCTCGTGGTGGCCGTCGCCGGCGTTGATGACCGAGCAGTTGACCTTGTCGGCCAGCAGCTTCACCGCCCCCGAATCGGCGTGTCGAACGACCAGCGCGTCGAGGTGCATGGCGTTCAGCGTCATCGCCGTGTCGATCAGCGTCTCGCCCTTCTTCACCGAACTGCCGTCCGACGACATGTTGATGACGTCGGCGCCGAGCCGCTTGCCGGCCAGCTCGAAGCTGGTGCGGGTGCGGGTCGAGTTCTCGAAGAAGAGGTTGACGATCGTCCGCCCGTCGAGGAGCGACGACTTCTTCGAAGGCTGGCGGTTCTGCTCGACGTAGCCGTCGGCGAGGTCGAGGATGGTGGTGATCTCGCCTGCCGTCAGCCCCTCGATGCCAAGGAGGTGGCGGTGCGGGAAAACCGTCGTGGAATGGGGCGATCCGGTCATGGGCCGGGACTATAGGAGCGGTCCCGGACGCCCGCAAGCGCGCCCTACGGCTTTCCTTCAGACATAGGCGATGAGCCGCCCGCAGGCCAGAATCCCGACCCACAGCGCGAGCGAGGCGGCGCCCGCGAACCGGGCGCCCGGCGGGGGCCGGTCGGACAGGCTCCACGCCGCCATGCGCCGGCCGGCGAGTCGGTGGAAAGCGAGAATGTTCAGCAGGGCCAGACCGATCAGCGCCAGCTTCGCCAGGAAGGCCGGGTTGCCGGCCAGCGCCGTCGCCTCCGTGGTGAAGAGGAGGAGGCCGGTCGGCACCGCCAGCGCGAAGCCGGTCACCACCACCGGCAGGAGCAGCCGCGCCAGCGCATCCGCCGGCAGCAGCGGCGCCCGGACCCCGATCAGACGCAGGTCGAGGGCCAGGATCGCCCCGACCAGAAGGGCGAAGCCGAGGATGTGCGCGATCTCGACCAGCGGGTAGAGCCAGACCGACTGGCGCAGCGATTCGCCGAGCCCGGACGTCTCCAGCGCGACGAGCCAGCCGGGGCCGGCGGGGCCGAGATCGTGGTCCATGCTGAGCGACCGGGCGCGCGGGCCGTCGTCAGCGCAGCTCGATGGTCTTGTCGGCGGCGGTGATGCGCTCCGCCCGCAGCTCCGCCGGATCGGACTTGGCGGGATAGCCGACCACCGTCACGGTCTGGCCGGGCTTGATCGAATCGGCGGGCAGGCCGCGCGTGCTCATGCGGCTGGGCGGGGCGAGCACGACGTGCCAGAGCTTGCCGTCGGCCTGGAGATTCAGCATGGCGTGCGGGTTGTTGAAGGCGATCTGCTGCACGGTGCCGGTCAGCGTCATCTCCTGACCCGACTCGTAACCGCCCCAGCCATGGTGCGCGGCGGCGGGCCAAGCCAGCGAAGCGGACAGCAGGGCGGCGAGGGCGAGTGGGCGTGCGGGCATCATGGCGCAACCTTTCCCCGGTCAGGCGTCTGTTAAGGCGTCTGGGGAAGAGGTTGTGGCGGATTCGGCCGCGGACAAGGTCCGGCTGTGTCCGGCCGCAGGATCGGTGGCGGCTTCCTCGAACAGCCAGTCGCGGAACGCCTTCACCTTGGGACGCGAGAAATAATGGGGCGGGGCGGCCACGTAATAGGCGTAGTTGCCCGGCAGGTGGACGTCGAACAGCCGGACCAGCCGCCCGGCGGCGACGTCGTCCGCCACCAGGACGCCGCGGGCCAGCGCCACGCCCCCGCCTTCCGCCGCGACCTGGAGCAGCAGGGCCGAATCGTCGAAACGCGGGCCGCGGGCGTGGTCCAGCCCGGCGATCCCCGCGGCCTCGCCCCAGGTGCCCCAGGTGATGAAGTAGTCGTCGTGGAGCAGCGTGTGGTGGCGCAGATCCTCCGGGCAGCACAGGGGGCGGGGACCGTCGAGAAGCGACGGGCTGCACACCGGATAGATGTCCTCGGTCATCAGCCGCTCGCACCGCAGGCCGGGCCAGTTGCCGGCGCCGAAGCGGATGCCGATGTCCACGTCCTGCTGGGTGAAATCCACGAGCTGCGGGGTGGTGTGCAGCCGCACCTCCAGCTCCGGATGGCGGGCCTGGAAGCGGCCCAACCGCATGACCAGCCACTTCGCGGCGAAGCTGGGCATGGTGGAAATGGTCAGCGCGCCGGACCCGTCCATGCGGAACAGCCGCTCCGTCGCGTGCGACAGCGTGTCGAGCGCGTCGCGCACCGGCGGCAGGTAGGATTGCCCCGTCTCCGTCAGGATCAGCGCGCGGTTCATCCGGCGGAACAGCGGCATTCCGAGCCATTCCTCCAGCCCCTTGATCTGATGGCTGACGGCGGCCTGGGTGACGTGAAGCTCCTCCGCCGCCTTGGTGAAGGACAGGTGGCGGGCGGCGGATTCGAAGGCGCGCAGCGCGTTCAGCGGCGGCAGGCGGCGGGCCATGAAACGACTCCGGGATGCGGGATTCGGATTAGTTTTCCTAATCCAAACTATGAGAAAGCGTCGTTTGTGCGCAAGGACCGGGTGGCCCATCCTCCAGTCACGGAACACAGTCCGGAACGTCGGGCGACAGGCTCCGACGAGGACCGGAGACAAGAGGAGACGCGGTCATGGCCCAGAGCATGAATGACGGCATGAATGGCAGCATGAACACCCGCACCGACGCGCGGGAGCGGTCCGGCCAAGGGGTCGGCGGTGCGCTGGTCACCCTGTTCGACACCGTGGCGACCTGGAACGAACGGCGGCGCCAGCGGCGCGCGCTGGAGGCCTTGCCCGATCATCTGCTGCAGGACATCGGTCTGTCCCGCGCCGACGCGGTGACCGAGGCCGACAAGCCCTTCTGGCAGGGCTGACCCCCATGACGTACAGCCCCATGACGGACAGCCCCATGACGGACGGTCCCGAGACGGACCGCGGGAACGGGCGGGTCTGGACCGGCGGTTGCGCCTGCGGCGGCGTGCGCTATGAGATCATGGCGACGCCGTCGCCGGTGTCCTTCTGCCATTGCGGCCAGTGCCGGCGCCAGCACAGCCATGTCGGCGCCTACACCACCTTCCCGCGAGACGCGCTTCGCCTGGTGGCGGACGACACCCTGGCCTGGTACGCGTCGTCGGAACGCGCACGGCGGGGCTTCTGTTCACGCTGCGGGACCGGCCTGTTCTGGGATCCGGCGGCGGAACCCCGCATGGACGCCACGGCGGGCAGCCTGGACGAACCGACCGGCCTGCAGGCCGACCGTCACATCTGGGTGGACTTCAAGGGCGACTATTACAGCCTTTGCGACGACGGCCTGATCCGCCGGACCAGCACGGAGCCCGGCAACCAGACCCTCTTCAACGACCCGATGGAGGATTGAGGCATGAGCGGCGGCGCGACGTTGACCGGTGGCTGCCTGTGCGGCGCCGTTCGGTACGAGGTGGCCGAGCGGCCCATGGGGGTGGTCAACTGCCATTGCGGCCAGTGCCGGCGCTTCCACGGCCATTTCGGCGCCTACATCACCATCCCGCGCGAGACGGTCGTCATCGAGGCGCAGGACACCCTGTCCTGGTACCGTTCCTCGGCGAAGGCGCAGCGGGGCTTCTGCTCGCGCTGCGGTTCCTCCCTGTTCTGGAGTGGCGACGAGACGGACCTGTTCGACATCGCCGCCGGCACGCTGGACCAGCCGACCGGCTTGACGACGCTGCGGCATATTTATGCTGAGGACAAGGGCGATTACTACGCCATCGACGACGGGCTGGAACGCTTCCCGCAGGGCGCTCCGGAGCCGCCGTGAACGGTCACGGAAAGCCTCAGCCAAGGAGGCTGTGGATGGTTTGCAATATGGTCTTGGAGTTCACCCTGGCGTATTCGTCGGCGTTGTTGGAAATGACCATGCCGAAGACTTCAGCGTCGCCGCCGTTCTTGCCGCTGGTGAGAGCGTAGGCGTTGGCTGTGCCGCCTGGATTCCAACCGCCCGCACTGTCCAACGACGCGCCAAGCGCCGAGGCCCTGATTTTGGCCAGGGCGCCTTGAGCGTTCGCGCCGCCGTTCTTCAAATCGACCAGAGAGCTGTCGGCGCCGGGCTTCTTGGCGCTGTCGAACAGGATGCGGAGGTTTCCGCCTTTCTCCGCGCCATTCGGCAGGAAAGCGATGTCGAACATGCCGGTGGTTCCGCCGCTTTTATCGGTCCACATGCTTTCACCCGTCGTTTGCAGCATGTTGGCTACGGCCGGAGGCATTGTCGGTTCGATCAGCCCATTCTTCTCCGCCAGATTTTTTATGGCCGTCAGCGCGGCTCCGCCCGCCGCCCAACCGTTCCGGTCGGCGCTCAGGCCGAAGGTCTCGTCGACAAGATCGCGCACCCTGCCCGTATAGTCCGTGTGCTTCTCCCGCCACTCGGCATGGGCCGCCATCGCTTCGGGCGTGAAGCGTTCCGCGTCGGCGTTCAGTCCGGGCACCGTCTTCGCGGCCGCCACGGCTTGCGCCAGCGAATCGGCGGTTACGGTGAACCTCGTCGCGTTACTCATCCGGAATTGCGCCTCGGTGGAGAGGCTGACCGTGTCCACAGGCCCGGAGGCCGGCGGTTCCGCCGACGGGGAGGCCGCCGCAACCGGACCATGTCCTGAAACCCTCCCCAACGCCGCAAAGGAAGGGCTTGGGCTGTGGGACGCTGCGGGAGGGATGGTCATGGCTGCGCAAGTCCCTGCGATGAACTATCCAGGGTAGTGTTCGCGCTCGGTTCCTAACGAACCATTAAAGGCGACCGACCGTCATCCCGCCAAGGCGACGACCAGGGGCAGCGTGGCGGCGGAGGCGAGCGTCTGGACGGTGATGATGCCGGCGACGAGCGCGTGGTCGCCGCCCATCTGCCGGGCCAGGACATAGGAACTGGCCGAGCAGGGCAGGGCGTTGAACAGCACCGCGATGGTCAGCGGCAGCCCGTCCACCCCCAGCCACAGCCCGGCGAGCGCCGTCGCGGCGGGGACCAGCAGCAACTTCAGGACGCTGGACAGCGCCACGCCGAGTCCGGCGCCACGCGCCGCGGCGAGGTCCAGCCCGGCGCCGACCGACAGCAGCCCCATCGGCAGGGCGGCCCGCGCCAGGATGCCCACCACGTCCCCGACCACCGGAATGCGGCCTATCCCGCCCAGATTCAGGGCGGCGCCGATGGCGACGGCGATGATGATCGGGTTGCGCAGGATGCCGGAGACGACCGCGCCGACACCGCTGCGCTGCGGCGCGCCGTCCGCCACGCGCCCATACTGCACCATCGCCGTGACGCAGAGCAGGTTGACCAGCGGCACCACCACGGCGATGCCCACCGCCGTCAGCGTCAGCCCGGCGGACCCGTAGAGCGCGCTGGCCCCCGCCAGCCCCACATAGGTGTTGGGTCGGATCGCCCCCTGGAAGACCGAGGTGAAGGCCGGTCCGCCCAGCCCGATCGGGCGCCGGACGGCGAGCGCCAGGGCGGCCCCGGCGAAAATCCCCGCGGCCATCGTCCCGCCCATGGACCCCATGGATAGGGCGCGCAGGTCGGTGCGCGTCAGCTCGTCCACGATCAGGCAGGGAAAGAACAGAAGATAGGTCAGCCGGTCGAGCGACGGCCAGGCGGACTCGGGGATCACGGCGCGGCGGCGCAATCCCTGTCCGAACAGGATCAGCAGGAAGATCGGGGCCAGCGCTCCGGCGATGGGCAGCATGGGGCCGTCAGGCGTCCACGTTGTCGCCGCTGTGGCCGCCAATATCGTTGTCGTACTCGTCGCGCTCCCGTTGCTCCCGCTCCATCCGGCGGATGTGGGCGAGCGCGTCCAGGGCGCCTTGCAGGATGTAGGCGGCGGCCATTTTGTCCACCACCTCGTCCCGGCGCTTGCGGGTCATGTCGGCCTCGCCGATCATGAAACGCTCGACCGCGGAGGTCGACAGCCGCTCGTCCCAAAAGGCGATCTCGGCGTCCCAGCCCAGCAGGTCGGACCGCTCCATCAGGTTCTTGGCGAAGGCGCGGGTGGATTCGGCGCGCGGCCCCTCCGACCCGTCCATGTTCAGCGGCAGGCCGATCACCAACCCGCCGATCCCGTAATCGCGCAGCGTCCGCGACAGCTCGCGGGCGTCCTGGGTGAACTTCGTGCGCTTCAGCGTGCCGATCGGCGAGGCGACGACGAAATTCGGGTCGGACACGGCCATGCCGACGGTCTTGGTGCCGACGTCGAGGCCGAGCAGGCGCTGGCCCCGGCCCAGGCGGGCGGCCAGTTCGGGAAGCGTATGGATCATGCCGCGAACCATAGAAGCCGTCTGCCGGAACGGCAAGCCCGGCGGAGATGTTGGGCGATGCGATGGCGCAGCGAAGCCGCTTGAGTTGTTTTTCGGGATACTTATTCTAGCGATTGTGAATTCCGGAGTTCATCCATGCCCACCGCCGCCCCCGTTCCGACACCCGCGGCTGCGTTCAGCCACCGCCCCTTGACCGACGCCGACATTCCCCACATCTGCCGGTTCGCCCGCGATCGGGAGGAATTGTATTTCCTGTTCCCCCGTGCGGCCTGGCCACTGACTCCGGAACAGGTGCGCGCCTCCCTGGCCGTGCGCCGCGATCCCACGGTGGTGCTGCGGAGTGGCGAGGTGGTCGGCTATGCGAACTTCGCCACCTTCGAGGCGGGGTGCAGCGCCAGCCTGGGCAACGTCAGCGTTGCGCCCGAGGCGCGGCAAACAGGCGTGGCGAAGCATCTGGTGCGCACCATGATGGACCGCGCCTTCGGCCATCATGGCTTGCCTGAACTTTTGCTGCGTTGCTTCAACACCAACACGCCGGGACTTCTTCTCTACGCCGCGCTGGGATTCGTCCCGATCGCCATCGAGGAGCGGACGGCGCCCTGGGGGGACCGGCTTGCCCTGTTCACCCTGCGCATCGACCGGGCGTGTTGGGGCGCGGGACGCCACGAAGGGTGACAGGGTCCAATTTTCGGCGTCGGGCGCCGTCGCGAGGTCAGGCGTTGCGGATGCGCTGAACGAACTCGTCCACCGACCGGCGCATGGCTTGGGCGTGGTCGCCCAGACTGTTGGCGGCCTCCAGCACATCCGCCGCCGCCTGCCCGGCCTCGCGCGAGGCATCGTTCACCTGCAGGATGCTGCGCGAAGCGTCGGCGGTGCCTTGGGCGGCCTGCTGGACGTTGCGCGAAATCGCCCCGGTTGCCGCGGACTGGCGTTCCACGGCCAGGGCGATGGCGCCGGCGATGTCGTTCACCTGCCGCACCGTTTCGGCGATGTCGCGGATCGCCGAAACGGCGTCGTGGGTTTCCTTCTGGATCGCCTGGATCTGGGCCGCGATCTCCTCGGTGGCGCGGGCGGTCTGGTTGGCGAGGCCCTTCACCTCGTTGGCGACGACGGCGAAGCCCTTGCCGGCCTCCCCGGCGCGGGCGGCCTCGATCGTCGCGTTCAGCGCCAGCAGGTTGGTCTGCGAGGCGATCTGCTGGATGAGCTGGACCACGCTGCCGATGCGCTCCGCCGTGCCGGAGAGGCTTTCCACCATGGCGTTGGTGCGCTGTGCCTCCTCAAGCGCGGCCCGGCTGGTGCGCGCGGCGCTGTCGACCTGATGGGCGATCTCGGTGATGGAGCCGGTCAACTCCTCGGTGGCGGAGGTGACGGTCCGGACATTGCCCGACGCCTGTTCCGTCACCGAGGCGACGGAGGAGGCCTGGGCCGTCGTCCGTTCGGCGATGGCCGTCATGCTGCGCGCGCTGCCCTGAAGCTGTCCCGCCGCCGCTGCGACGGCGCTGACCATGTCCTGCACGCCGGTCCGGAAGGAATCCGCCAATTCGTTCATCAGCCGCCGCTTCTCCGCCGCAGTGCGCTGGTCGGCCTGCCGGGCCTCCTCCTCCATGGTGCGGTTGCGCTGGAGGCTGTCCTTGAAGACCAGCACGGCGCCGGCCATCGCACCGATCTCGTCGCGCCGGCTCTGCGCGGGAATGGCGATGGAGAGTTCCCCGTCGGCGAGCCGGCGCATGGCCTCGGTCATGGCGCGCACCGGTCCGGCCACCGAGCGGGTGGTGAGCAGGGCGGTCAGCAAGAGGATCGCCGTCATCGCCAGCGAGATCGACACCCCGATCATGCCGTAGCGTTCAGCGGTGTCGTCATACTCGATGTCCGCTTCCCTGGCCTCGCGGGCGGTGGAGTCCTTGATCTTCTCGTACAGGTCGGACATGGCGGCCAGCTCGCCGTCGATCCGGTCGTCCATGGCGCGGGTTCGCGCGTCGGCGGGACCGCTGCGCAGGATGGGCAGCATCTCCGTCTCGAAGATGTCCACGGCGGCCCGGAAATGCCGTTCCGCCTTCTCCGCCCAAGCGCGCTCATCCGCTGTGTCCATCACCTCGGCGGTCTTGCGGATGTAAAGTTCGGCGTTCCGGCGGACGGCTTTCCACTGCTCGTCGTGTTGCGGGGCGTAGCCGTTGATCTGCGCGTCGGCCACGATCTTGTAGAGGCGTCCGTCATAGCCGGCGAGTTCGGTCAGCGTCGTGGCGTCGGCGACCCGCCGCATCCCCTCCTGCTGCAGGTCGCTCAGCCGCGTCATCGCGTTGATGTTGAACAGGGCGACGGCGGCGAAACCCGCCACGCCGATGCCAAAGCCGAGGAAAAGGCGTTTCGCCAGCGTCAGTGATGCGGTCATCGAAAGCCTGCCGGGTTGGGTGCGATGAAGTGGCTTCGGCGGGAATTTGATTCGTATGTTTGACAATCTAACAGGGAAACCGCGCTCGCACCATGTGGCGTCGGCTCCGGGAGCCATTTGCCGCGCTTTCCTCCTCCGCGCCTTTCCGCCGTCGGTCCGGACGGGGCCGGGGTGGAAGGGATATCCCTGAATCATTGCGGTAATAGAATTCGGGTGATAGCTTCCAAGCCGTTTTTCCAGACGTTTCGGAAGAGAGTGGAAGGCATGTCGCTCGACAAGGCCACCGTGGCCAAGATCGCGCATCTGGCCCGCATCAAGGTGCCGGACGATGAACTGGATCACCTGGCGGGTGAGCTGAGCCAAATCCTGACCTTCGTCGAACAGTTGGGCGAGGTCGACACGCAGGACGTGCCGCCGATGACCAGTGTGGCCGCGCAAACCCTGCGCCGCCGCAAGGACGAGGTGACCGATGGCGGTTACCGCGACGCCGTCCTCTCCAACGGCCCGGAGACGGCCGAAGGCTTCTACGTCGTTCCGAAGGTGGTCGAGTGATGACGGGACTTACGCATCTGACCATGGCGGCGGCCCTCGACGGCCTCGCCAAGAAGGAATTCACCGCGGTCGAGCTGACCGAGGCCCACGTCAAGGCGGTGGAGACGATCCGCCCGCTGAACGCCTTCATCACCGAGACGCCGGAACAGGCGCTGGCCATGGCCAAGGCGTCCGACGCCCGCCGCGCCAAGGGCGAGGCCGGCCCGATGGAGGGACTGCCCATCGCGGTGAAGGACCTGTTCTGCACCAAGGGCGTGCTGACCACCGCGGCCAGCCACATCCTCGACGGCTTCAAGCCGGAGTATGAGTCCACCGTCACCAGCAACCTGTGGCGCGACGGCGCCATCATGCTGGGCAAGGTGAACCTGGACGAGTTCGCCATGGGCTCGGCCAACATCACCTCCCACCACGGCAACGTGATCAGCCCGTGGAGCCCGGGCGAGGTCGGCAACTGGTCGCGCCAGATCGTCCCCGGCGGCTCGTCGGGCGGCTCGGCCGCGGCGGTGGCCGCGCGCGCCGCTCTGGGCGCCACCGGCACGGACACCGGCGGCTCGATCCGCCAGCCCGCCGCCTTCACCGGCATCGTCGGCATCAAGCCGACCTACGGTCGCTGCTCGCGCTGGGGCGTGGTCGCCTTCGCCTCCTCGCTGGACCAGGCCGGCCCGATGACCCGCACGGTCGAGGACGCGGCGATCATGCTGCGCTCGATGTGCGGCTTCGACCCGAAGGATTCGACCTCGGTCGACATGGCGGTGCCGGACTTCCGCGCCGCGCTGACCGGTGACATCCGCGGCCTGAAGGTCGGCATTCCGAAGGAATACCGGGTGGAGGGCATGCCCGCCGAGATCGCCGCGATCTGGGACCAGGGCATCGAATGGCTGAAGCAGGCCGGCGCCGAGCCGGTGGAGATCAGCCTGCCGCACAGCAAGTACGCGCTGGCCACCTACTACATCGTCGCTCCGGCCGAGGCGTCGTCGAACCTCGCGCGCTACGACGGCTTGCGCTACGGCCTGCGGGTCGAGGGCGCCAGCCTGAAGGACATGTACGAGAACACCCGCGGCGCCGGCTTCGGCAAGGAGGTCCGCCGCCGCATCCTGATCGGCACCTACGTGCTGTCTGCGGGCTATTACGACGCCTACTACAACAAGGCCCGTCAGGTGCGCACGCGCATCAAGTGGGACTTCGACGAGGCGTTCAAGACGTGCGACGTCATCCTGACGCCGACCGCGCCGAGCACCGCCTTCGCCATCGGCGAGAAGATGGACGATCCGATCCAGATGTACCTGAACGACGTGTTCACGGTCCCGGCCTCGCTGGCCGGCCTGCCGGGCATGTCGGTTCCGGCGGGCGTCGGGTCGGACGGGCTGCCGCTGGGGCTCCAGCTCCTGGGCCGGCCCTTCGATGAGGAGACCGTCCTGCGCGTCGGTCAGGTCATCGAAAAGGCCGCCGCCGTCACCGCCACCCCGCCGTTCATGGCCTGAGCCGGACGAGAGAAGAGACCGATGTCGTACATTCAGGGCGAAACGGGCGATTGGGAAATCGTGATCGGGCTGGAGGTCCACGCCCAGGTCATCTCGAACGCCAAGCTGTTCTCCGGCGCCGCCACCGCCTTCGGCGCGGAGCCGAACAGCCAGGTCAGCTTCGTCGACGCCGCCTTTCCCGGCATGCTGCCCGTCATCAATGAGCGTTGCATCGAGCAGGCGGTGCGCACCGGCCTGGGCCTGAAGGCGCAGATCAACCTGCACTCGGTGTTCGACCGCAAGAACTACTTCTACGCCGACCTGCCGCAGGGCTATCAGATCAGCCAGTATCTGCAGCCCATCGTCGGCAAGGGCGAAATCGTTCTGGACCTGCCGGACGGCTCCTCCCGCACGGTCGGCGTCACGCGCCTGCACTTGGAGCAGGACGCCGGCAAGTCGCTGCACGACCAGCACCCCGCCAAGACCTACATCGACCTGAACCGGTCGGGCGTGGCGCTGATGGAGATCGTGTCGGAGCCGGACATGCGCACCGCGGAGGAGGCCGGCGCCTATGTGCGCAAGCTGCGCTCCATCCTGCGCTACCTCGGCACCTGCGACGGCAACATGGAGGAAGGCTCCATGCGCTGCGACGTCAACGTGTCGGTGCGCAAGCCGGGCGCGCCCTTCGGCACGCGCTGCGAGATCAAGAACGTCAACTCGATCCGCTTCGTCATGCAGGCGATCGAGTACGAGGCGCGCCGCCAGATCGAGATCATCGAGGATGGTGGGAAGATCGACCAGGAGACGCGTCTGTGGGACACGACCAAGTTCGTGACCCGCTCCATGCGCTCCAAGGAAGAGGCGCACGACTACCGCTACTTCCCCGATCCGGACCTGCTGCCGCTGGAACTGGATCCGGACTGGGTCGAGGACATCAAGAAGACCCTGCCGGAACTGCCGGACGACAAGAAGGCCCGCTTCATCAGCGAGTACAAGCTGTCGCCCTACGACGCCAACGTGCTGGTGTCGGAGAAGGCCCGCGCCGACTTCTTCGAGGCGGTGGCCAAGGGCCGCGACCCGAAGCTGGCCGCCAACTGGGTTACCGGCGAACTGTTCGGCTATCTGAACAAGGCCGGAAAGGAGATCGAGGAAAGCCCCGTTTCGGCGGAAAACCTCGGTGGCCTGATCGACCTGATCGCCGACAACACCATCTCCGGCCGAATCGCCAAGGAGGTGTTCGAGGCGATGTTCGAAACGGGTGAGAAGCCCGCCGACATCGTCGAGAAGAAGGGCCTGCGCCAGGTCACCGACACCGGGGCCATCGAGTCGTCCATCGACGCCGTGCTGGCTGCCAACGCCGACAAGGTGGCCGAGTTCCGGTCAGGCAAGGACAAGCTGTTCGGCTTCTTCGTCGGTCAGGTCATGAAGGCGACGCAGGGCAAGGCCAACCCGGCCCTGGTCAACGAAATCCTGATGGCCAAGCTGAAGGGCTGATTGGAAACGGTTGTGACGCCCTGCCATGGCATGGTGCGGCGTCATAACCGTTGATTTTGTTCTCCCGTCGGTTTCAAGTGGGGGTCGGCGGGAGGCCCAATGATTGCAGATTCGCTGACGGTGGCGCTGCTTGCGCTGTTCGCCGGTCTCCTGGCCGGATTTCTCGCCGGTTTGCTGGCGGCGCGGCGCATGGGACCACGGCCCTCAGCGGTGGATTCGGCAACCATCGCCGTTGCGACGGGGGAACGGCTGCGCGCCATCCTGGACACCGCTCCCATCGGTGTTCTCATCAACACGCGCGACGGCGACAACCTCTATCACAGCCCCAGCGCCGCCACCTGTTTCAAAGTCAGCGGCGAGCAGCTCCAGCGCGACGGCATGTGGCCGCTCTATCATGACCCGCTGGACCGCCGGGCCGCCATCGATCGCCTCTACGCCGACGGCCTCTTCCACGGACAGGAAGTGTTGCTGCGCCGCGGCGACGGCGAAACCTGCATGGGTTCGCTGAGTTCGACCGTCATCGACTTCGAAGGGCAGCGCTGCCACATCAGCTGGTTCTACGATCTGACGGAGCAGAAGAAGGCCGACGCGGTTCGCCGCGATCTGGCCGACCGTTTGGAAATGGCGCTGGACGCCACCGGCGCGGCGGTGTGGGACACCGATATCCTGCAGGGAACCTGCTGGTGGTCCGACAGCTTTCCACGCATGCTGGGCTACGCCGAGCCGCCGGAGATGCCCGCCGACTTCTGGGATGTGCGTCTGCATCCCGAGGACCGGCAACGCGTGCTGACCACCATCGATGCCCACCTGCGGGGCGAGACCGCGGCCTACGCCTACGATTACCGGCTGCGCCGCGCCGATGGCGGCTGGATCTGGATCGCGGCCCAGGGACGGGCGATTCGCGACGCTTCCGGGCGGGCGGTGCGCTACGTCGGCATCATGACCGACATCACCGAGCGCCGCCGCCAGGAGGAGGAGGTTCGCGCCGGCAAGGAGCGGCTTCTGCGGATTCTGGAGGCCAGCCCCATCGCTGTGAACATCACGCGCCGCGACGGCCTGCTGGTGTTCTGCAACACGCAGTCGGAGATCATCCTGGGCCGGACGCGCGACGACCTGCTGCCGATGCCCGCCGAGCGGTTGTATGCCGATCCGGCGGACCGCCAGGCCCTGATCGACCGCTTCGAACGGGAGGGTCCCTTCCGCGATGCCGAGGTGCGCTTCCGCAAGCCGGACGGAACGATCATCTGGGTGCTGTCGAGCTGGGGCGAGATCGAGATGGACGGCGAGCCGGCGCTGCTGACCTGGCTCTACGACATCAACGACCGCAAGGCGGCGGAGGCCGCCATGGTGGCAGCGCGCGACGAGGCGGAGCGCGCTCTGGCCGACCTGCGCGCCGCCCAGGAAAGCCTGATCCAGGCGGAGGCCATGGCCTCGCTGGGCCAACTGGTCGCCGGGGTCGCGCACGAGATCAACACGCCCATCGGCATCGGTCTCACCGCCGCCAGCCACATCGCCGAACAGGCCCGTGACCTGCGCGCCCGTTTCGATTCGGGCCTACTGAAGAAGACCATCCTGGCCGAGTATCTTGACACGGTGACGGAGGCGGCGCGCCTGTTGATGTCCAACATGAACCGGGCGGCGGCGCTGGTGCAGAGTTTCAAGCAGGTGGCGGTGGACCAGACCTCCGGGGAGCGGCGGTCCTTCGATCTGCGGACCTACGTCGACGAGGTGCTGTTCTCTCTGCGGCCCCGGCTGAAGCGGACGCAGGTGACGGTCGAGGTCGACTGCCCCGACGGGCTGGAGATGGACAGTTTCCCCGGCGCGTTGAGCCAAGTGCTGACCAACCTCGTGATCAACGCGTTGATCCACGCCTATGGCGAGGAACAGCGAGGGACCATCCGGATCGCGGTCCATCCGGACGGTGACGATCATGTCGTCATCGATTTTTCCGACGACGGGGCGGGCATCCCCGAGGATCTTTTGCAAAAGGTGTTCGAGCCTTTTTTCACGACCAAGCGCGGCGAGGGAGGCTCAGGGCTTGGCCTGCACATCGTGCAAAGCACGGTGACGGGCGTGCTGGGCGGTACGGTGGCGGTGCGGTCGGTGGCCGGGCACGGCACGGGCTTCACCCTGCGTCTGCCCCGTCGCCTCGCTCGGGAGGCCGTCGTGCCGACGGTGCAAGCGCCTCGGCCGGGGCCGGTGGTGCTGGTCTGATGGCTACCAAAGGGTTCCGTCAGGCGTGGAAATCCTGGAGTTGCAAATGCTTGGGCCGGCGTCCCCGCCGCTTGGGCGCCTCGAACGCGGTTGTGGCCCCATTTTCACCGCGCGCCTCGGCCTTCAATTCCTGAACGCAGCGCAACAGAAGTTCCTTTTCGCGAAGGTCCTCGCGGTCGGTGATCTCCAAGCAGCTCAGCTTGATCTCGACCAGATCGATCAGCGTTTCGGCGCAGCGGCGTGACAAGCTCATGATGTCCCCCTGACCAAAGATTGCTATCGCGTTCCGGTGGTACACTACCTCCAATTTTCTAAAAAATACATAAAATTTTATACAGATTTCATTCCTTTCTGGCTTGTTCCAAATTTTTGGCGAGTAAGCGTTGACAGGCCCCATCCGGATCGTTAGAACGCACCCACGCCAGCGGCGCCACACAGCGCCGACCCGGTAGGAGGGGTGGCCGAGAGGCTGAAGGCGGCGGTTTGCTAAACCGTTATAGGGGCTCAAACCCCTATCGTGGGTTCGAATCCCATCCCCTCCGCCATTCCTTTCAAATCAAATACTTAGCTGGCTGATTTGGCGGTTTCCTGGGGCTGCAACCCAGGAGAAACCGTTATAGACGTGCCGGTTTTTGTGCCGGCCCTGGCCGGGACATACCCCAGGTAAATCTCCGTCGTTTTCACGCTGCTGTGCCCCAGGTGCTTGGACAGGGCGTAGATGTCCCACCCGTCCCGCAAGGCCCGGATGGCGAAGGCGTGCCGCAGGTCATGGCAGCGGAATGGCCGGAACGGTGTGCCCACCTGCTGTGCCGACTTTTGTGCCGACCGCACCATCTCCCGAAACCGTGACGACACGTTGAGATAACGCGACCCCTTCCCGTGCCAGAACACCGCGTCGGAACCCAGGAAGTGGGGCAGGGCGGTCAGCATGGCCAGCGTGTCCGGTTCCAGGCGGATCGTGCGCGGCCGGCTGGTCTTCGTCTTCAGGAAGGTGACCGTTCCGGCCTTCAGATTGACCTGCCTCCAGGTCAGGCCGGCGGCCTCCTCCTGCCGGCAGCCGGTTTGGGCGAGGAACCGGATCATGCTGGCGAACAGGCCGGGGCACCGCGCGATGACGGCCTCCACGTCCGCGCTCGATGGCGGATGGATCGACTCGCGCCGTTCACGGGTGAGGCGGCGATTGTAGTCGCGCGCCGGGTTCGCCTCGCACGCTCCCCATTCGACGGCGGCGCCCAGGACGGCGGACACCGCGGTCAGGTCCCGGTTGATGGTGGCGTTGCTGGCCCCGCCCTTGCTCCTGGCGCTGACCAGGGTGGAGATGGTCTTCCGCGTGATCTGATCGACGTACAGCGCCTCCAGATGCGGGCCGACCTGCCCGAGGCTGACCGTGTAGCGCTTCAAGGTGCCGGGCTTCACCGCGTCCGGCCCCACCTCGGTGAGGTAGCGCACGACCGCGGCCTTCCACGTCAGGCGTGATTCGCCGAAGTGGACCGCGGCGGTGATTTCCTTCTTGAACTGGTCGAGCCGCCTTTGGGCTTCTTTCCGATCAGACGTGCGTAAGCTTCGTCGATGCTCGGCCCCGCCGGCCTGTATGCGTGCCCACCAGACGGCGCCGCGCTTGTAAAGGTTCGATGGCATGCTGCCTCCTGATCTTGTATCCAGCGCCGGAACCGCTCGGCATCGAAGGTCCAGCGCCCGAACAGCTTAGCAGCACCGGGAATCTCCGCCGCGCGATGCTGTATGGTCCGCAGGGACAGGCCCGACACGCGCGCCGCCTCGGACGCCCCGAAGCGCTCCCGTTTCTGTGAGTCCGTACTGGAAAGGTCGCTCATGCGTCAGCCTCGCGGCGCGGTGTGCTTGTCGATCGGTTCGCCGCCATCGTCCATGGTGACTCGATGCCCATGCTCAAGCGCGCCACGGGCCTTCAGGCGGTCGTACAGGTCGAGATCCCGAACGTCGGCGACATAGGGCAGGGTCACCGGCAGGAAGGGCCTGCGCGATGCCCGCGCCCGCTCCTTCATGTGTTCGTCGGGATGGCTCTCCACCGTGGGCGGCAGGTCCACCAGTTCGGCGGGGCGGTAGGCCTCCGCCGCCGCGTTCCAGCGGTACAGCCGGTACCGGACCACCTCCGGAAACGCGACGCGCCCGTCGGCTCTGCGCACGGCGCGGATGCGCCGGATGGCGGGCGGCTGGGCCATGGTCGCGCAGGCTTCGCGGTGGCGGGCGGCGTGGCGCTCCGGAAGGCGGAGAGGCGCCAATCCTGCGGCAATCGGCACGGGCGGGCGCGCCATGCTGTGTGTGATGGATATCATACGTCGACTCCGCAGGATTTCAGGGCGCGCAGGGCGCGCCGGGAGGCGTGGGGAGCGGTGCGGCACGAGATGGAGGACAACCCGACGGCGGAGACCGCCGCGGAGGGATCGGGCGTTTTCAGCAGCGGCCCGGCTTCGCCTTCGATCTGCACGACGAAGAGGCCTTCGCGCGGCTGGAAGCCGAGCAGCACGCGGGGTAAGTGGTCGCTCATGCTGCCCTAGCCCCGCTGTTCGGGTGGCTCATATCCGGGAGGTGGATGACCTTGCTCGGCAGAACCGGGCTGGCGGGCGTCTGCGCCAAGCCGATGCGGGTGCGTTGGACAGACGGACTGGCGCGGGTCATATTGAGAGACCGGAGGGTCTTCCCATGCCTGATACACGGCTCTACGACAGCGACTTCCTTGCCTGGACGCAGGATCAGGCCGGTCGGCTTCGGCGGCTGGCGGCGGAGCGCAGCAACGTCGATCTGGACCTGGAACACCTCGCAGAGGAAATCGAGGATATGGGCAATGACACCCTGGACAAGATCGAGGGACTCGTTGTCCAGATCATCGGCCACCTGTTGAAGCTGGAACACTGCCCGGACCTTGATCCGCGGCGGCACTGGCGCAGCGAGGTAACGGCATGGCGCAACACGGTGAAGCGCCGAGCCAAGCGGTCGCCAACGGCTTTGAATCGGCTCGATTTGGACGAGCTGACGGAGGACGCTGTGGCGGAATTGACGGCGCTCTACAGCGATCAGGCCTGGGTAAAAGGTCTTCCGACAAGCTGCGCCTACAGGATTGATCAGGTGCTTGACCGCGACTGGTGGCCGGCGAACCGGCATGGCTTGGCGGAGTGATCGCCCATGCCTGATACGCGGCTTTACGACAGCGACTTCTTTGCCTGGACGCAGGATCAAGCCAGCCGGCTTCGGCGGCTGGCGGCGGAGCGCAGCAACGTCGATCTGGACCTGGAGAACCTTGCAGAGGAAATCGAAAGCATGGGGCGCAGTGAGCAGCAGCAACTGGAGAGCCGGTTGACCGTGCTGTTGCTGCATCTGCTGAAATGGCGTTTCCAGCCCGGCCTCCGGGGGAACAGTTGGCGCCTGACGATCAAGGAGCAGCGCAACCGGATCGAGCGCCACCTTCGGAAGAACCCAAGCCTGAAGGCCATGCTCGACGAAACCATCGTCGATGCCTACAGCGACGCGCTGATCGGCGCGGAGCGGGAGACGGGGCTGCCGGAAACGACGTTTCCGAAGGATTGTCCGTGGTCGTTTGACCAGATGATGGACGACGGCTTCCTGCCCGAAGCGTGAACCGGCGTCCCCGGCTCCATCATCTTGTGCGTCGCCCGAACAGCGCAGGGCAGCGAGGGCGTTCCTAACATCGTCCGCATCGATCTGGCCGGCTGCATGAGCAACGTGCAGCCGGTCTACGAGTCTGTCCAGGCCGTCCGCTAAGGCGGTGATGTCGGCCCGTTCCTGCGTTTTGGGTGAGGGGATCGGTGAAGGCATGAAATGAGAACCCCATGCTATTGGCATTCCCAGAATTACAACATTGGTTGTTGAACGCCAACAACAAATAGTGTTAACGGTGGCTGTCGGTTGCGCGCTATGGGGTAAACGCATGCGCATCCTAACATTGCATACCTGGGTATGTGTCGGCGGTCTGGGGTTGGCCTCTCGTTGGCGGGCGCATTCTTTGATTGTGCCACCTTTGAATGGAGTCCAAAGAGGTGGTTACGGCTCGGCTGCCGCTGTGCGAACCTGTTCTTCTTTTGTTCGGCAAGGAGGAGTCATGAAGGCGGAGAGCGGTGAGCTCCGACAGGTCATCTTGAAAGAGTGTCTGTGTCTCTCGCCGGATCAGCAAGAAGAGGCAATTAAAATACTGCGCAGTCTGAGGCGCGATATCAGGCTTTCAGGGCGCGAATTGCTTGAAGGGCCTGAAGGAGCTTGTCATCGGGCAACGACTTTAACTCCGCCTCAATCCGTGTCCTGATTGGCTCAGGCGTTGGGTCGTCAGTCATACCTCGAAGATAGGCGGCGCTTACTTTCAACTCCGCCGCAATTTCCACGATGTATCGAGAGCGTTGGGACAGGCCGCGCTCGATTTTGTCGATCGTTTGCTGGGATACGCCGGCGCGCCTGGCCAGTTCTGTCTGGCTCAGCCCTGCGGCCTCTCGTGCCGTTCGAAGTCTGTCTGCGAGCATACCCATAGAGGGCAGCATACAACAGCCATTGTGGAACGGCTTCACACTATGAGGTGTTGACCGATCAACAACCTTAGTTGTAGCGTAAGGCTCATGAATGTCGCAGCCGAACATCCCCTTGCTCGTGCCATCGCTATCGTCGGAAGCCAGAGAGCTCTCGCGAAGTTGATCGGCACGACCCAGCAGAACATCAGCCGCATGATGCGGATGAGAACTGTCAGCGCCAAGTTCGCGCCACGGATTGAGCGTGCCACAGGGGGGCAGGTGCTCCGTCATGAGCTTTGTCCCGATGTGGAATGGGAGGCCGATTCCCGAAATGGGAACCGGACCGATGCAATCAGAGAAATGGCTTGATCGACCATGCGATCCCAATGGTCAGAGAGCATGCGCAAGAACTCACATCTGTCGCGTTCGGAAGCATTGCTCGCAAGGCGTGAGCTGGGCAACAGCCATGGCTGAGGGGAAGGGAGAGGCGATGGACGTAGGCAAGACGGCGGAGGGAAATGCTCTGGTGCGAAGGGACCCAGCATGATGGCGCCATTCGCCCACGATGCATCTGGGACACCATACGATGCTGCCGCCTTGACTGGGCGTCAGCAGGCAATCCTCGCGCTATGGCCGGAATTCCAGGCGGCCGCCGCGATGCGATGGACGAGCCTGGATCAGGTGGTGCGCGCCATCTTCCATGACCGGACCGGTCTTGCCGATCTGCCCGACGACGAGGCCGTCCAATTGGAGGCCTTGCTGAAGACGGCCATCACCCGCCTGCACATGGTCGCGCCGGCACGGCGCCGGCCGCCTCCTTCCCGGAACTGCGGGCGAGGCTCGGCATGAGGTCCACTCGCTGCCACCCCTCGGCATCGAGCACTCCACACGATTCGAAATCCGACTCCTACCTCTGGCTTTGCTGCGCGGTCCGCGGCGCCGTCTCCGGCTGCCCGCGCGCTGCCACGTCATACCGTGCCCGTGCGGGCGCGGTGCATCCCTGACACCGATCGGAGGGCCATCGATGCCACGCGCTCCCCCCAGTTCCCTCCGAGGCTGATCTCCTGATCATTCCTGCGTCTGTGCACCGCTCAACCCATGAGCGGAGCAGAGAAGTTTTCTGCCGCAGCCGCGTCCCAGCGTGGCTGTGAACGGGGAAGATCTGCGCGCGGAATGAACCGGGGCCGATCACCTCGAATCGCGGCCGCTCGACCGGCCGGCATCGTCCAGGGCACTTGAATCCCACGTCGGTCGGCTGGCCGGCGCACGGGAGGACTTGTGCCCTCATCAACAACATGGCTGCGCAGGGCGTGGTCGTGAACGGGAGGGCTTTCTCTTTGGCGACACCAAGGGCACCGCCCTGAGCTGGGGCGGCCTTGCGACCGGCCGCCCCAGGACTGCGCTCAGGAACCGTTCAGACGCCCGGCCTTGACCACCGGTGCGAACGGGGACGTGTGCGCCGTCATCATACTTCAACCGCGACTCGATTGCGACTCGATTGCCGTCATTTCCGGCCACGGATGCGTGCGCCTCGATGACGGCTGAAACGCCGGCTGGTCACGGGATCGCCGGAGACGGGACAGGTGCGCCATGAGCGAAGCGAACGCAGAATTTCGCAGAATTGTTGGACGGTTTCAGGCGGCGATTCGCGCCAATCCACGGCTCAAGCTGCGCGACAAGGTGGTGGCGTGGGCGATGCTGGATCGCCTCGACCGTCAAACCTTCGCCGCCAGCGGCGAGCTGACGGTGTGGGATGCCGTCGGCGTCGAGGCCCTGGCCGCCGACACGTCGCTGTGCGAGCGCGACGTGGTGCGGGCGCGGGCGGCCCTGCGCCAGGAACGGGTGATCGAAGACGTCGGCCGGCCGGCGAAGGGACGCCCCGCGCAGGTTCGGTTCAACCGGGCTTGGCTGGAGCGCCGCGAGGTCGCCGAAGCGGCAACGGAGGACACAGGTGTCCCGGACTCCGGAGTCCTTGGTGCCCATGAACGGAGGACTCCGGCGCCGGCAACGGAGGACAAAACCCCCGCCGAACGGAGGACACCGGAGTCCTCCTATCCTTGTAACCTTGGAATCAACCTGGCGCGCGCGGGCACGCCGGCACCCGCACGCACACGCGAAGGCCCCCTGGCTGCGACGCTGGCCGCCCACTTCTCGGCGGCGGAAATGCGATGGTTCGAGGGAGCGGCCATCGAGCTGGACGGCGGTTCGGCGGTGCTGTGGGTGCCCAGCGCGTTTCAGCGGGATTGGATCGGCGCCCGGCTCGCCGACCGGCTGAAGGGCGCGCTTGGCGTCTATAGCCTCGAGGTGCGCGTGGGCGCTCCGCCGGCGATGACCCCGGCCAGAACGCGACCGACGTTGCATGCCGTCGCCGGGGGGAGGGCATGAGCCATGGCGGGATCGTTCGCAAGCGAACTGGCCGGGCATGGCTGAAGGCTTGGCGCGCTCTCCTCGCTGGGGCGCGCTTCGATCCCCGTGTCACCGCCAGCCGCATCCGCAGAACCGAGAGGCAGCCCGCCGCGGCGTTGCAGCCACCGCGGCGGGCCTCCACCCCCCAGCATAGGGACATGAAGATGCCGAAGGACGGAATTCAATTAAATAGTTCGCCGGTTGGCCGATGCACATGCGTGGTCGAACGGCGGGTCATCCAGCACATCGTCGGGCGTTCGGCAAACCGTTCACCGGTGAACGGTTTGAGCGGGAGGGCAGGGCGGTGAGAAAGGTCCTGGTCACCCAAGGCAAGGGCGGCGGCCCGAAGACCGCCACCGCGCGCAACCTGGCCGTCGCCGCCGCCGTGGCCGGTCAGCGGGTCGCCACGCTGGACACCGACCCGCAGGGCTCCCTGACCTACTGGCACAGCCGGCGCCCCCAGGAGGCGACGCCGATCGAGGCCGATCAGATGCCTCTGCCGCGGATCGTCGGCGCTCCGGTGCCGATCGCCGGCATCGATCTGCTGATCATCGACACGCCGACGGCGGTGGAGTTCTTCCCCGAGGCGACCGCGATCCTGTTCGACTGCGCGGATCTGGTCCTGGTGCCGGTGCGGCCCGGCCCGGAGGACCTGGTCAGCATGGATGGCATGATGCCCTACATCCGGTCACGGCGCCGGTCGACGCGCCTCCTCCTCAGCCAAACCACCCGGAGCCGCGACACGGCGGAAGCGAGGGAGCGTATCCGCGACTTCGGGACGGCGGTCCCGGTGGAGATCCCGCACCTTCAAGAGGTGCCCCGCACCTTCACGCTGGGCCTGGGCACCGCGGAGATCTCCGGAACGCGCACCGGCCCGCTGTTCACGGACCTCTGGACCTACATCGCTGCCGAACTGAGGACGACACCATGATGAAGATGAACGCCCGCCAGCTCGGCAACACGCGCCTCGCCATGCTGAACAATCCGCGCGAGCTGGCCACCCGCGCGGAGTTCGCCGAGGACATCCGGCGCAACTGGCTGAACGCCCTGGAGGCCACGGTCCAAGTCGGTCGGCGGCTGAACGAGGCCAAGGAGAAGCTGCCGCACGGCGAGTACGAAGCTATGGTGGAACAGGATCTTCCCTTCAAGCCGGCGACCGCGCGGAAGTTGCGCGAGGTCGCGGCGTTCGTGGACTCTGGCAAGGTGCCGCTCGAGCAACTGCCGGAGGCCTACAGTACCGTCTACGCTATCGCCACAATGCCGGAGGAGCGGCGCCATGAAGCCCTCAAGCAGGGAGTGATCCGGCCAGACCTGACGCGGCGAGAGTTGGAACAGTTCAAGACGCCGGCGCCTCTGATTGCGCCGCTGGTTCCCGCCACGCGAGCTCCGGGGTCCATTCCGGCGCCACCGACGCACTGCCCAGGTGCGGGCCTGGAGGCATTGTTCACCGGCACGCCGGATAACACGCCTGAGGCGTTCCCGTTCAAGCCCGTGATGGTGAAGCCTCCGACCATCGACGGTGAGGCCCTGCCGATCAGTACCGATCGCCAGCCAGATCCGGCCAACAGCGAACCGTCCCCGCCGACCGCGGCGGAGCTGATGGCTTCGCCTTGGTACGTGCGCCAGGATTCCCGGGGTACCGTGCTGGCAACTAGTAGCGGCGTGATACTTCTAGCAGGACGCGGAAAAAGGGCTGTGCCTGGTTGGCCGTCCGTGATTCTCTCTGGTTGTTGAGACTACGGCTGGCGATGGGGACGATGCGGGGTTCGGACGAACGCAGCGAGGGTCTGTTCAGCTACGTGAGCTGCGAGGCGCGGGTTCCGGCGAGCCATCCGCTGCGGCCGATCCGGGCTATCGTGGACGAGGCGCTGGAGGTGATGTCGCCGGCGTTCGAGGGGCTGTACTCGAAGATCGGGCGGCCCTCGATCCCGCCGGAGAAGCTGCTGTGTGCGTTGCTGCTCCAGGCCTTCTACTCGGTGCGCTCGGAACGCCAACTGATGGAACAGCTCGACTACAACCTGCTGTTCCGCTGGTTCGTCGGCTTGTCGATGGACGCCCCGGTATGGGACGTCAC
>NZ_WHOR01000390.1:0-4050 GCF_013340925.1 Azospirillum formosense
TTTTGATACCGTTGCTGGGGGCTGCTTTTCTGGGGCACGCGCTGAGCGTCGCGCCGCTCCGCTTCGATCCGCCGGACCCGCCGCCCTTCGACGTCGCCGCCTTCAATGCCACGCTGCTGGCGGCGGAGATGCCGGCGCTGCCGGCCGCGGTGCATCGTCCAGTCTGGAGCGGGGACGACCCCTACGACTGCTTCTGCGGCGCCAACTGAGCGGTGGCGAAGCGTTCCAGCTCCGTGGCCACGGTGCGCAGGACGCTGTCCCAATCGCCGGGGCGGGGCTGGCGGTACAGGCGCAGCGACGGGTACCAGGGGCTGTCCGAACGGTCGAGCAGCCAGCGCCAGTCCGGCGCGTAGGGCAGCAGCAGCCACGCCGGCACGCCGAGCGCTCCGGCCAAGTGGATGGTCGCCGTGTCGACCGCGACGACGAGGTCGAGATTCGCCAGAATGGCCGCGCTGTCGGCGAAGTCGCGGATGCCCGCGGTCAGGTCGGGCAGGGCGGCGGGCCGGGTCGCTTTGGCATCGCCGGTCTGAAGGCTGAACAGGCGGAGGCCCGGCGTGTCGAGCAGCGGCGCCAGCCGCTCGACGGAGATGGAGCGGTTGCGGTCGTTGCGGTGGTTCGGGTTGCCCGCCCAGACGAGGCCGATACGGGGTCCGGACTCCGTCCCCGTTTCGACCTCGGCGATCCGGCGGCCCCAGCGCGCCACCTCGTCCGCTTCGGCGGAGAGATAGGCGCTGGGCGCGGGGATGCTCGCCAAGTCGGTGCCGAAGGCGCGCGGCAGGCTCATCAGCGGGCAGTGGAGGTCGTGGGGCGCCGGGGCGGGGCCGCGCACCAGCACCTGGATCTCCGGTCCCAGCGAGCGCAGCAGACGGAACTGCAACGGATGCACGTCCAGGATCACCCGCCCCCCGGCGCGGGCGACCAGCGGGGCGTAGCGGGCGAACTGGATGGTGTCGCCGAAGCCCTGCTCGGCCTGCAGCAGGATGCGCCGGCCGTCAAGCGGCTCGCCGGCCCAGGGCGGGGCGGGCAGGCGGCGCGGGCGCCACTCGAATTCGTCCCATCCGGCGCGCAGGTCGCCCCGCACCAACCGGCTGACCGCGCGGGCCAGATGCGCGTCGGCGTGGTTGGGCTGCATGGCCAGCAGGGCGCCCAGGCAGGCGTCGGACTCCGCGAAGCGGCGCGCGTCGCGCAAAACGACGCCCCGGTTGAGCGCCGTGTCCGGATGGCCCGGGCGCAGCCGCTCCGCCCGTTCCAGCCACGCCAGCGCGGCGGGATGGTCGGCCAGCGCGTGGCGTACCGAACCCAGATTGGTCAGGGCGTCGGCCAAAGCCGGGTCGAGGGCCAGGGCGCGGGTCAGCGCGGCATCGGCCCGCGCCGCGTCGCCGAGTGAGCGCAGGGCGCCGCCGAGGTTGGCCCAGGGCGCCGCCGCGTCGGAGTGGAGCCGCAGCGAGCGGGCGATCAGCGCCGCCGCCGCCCCATGGGCGCCGCGCTGGGCCTCGGCCACGCCGAGCAGATGCAGGGCGTCGGGCTGCGCCGGCTCCACCGCCAGCACGACGCGGTAGTCCTGCGCCGCCTCGGCAAGGCGCCCGGCCATGTGGTGGTTGACGGCGGCGTCGAGAACGTCCAGGAGTGTCGCCATGCCCGTTGTCTACACCGGGGCCTTGCCGAAGGCGAGCCCTCGGACCTTCCCGGAACGAGGATTTCCATGGACGACCGTCTGCCGACGCATCTCTGGGTGATGGCGCACATCCGCGCCGCCGATGCCGAGGGCGTCACGATGATGGTTCTGCGCAAGGGGGACGCCAGCCGCGGCACGGTCATCCTGAAACTGAACCGGCTGGACCGGACCTTCAGCGTGCTGGTCCAGGTGCGCGAGGAGGAGCGGCTGCGCTGGTCGCGCGGCACCGGCGCCGATCCGGTGGACGAGGCGACGGCCGACGCCTACATCGCCCGCCAGATCCGCTACGACCCCGACGTCTGGGTGATCGAGGTGGAGGACCGCAAGGGCCGCCACTGGTTCGAGGGCGAGGTGCGCTGACCCCTTCCTCCGGAGGGCCGGCGGATCACACCAGCTCCGCCTTTCCCACGCTTGTTCCCGCCGTCGGCGTGACGCGCGGGAAGCGCAGGGTGAAGCGGGTGCCTTCGCCGGGGATGCTCTGCACGGTGATGGTGCCGCGCAGTGTGCCGGTGACGAGGTTGTAGACGATGTGCAGCCCCAGCCCGCTGCCCCCACTGCCGCGGCGGGTAGTGAAGAAGGGGTCGAAGATTTTCGGCAGGATGTCCGACGGGATGCCCAGCCCGTCGTCGGTCACCGTCAGTTCCACCTGATCCTGTGGCAGCAGGCGGGCGGCGATGGCCAGCCGGCCGGGATGGTGCGGCGTGAAGGCGTGGGTCAGCGCGTTGAGGACGAGGTTGGTCAGGATCTGCGACAGGGCGCCGGGATAGCCGTCCAGTTCCAGCTCGTCGGGGCTGTCCAGGCCGATGTCCAGTCCGGCCACGTCCTTGTAGGCCGGGCGCAGGCTGCGCAGCAGTTCGCCGATGTAGGTCTTCAGTTCGAAGCGGCGGCGCTCGTCGCTCGACTGGTCCACCGCCACCATCTTGAAGCTCTGCACCAGATCGGCGGCGCGCATGCTGTTGGACAGGATCAGCCGGGCCATCTCGCCGCCGTCGGCCAGGAAGCGCTGGAACTCCGACTTCTTGATCGCCCCGGCGGCGATCTGACGGGCCAGCTCCTCGAACTGCACCGCAAGCTGCGAGGCGCCGGTGATGGTGATGCCGATCGGCGTGTTGACCTCGTGTGCCACCCCGGCGACGAGCTGGCCGAGCGAGGCCATCTTCTCCGCCTGGATCAGGCTGGCCTGAGTGTCCTTCAGCTCGCGCAGCGCCTGTTCCGCCGCGTCGCGCGAACGGCGCAGCGCCGCCTCCGCCTCGACCTCGCGGGTCACGTCGACGACGATGGACTGGACGGCGGTCTCCCCCTTCCAGTCGATGCGGCGGCTGGTCAGCTCGATCCAGCGCTCCGACCCGTCCAGCCGGCGGGCGCGCAGCCGCCGCCGCTCGCTGGGCAGGCCGGTGGCGACGATGTGCCGGTAGTTGTCCTCCACCAGCGGACGGCTGTCCTCCGCGATGAAGTCGAGCACCGAGCGGACCCGCAGCGCGCGGTCCAGGCTGCTGCCCAGAATCTGCAGGAAGGCGTCGTTGGCGTAGAGCGGGCGGAAATCGCGGTGGATGATGATGCCCTGGATGGAGCCTTCGACAAGGTCGCGGAAGCGCCGCTCGTTGTCGGCCAGATCCATCTGCCTCCGGTCGATCTCGTCGATGAAGTAGCGGATGGAGGCGGCGATGTCGGTGATCTCGTCGTTGCCCTCCACCGGCACCTTCGCATCGCTGCCGGACAGGCGGGCCAGCACCGCGCCGTTCAGCGCGACCAGCCGCGAGGTCAGGAAGCGCCGGAAGAAGAGATGGACCAGGATCGCCAGCAGGATGGAGGCGCCGCCCAGCACCATCACCATGCGCGAGCGGTCCTGTATCATCACCGCCAGATCGCCGGTGCGGTCGGTGGACTGGTCGTGGATGGCGTCGAACAGGGCCAGCGTGAAGCGGTCCACCGTCTCCACCAGGACGCGCGACTGGCCGGACAGCGCCTGGGCGCGGTTGCGCGCCTGCAGCCGCTCGGCGGAGCTGTCGAACAGCGCCCCCGGCGCCACCAGGATCGTGGCGAGATCCGCCCGGATGCGCTCCATGGCGGAGCCCTCCGGCTCGGGCGTGGCGGCCGCCAGCCGACCCAGCTCGGCCAGCGTGTTCTCCGCGTTGCGGCGCTCGACCCGCAGCCGGTTGAGATGGTCCGTCTGAATCGCCCCGGCCGCCCGCGCCATCAGCGCGCCCGCCCGCACCTGTCTCCTATACACATTCGAACCTTCCGACGATCACCTCTGTGGAGGACGCCGCGCGCGCCGTATCATTCATCAAAAACATTCGACTGATTAACGAAATACTAAAACGCTGTTGTACTAAATGGACAGCTATATAGTATCTACGATCGTACCTCGGCAA
>NZ_WHOR01000391.1:0-4032 GCF_013340925.1 Azospirillum formosense
AGCTTCTCCCCGGCGCCGTCCTCGCCCGCGCCGGGGAGGAGCTGGAGCGCCCCGGCGGGGGCGAGGTCGGCGCCGCCCTGGTCGGGAACGAGGCGGTGCGCGGCGTGATGTTCACCGGCTCCACCGAGGTGGCGCGGCTGATCCAGCGCCAGCTCGCCGGGCGCCTGCTGCCCGACGGCGCGCCGATTCCGCTGATCGCCGAGACCGGCGGCCAGAACGCCATGATCGTGGACAGCTCCGCCCTGGCCGAGCAGGTGGTGGGCGACGTGATCGCGTCGGCCTTCGACAGCGCCGGCCAGCGCTGCTCCGCCCTGCGCATCCTCTGCCTTCAGGAGGACGTGGCCGACCGCACGCTCGCCATGCTGAAGGGCGCCATGCGGGAGCTGCGCATCGGCAACCCGGACCGGCTGGCCGTCGATGTCGGCCCGGTCATCAGCGAGGAGGCCCGCGCCACCATCGCCGCCCACATCGAGGCGATGCGCGCCAAGGGTCGCGATGTGGAGTTCCTGCCGCTGCCCGCCGAGACGGCGGAGGGCACCTTCATCGCCCCGACCGTGATCGAGATCGGCGGCATCCATGAGCTTGAGCGGGAGGTCTTCGGCCCGGTCCTCCACGTCGTCCGCTTCCACCGCGACGCTCTCGACGCCCTGGTCGACTCCATCAACGCCACCGGCTACGGCCTGACCTTCGGCCTGCACACCCGCATCGACGCGACCATTGAGCGGGTGACCGGGCGGATCGGCGCGGGCAACGTCTACGTCAACCGCAACACCATCGGCGCGGTGGTCGGGGTGCAGCCCTTCGGCGGCCACGGCCTGTCGGGCACCGGCCCCAAGGCGGGCGGCCCGCTCTACCTCTCCCGCCTGCTCAGCCGCCGTCCCAAGGGATGGCTGGAGTTCCGCGGGCCGGACGCGGCGCGCGCGGCGGGTCTGGCCTACGGCGAGTGGCTGCGCGCCAAGGGCTTCACGGCGGAGGCGTCGCGCTGCGCCGGCTACGTGGCGCGCAGCGCCATCGGCGGCGGCGCGGAGCTGAACGGCCCGGTGGGCGAGCGCAACCTCTATGAGCTGCACGGGCGGGGCCGCGTCCTGCTGCTGCCGCAGACGCGGACGGGGCTGCTGCTCCAGCTCGGCGCGGTCCTGGCGACGGGCAACAGCGCCGCGGTGGACGCCCCGCCGGACCTGGCCGAGCTGCTGCGCGGCCTGCCCCCGGCGCTGGCTGCGCGGGTGCGGACCACGGCGGATTGGCGCGACGTCGGACCGCTCGCCGCGGTTCTGGTGGAAGGTGACCGCGAACGCGTCACCGCCGTCAACCGGCGCGTCGCGGAGCTTCCCGGCCCGATCCTGCTGGTGCAGGCGGCGACCGCCGAGGCTTTGGCGGCGGGGCGGGGCGAGGGCTACGACCTCGACCTGCTGCTGAACGAGCGCTCGGTCAGCGTCAACACCGCGGCCGCCGGCGGCAACGCCAGCCTCGTCGCGATGAGCTGACGGGGCGAATTGGACGGGTTGCGGGTCGGGCGGCGCGCCGCCTACCCCGCAACCTCCCGTTCGATCACCAGCTCCTCGTCGTCGATGCGCAAGAAGGACCCGACCTCCAGATCGCCGCGCGCGATGGCGTCGTTGATGATGATCTGCGCCTCCGCGAGTGTGATCGTCCGGTCGTCAAAGAAAACCGGCCCGTCGGCGTGGCGGATGATCCTGAACGTTGCGGTGGTCATCCGGGTATTCTCCTTTGGCAATGCCCTTTGGTTAACCGGTGCGCGGCCCATTCGTCGCGAATCCCCCGATGCTCCCGCGGCGGAGCGGGCATGCAAAGAGACACGAGGTGCGTCAATGGTCGGAATGTTCTATTTGCGGATAGTTGACCGGACGCGAACCAACGGGTAGCCAAGAGGCCGGGGGCACCGCAGCGCAAGGAGGATCATCAGGGTGAAAGACGACGCCGAACTCATCCGCCATCCGTTTTCCGAACCGCCGGACAATGGAACGGTCCGGGAGGTGGCGCCGGGTGTGCTGTGGCTGCGCCTGCCGCTGCCCTACGCGCTGGACCACGTCAACCTCTACCTCTTCGAGGAGGGGGACGGCTGGGCGCTGTTCGACACCGGGCTGGGCGACGACGTCAGCCGCGACTGCTGGGACCGTCTGCTGCGCGGCCCGCTGGGCGGCAAGCCGATCGTCCGGCTGGTGGTCAGCCATTTCCACCCCGACCATGTCGGTCTGGCCGGCTGGCTGCACGAGCGTTTCGCCCCGCCGCTGCACATGACCCAGAGCGAGTATTTCTACGCCAAGCTGCTGCAACAAGGGCGTGATCCCCAGGCGCTGGAGGCGCAGGACGCCTTCTACCAGGCCGGGGGCCTGTCGCCCGACGAGATCCAGCAGATGCTCGGCCGCGGCCTCAGCTACCTGAACCGCACGACCGGGCTGGCGCCCAGCTTCGAGCGGATGATCCCCGGCCAGACCCTGCGGCTGGGCGGGCGCGACTGGCGCATCCTGACCGGCGGCGGCCATTCGCCGGAGCAGGCGATGCTCTATTGCGCCGCCGACCGGCTGTTCCTCGCCGCCGACCAGGTCATCGCGCGAATCTCCCCCAACGTCAGCGTCTCCGCGATGCAGCCCAAGGCCGACCCGCTCGGGCTCTACCTGTCGTCCCTGGCGGCGATCCGCGAGGAGGTGGCGGCGGACGCGCTGGTCCTGTCCGGTCACAGGCTGCCCTTCTACGGGCTGGACCACCGCACCCGCGCGCTGGAGGCCCACCACGCCGACCGCTGCGCGCAGATCGCCGAGGCCTGCCGCGCCAGGCCGCTGAGCTGCAAGGAGCTGGTTCCGGTGCTGTTCCGCCGGGCGCTCGACTCGCACCAGCTGAGCTTCGCCTTCGGCGAGGCGCTGGCCCATCTCAACCACATGGTCGGGCGCGGCGAGCTGCGCACCGAGACGCGCGCCGACGGCGTGCTGGCCTACCACAGCGCCTGATCCGGCGGGCGCTACCTCAGCGGCAGACGCGGTACGGCCCCATGTCGAGGTGGAAGTGGTCGCGGTGGGCCTCGTTGTAGTCGGGGCCCAGCACCGCGCGGAAGACCTCGCAGGCGCCGTCGCGCACCTCGCGCAGGAAGGCGCCTTTCCGTCCGTCCGCCGGCGTCCAGTCGCCGGGCAGGGCGATGGTGGTGCCGTCGGCCAGCGTGAAGCCGGCGATGTCGAGGGCGTTGGCGGTGGCGTGCTCGCTGCGGCGTCCCTCCGCCCGGCCGTAGACGTTGCGGCAGGCGTAGCTTCCCAGATGCCGCACCCGCGCCACCCGCTGGCCGAAATGCCGTCGCGCCGCCGGCTGGAGCGTGTGCGTCTCGAACAGCATCCAGGCGGCGGCGAGCGGGCAGGTGACCGTGAAGCCGCCGTTGAAGACCACCGCCGAGCGGCTGACCTGCACCGCATCGACCAAACCGCAGCCCTCGCCGGTCTGCCGGTCGGTCACCGGAGTGAAGCGCAGGCCCGTGTCGCCCAGGACGGCGTGGCACTGCCGGGGCGCGCCCTCCAGCCGGGACAGCTTGAGACGGGTCAGCAGGTTCGGCACGTCCCCGATGTCCAGCGGCGCCCAGGGGTCGTAGCGGGGCGGAACCGTGACCGCGCCCGTTCCCACCATCGCCGCCCCGCCCATGGCGGCCAGAAGCAGCAGGGCCGCCGTCCAGCGGAAGAACCGTCCCATGCGTCTGCCCAATCTCCCCTTTGCGGCACCGTAGGCTCAACGGCGGGAACGGTCGCGCGGCTCCTCCCGGAATGTATTCCCCCTAATTGCTTATGAACCGGCGGTGGGGGCGGACTGTTGTCCAAGCGGCGGTTCATCCGTTCGTGCAATTGGACGGAGCGTGACTTCCATGCCACAGTTCCAGCGTTACCCTTCGTCACGCGGTGAGGGAGAGTCCGATGTCCGATGCACACGATGAAGTCCTGGCCATGCAGGGCCGGACCGAACGCGCGAATTCCACGATCCCGCTCACCGCTTCCTCCGCGCTGGCCTCCGCCGCCGCGCTGTTCCGGAAGATCGAAA
>NZ_WHOR01000392.1:0-3963 GCF_013340925.1 Azospirillum formosense
CCCGACCGCACGGGCGAAGGCCGGGTTGCAGTCGGTGAACTTGGCATCCGGCCCGATCAGGGCGATGCCCAGCGGCGCCTGGTTGAACAGCAGGTCCAGCTCCGTCTCGCGGCGGCGCAGCGAGGCGGTGATCCGCCCGGCGATCACCAGCGCCCGGTCCCGCGTCGCGGCCAGCGCCCACAGCAGGGTGGACAGCAGCACGCTGAGCGACAGGCCCGTCGCCAGCACCAGCGTCGGCTTCCAGCTGTCCACTCCCCCCTCGAAGCTCGAACGGCTTTCGTAGCGGACCGACCAGACGCGGTTGCCCAGGGTGACGTCCCGGCTCGCGGTCAGCACCGGCTGGTCCGACGGTTCCGGGCGGCTGCGGTAGAGCGGAAACTCACCGTGCCCTTCGAACACCGTCGCGGCGATGTCGTTCATCCGTCCGAACACGGACTCGGCCAGCGGGGCGATGTGGATCGGGGTCATCACCAGCCCGGCGAAAGTGGCCCGCCGCTGCTCCTGCGTGGCGGGGCTCTGCCCGTCCCGGTAGACGGCCTGGAACACCAGGACGGCGGGTGGCGATGACTCGCCCTCATCGAGCCGCAGGGTGACGGCGCGGGTGATCGCCGGTTCGCCGCTGTCCCGCGTCTGCTCGGCGGCGGCACGGCGAACCGGCTCCGACAGCAGGTCGTAGCCGAGCGTGCGCAGGGTGCGTTCGTTGACCGGAGCGGCGTAGAGGGTGACGAGCCGGACCGGACCGGTCGCCTCCGGCCAGATGCGGAAGTTCCGCAGCCCGTCCATCCGGGCTTCCGTCACCATCGCCGGGGTCGTCCATTGATCGGCGGCCCGCGCGAAGGCGACGGCGGTGATGCCCGGAAAGCGCTCCGCCAAGTGCAGCCCCTCCACGAAGCGATTCCATTCCCCGCGTTTCACCTCCGGATAGGCGGTGAACAGGGCGGCGGCGGAGCGCGTCACCTGAACATAGACCTGGATCTGGTTCTCGAACCGGCGGTGCAACTCCTCCACCCGCAGGGCGAAGCGGCTTTCGGCGTCCGCGGCGACGCGCTGCCGGGTGTCGTGCCAAGCCAGCGCGGTCAGCAGAAGCGCGGCCAGCAGGGCCAGCAGGGGAAGGCGCTTCGGGACGGTCACCGAATCCATGGCGGACTCGCCCGGCGCGAGGTCGATCGGATCGGGGCTTGAAGACCTCTGCATGGTCGTACCGAAGCTGCCTGTCACGCCGCTGCGGCGCCCTTCCGGGGCGCCCCTGCCGTCTGCCGCCCTCCCGGACTTCGCCGGATGGAACGACGCGCGTCGGTAGACCTTAACCAGATTGCGCCTTTGCGAAAAGCGTATAAATATTTCCGCAATCGCCCCTTGCGTGCGGCGGCGTTCAAAACTCCTGCAACACCTTGGGGCTGTTCTCAAGAAGCGTTTCGATCATGCCCAGGATCTGCTCGATCTTTGTGCGGGTGGCGTCCAGCTCGTCGGCGGTCTTGTCGTCGATGCCGGCTTCCATCAGCATCATGTCGAAAGCGTTCAGCGTTTCCGAAAAGGCCTTCTGCTCCGCCTGAAGCACGTCGAAGGCGCCGAGCGAACTGGTCAGCGCCAGGGGCGGGTCGCTGACGAAGGCGTAACTGATGTCGGTGAAATGGGCGATGGCGGTCAGCTTCTGCCGGATCACCCATTGCGGAAAGTTGGGCGGCAGCTCGTTCCCCGCCTCCTGCAAGCGCTCCTGGATCGAGAAGACCAGCCCCTGGATGTCCAGATACGCGTTCCGGATCTCCCGGAAATGGGGAAAGGTCTTGGGCTTGCCGGCGTTGCGAACACGGCCCAGCCGGGCGTTGTCGTCGGTCAGCTTCCGCGCCATCTGGACCACGATGTTCGCCACCTTCCCCATCGCTCCGCCATCCCTTTGTTTCGCGGCCGTCACCGGTCTGCCGTCACCGATCTATAACATGCGCCGCCCGACCGTGGGCAGGCCGTTCATCCCGCCGACCGCCCCTCGGCCTGCGGCAGGCGGTCGCCCATCCCGCGGAGCAGCGCCTCGCGCGACGCGTCGTCGGGCGCGGCGTCCAACGCCCGGTGCAGATCCAGCAGGAAGGCGGCGTAGCGGTTGTGCCAATCCCGCCCGGCGGTCACGACCTCCGGTTCCAGCCGCGGCGGGCCGCCCTGGGCCATGGCCGGCGCGCGCGTCAGGGTGGCGGCGGTCAAATCGACCACCTCGTCCAGTTCGGGCAGGCGGATCAGCGCCGGGTCCCAGCCGCGGCGGACCAGGGCGTCGCGCAGTCCGGCGCGCGCCTCCTCCTCGCCATGCACCAGGAACAGGCCGCGCCCCACCCCCTGCCGCGCCGCCACCCAGGCCAGCAGGCTGCTGCGGTCGGCGTGGCCGGAATAGACGTCCAGCGACCGGATGCGGGCGCGCACCGCGATCTCCTCGCCATGGATGCGGACATTTTCCGCCCCATGCTGCAACAGGTGGCCCAGCGTGCCCGGCGCCTGATAGCCGACCAGAAGGACGGTCGCCTCCGGGCGCCACAGATGGTTCTTCAGGTGATGGCGGATGCGCCCGGCGTCGCACATGCCGCTGGCCGCCATGATGATGGCGCCGCCCTTGATCGCGTTGAGCTTCTGGCTTTCCGCGGCGGAGCGCACGCGATGCAGGTTGGGCCGGGCGAAGGGATCGCCTCCGGTGCCGAGATCGGCCAGATGGCGGCGGAACACCCCGGTGACCGCGTCGGCCAGCGGCGAGTCGAGGAACACGTCGACCAACGGGATCTCGCCGCGGTCGAACAGACGGTGCAGGTCGTAGAGAAGCTCCTGCGTGCGCTCCACCGCGAAGGCCGGGATCAGCAGCGTGCCGCCCGCGGCGAGCGCCGCCCGCACCTCGTCGCGCAGCAGGGCCTGCCGCTCGGCCTCGCCCACCTCGACCCGCTCGCGGTTGCCGTAGGTGGTCTCCAGCACCATCCAGTCGGGTCGCGGCGGCCCCTCCGCGTCGGCGTGGAAGGATCTGCCGCCCGGCCCGAGGTCGCCGGAGAACAGGATCGTCTCCGTCACCCCGCCGCGGGACACCTCCAGCTCCACCGACGCCGAGCCGAGGATGTGCCCGGCCCGCCAGAAGCGGGCGCGGATGCCGGGCAGCACCTTCACCCACTCCCCGTAATCGACCGCGTGCAGATGGCGGATGGCCGCCTGGGCGTCGGCCTGGGTGTAGATCGGCTCGACCGCCGGGCGCCCGCGCCGGCGGTTGCGGCGGTTCAGCCGCTCCACCTCCGTCTCCTGGATGTAGCCGCTGTCGGGCAGCATGTAGGCCAGCAGGTCGGCGGTGCCGGCCGTCGTGTGCACCCGCCCCTTGAAGCCCTGGCGGACCAGCTTCGGCAGCAGACCGGAATGGTCGATGTGCGCGTGGGTCAGCAGCACCGCCTTCACGGCCGACGGCTTGAAGGGGAAGGGCCGGTAATTCAGCTCCTTGACCGTCTTGGTGCCCTGGAACAGGCCGCAGTCGATCAGCAGGTCGCCGTCGCCGGTCCGGATGCGGAAACAGGAGCCGGTGACCGTGCCGGCGGCGCCGTGGAAGGTGAGGGACAGTGTCATGGCGAAACTCCGCCTTCTTGTGCCCTGTCCCCTATCTTACCACCGAAGCGTTACCGGGCCGTCAACAGAGCGCCGCCAGCGCGTCGGCGATCAGCCGGGCGAGCGGCAGGGCGTTGCTGGGGTGCGGAACCCCGTCGCAGGACAGCGGCGTGCCGAGCCCTTCCGCCTCGAAGCGCGCGGTCACCGCGGCGTCGAACAGGGCGTGCACCCCGAACACCCGGACCGACGCCGCCCCCGCCGCCCGCGCCGCCCGCGCGCAGGAGAAGATGGTCTCGCCGGAGCTGATGACGTCGTCGCCGATCACCACCGGCCGCCCGGCCAGCGGCGCGTCGGCGGGCCGGGTCACCGTCACGGCGCGGTCGCCGCGCCGCTCCCTCCGCCCGACCCGGG
>NZ_WHOR01000393.1:0-3961 GCF_013340925.1 Azospirillum formosense
CGACGAGTGCGTGTGTTTTTTTGTCAAAGCGGACGCGCCAAACCGTCATCGGCGTTGCTCCCGTGGGCTCGGAGATGTGTATAACGGAAGTCCCCAGGACCGCAACGCCGCCCGCCATGCCGACGCCGAACGAAGCTCCCGTGACCGAAACGGAATGGACGATCCAGACCGTGGAAGGCCGCCTCTACGCGAAAAGCTGGACTCCGGACACCGCCGGCGCCGTGCCGATCATCCTCTTCCACGACTCCCTCGGCAGCGTGGACTTGTGGCGCGGCTTCCCGCAGCGGCTGGCGGCCGAGACGAACCGCCGCGTCGTCGCCTACGACCGGCTCGGCTTCGGGCGCTCGGACGCCCATCCCGGAAGGCTGACCCTGGATTTCGTCGCCGCGGAGACACGGGACAGCCTCCCGCCGCTGTGCGACCGGCTCGGCGTGGCGGAGTTCGTCGCCTGCGGGCACAGCGTCGGAGGCGGCATGGCGGTCGAGACGGCGGCGCGCTTTCCGGAGCGCTGCCGCGCCCTCGTGACCATCGCCGCCCAGGCTTTTGTGGAAGAGAGGACCCTCGCCGGCATCCGCGACGCCAAGCGCGATTTCCAGGACCCGGCCAACGTCGCGCGGCTGGCGCGGTATCACGGCGACAAGGCCCGCTGGGTCCTCGACGCCTGGACCGAGACGTGGTTGTCCCCCGCCTTCGCCGGCTGGACCCTGGACCGTGCCCTCGCGGCGGTGCGCTGCCCGGTGCTGGCCCTGCACGGCGACCGCGACGAGTACGGCTCCAGCGCCCACCCCGAACGCATCGCGGCCGGGCGGGGAGCCGCAAGGCTTCTCCCCGACACCGGCCATGTGCCGCACCGCGAACAGGAAACGCTCGTCCTCGACGCGATCCGGAGCTTCCTGGACGGGCTTTGAGGCGTCCGCTCAGGCCGCCAGGGGCGACAGCACCGCGTTGCGCGCCAGGATGCCCAGCGTGTGGCTGGCGATCATCCGCTCCTCGTCGGTGGGGATGACGAAGACCGGGACGCGGCTGTCGGCGGCCGAGATGCGGGTGGCGCGGGCGCGGTTCGCCGCCCCGTCGAGATGGACTCCGAGCCAGCCCAGCTTCTCCGCCACCCGCGCCCGCACCGGGGCGGAGTTTTCGCCGACGCCGGCGGTGAAGACCACCGCGTCCAGCCCGCCCATGGAGGCCGCCAGCCCCGCCGCCTGCTTGGCGACCTGGAAGCAGAACAGCTCCACCGCCTCCGCCGCCTGTGGGTTCTCGCTGTCCAGCAGGGCGCGCATGTCGTTGGACACGCCGGACACGCCGAGCAGGCCGGACTTGTGGTAGAGCAGGCGCTCCAGCTCGTCCGGGCCCATGCCCTTCTCGCGCATCAGATAGATCAGCACGCCGGGATCGAGGACGCCGGGGCGCGTGCCCATCGGCAGGCCGTCCAGCGCGGTGAAGCCCATGGTGGTGTCGACGCTGCGGCCCGCCCGCATGCCGCACAGGCTGGACCCGCTGCCGAGATGGCAGACGACCACGCGGGCCTCGGCCAGCTCCGGGGCGATCTGCGGCAGGCGCTGGGCGATGTATTCGTAGGACAGGCCGTGGAAGCCGTAGCGGCGCACACCCTCGTCGGTCAGCTCGCGCGGCAGGGCGAACATCTGGGCCTGCCAGGGCCGCGTGCTGTGGAAGGCGGTGTCGAAACAGGCGACCTGCGGCAGCTCCGGATAGACCTCGGCCAGCGCGGTCATCGCCGCGATGTTGTGCGGCTGGTGCAGCGGGGCCAGCGGCACCAGGGCCTCCAGCTCGGCCAGCACCGCCGGGGTCAGCAGCACCGGCGCGTCGAAGCGGGTGCCGCCGTGCACGACCCGGTGGCCGGCGGCGACCAGCCGCACGTCGCGCAGCTCGTGCCGCATCCAGGTCAGCAGGAAGCCGAGCAGCCCGGCGCGGTCGCCGGGGCCGACCTCGTCCAGGATGCCGTCGGCCAGGACGTGGCGGGCCGCGTCCTTGGCCTCGAAGCGGGGGGCGGTGCCGATGCCGGAGATCTGGCCGGTCAGGACCGCCTCCAGATCGCTCCTTCCGGCGCCGCAGAAGACGGAGAATTTCAGGCTGGAGGAGCCCGCGTTGATGACGAGACAGGCGTCACGGTGCGACATGGTGTGATCCTCACTCCGCGGCCAGAGGGGTGGCAGCGGCGTTGAGCGCGAGGGCGGGACGGCGCGCGGCGGCCACCAGCGCCGCCACGGCGCAGGAGGCGAGGCGGGTGCGGACGTTGTCGGCGCGGCTGGTCAGGATGACCGGAACCCGCGCGCCGAGAACGATGCCCGCGGCGTCGGCGTTGGCGAGGAAGGAGAGCTGCTTGGCCAGCATGTTGCCGGCTTCCAGATCGGGGACGAGCAGGATGTCGGCCTGGCCGGAAACGGGCGACGTGATGCCCTTGATGCGCGCGGCCTCGGCGCTGATGGCGTTGTCGAAGGCCAGCGGGCCGTCGAGGATGCCGCCGGTGATCTGGCCGCGGTCGGCCATCTTGCAGAGCGCGGCGGCTTCCAGCGTGGTGGCGATCTTCGGGTTGAGGGTTTCCACCGCCGACAGGATGGCGACGCGCGGCGTCTCCACGCCCAGCACCTTGGCGAGGTCGATGGCGTTCTGGACGATGTGGACCTTGTCCTCAAGCGTCGGGTAGATGTTGATCGCCGCGTCGGTGATCAGCAGCGCCCGCGGGTAGGTCGGCACGTTCATCACGAAGACGTGGCTGATGCGGCGGCTGGTGCGCAGGCCGGTCTCCTTGCGGACGACCTCGGCCATCAGTTCGTCGGTGTGCAGACTGCCCTTCATCACCGCCTCGGCCTCGCCGCTGCGGGCCAGCGCGACGGCCGCGGCGGCGGCGGCGTGGCTGTGCTCGACGTCCACCAGACGGTAGCGGGCGATGTCCAGGCCGTGGGCGGCGGCCAGCGCGCGGATCTTCGCCGCCGGGCCGATCAGGATGGGGGCGATCAGGCCGGCTTCCGCTGCCTCGACCGCGCCCTTCAGCGAGCTTTCATCGCAGGGATGGGCGACCGCCGTGGCGACCGGCTCCAGCCCGTCGCACTTGCGCAGCAGCGCGTCGTGCTTGTCGTGGCGGATCATCTGGATCTGCGGCAGCGCGTGGGCGGTCCTGCGGACCTTGCGGGTCGGCGCGATCACCTCGGCGGTGCCGGTCACCACGACCTCGCCGTCCTGGTTGGTGCACAGGCAGTCGAAGACGACGATGTTCTTGTCGGCCTGCTTCTCGCGCACAGTGACGGTGGCGGTGATCACGTCGCCCAGCCCGACCGGGCGGCGGAAGCGCAGGTCCTGGCCGGCGTAGACGGTGCCGGCACCGGGCAGCCGGGTCCCCAGCACGCCGGAAATCAGCGCGCCGGACCACATGCCATGCCCGATCACCTTTTGAAAGCGGCTGTCGGCGGCGAATTTCGCGTCCAGATGAACCGGATCGATGTTGCCGGAGACGGTGGCGAACAGCTCGACGTCCATCACGGTCAGTTGCCGTGCGATGCTGGCGGACTGGCCGACCACGATCTCGTCGAAGGTGACGTTCTCGATCGGGGCCGCCTCGGTCGGCACGGCCGGGAGGTCGCCGCTGGTTTCACCATTGGCAGTCATTGCAGAACACTCCGGATAAGAGAAAAAGGCATGATGCTGCCCGTTTCAGCCGATCCCTCCCGGCGCGCGCCTTGCTGAAAGGAGAAGCGCGTCTTGCCGTCTTCTTCTGCGAGCGTCTTTTTTGTGTACTGATATATTAGCGGAAAAGGCGGTGCGGCGCAGCAAATCCGGCATCACCGGACACTTTGCCGCAGCCGCCTTCCGAAGATCCACTACGCCTTGAGGATGCCGCGGCCGGCGAAGCGGGCGGCGGTGCCGAGCATCTCCTCGATGCGGATCAGCTGGTTGTACTTGGCCAGACGGTCGGAGCGCGACAGCGAGCCGGTCTTGATCTGGCCGC
>NZ_WHOR01000394.1:0-3904 GCF_013340925.1 Azospirillum formosense
TGCCCCAGCGCCCCCGGATCGCGCAGCGCCCGTCCGTCCACCTGCACCGACTGGGCGAGCGCCAGCGTCGCGGCGGTCTCGTCGTCGCAGGCGGCCTTTCCCAGGCCGGTGCAGTCGCCCATGTTGGCGCGCAGCCAGCGCAGCAGGTCGTCGGCGGTGGAGTAGAGGCCGAAGGAGGGCTGCATCGCCGGCGCCTCCCAATCGGGAACCACCTGCCCGCGGGCGTGGCCCACCGCCTTGCGGGCGCGCTGCCCGGCATTGGGCGCCAGCGTGGTGTCGGTCATGGCGAAGCGGTCGGTGACCACCCGCCTCAACAGGGTCTCGTAGGGAATGCCCGACGCGGTGGACAGCGCCTCCCCCAGCACCGCCATGCCGACGTTGGAATAGCGGAAGCGCGTGCCCGGCGGCACCGTCAGGCTGAAGCCGGACAGCCACGCCCCCACCTCCTCCCGCGTCAGCGGCTTGTAGGGGTTGCGCGGATCCTCCAGCCGGCTCCAGGAAAAGCGCGGCGTCTCCGGCACGTTGGGCAGCCCCGCCGTGTGGGTGGCAAGGTCGAGCAGGCGGATCGGCGTGCCGTCGAAGTCGGGCGCGTGGACCGGTTTGGGCAGATGGCGGGCCAGCGGGTCGGTCGGGGCGACGCGCCCGGCGCGGATCAGCTCCGCCAGGATGGTGCCGGTGAAGGGCTTGGTGAGCGAGGCGATCTGGAACAGGGTCCGCCCGTCCGGGGGGCCGCCGTCGGGCCGCCCGCTGTCGCCGCGCCCGACGACGAGGCTGCGCCCGTCGCGGATCACCCCGACGACGATGCTGCCAGCCCCCGCCTCCGCCAGACGGCGGTCGGCTAGCGCCGTCACCGCCTCCCGCAGATGGTCCGGGGCCACCGCGTCCGCCGGAGCCGGGGCCGTCGCCCAGACGGTGAGCGCAAGAAACGACACGACACCGAGCACCGGCCCCCGCATCCTCACCCTCCGTCATCGGCGCGCGGAATGAGCGCGCTGACGGAAGAGTGGGAAGCGGTCCTGCCCGCCGGTACGCCCGCGGACGGACATCACGCCAACGGAGCAGACCGCGCCGGGCGGGTTAGACCGGTGAGGAGCGGCTTATTCGGCCGGATTTTACTCGGTGGGAATTTCCGCCAGCGGGGGGCGGCGGTCCTTCACGATGGTCAGGGGCACGTCGTCGGCGGCGATCTCGATGATCGGCTGGCCGCCCAGCAGGCTGGGGCACTGCTTGACCTGGGTGAAGGCCATGAAGAAGTCGGCCTTGCGCCAGTCCAGGCCGGTGCCGTTGACCAGCTTCAGCCAAGGCGGCAGCTCGAAGCGTACGGCCAGCGTGTTGCCGCAGACCGACAGGGTGTACTGGCGCGGCGGCGCCTTGCCGCCGTTCTCGCGCTCCACCAGGGAGACCAACTCGGCCAGCGCCTCGTGCTGGGAGTTGCCCCAGTAATCCAGCTCGAACCGGCCCTCGGCGCCCTTCAGCCCGCCGGCGAACTGGTTGTAGTAGACGTACTGGTTCGGGTGCATGGCGCCGAGCTGCCAAGCGTACAGCACGGCCACCGCGATGGCCGCCGCCCCGTACGCCTGCCCCGTACGCCTGCCCAGCGCCTCGGCGCCGCTCCACAGCCGGTCGAAGGCGATGCCGGCCAGCACCGCCATCGGCGGCGCCACGAACAGGAAATGGCGGATGCCGTTGTAGACGGACGGGCGCATCAGCATGAACAGGATCACCGGCAGGAAGGCCGCCAGCGCCAGCGGCACCCAGCGCACCGCCCCGAAGGCGCCGTCCGCACTCCGCCAACCGCCGCGCACCACCCACAGGACGGCCAGCACCACCGCGGCCAGGGTGCCCAGCAGCACCGCCTCCGGCAGCTTCACCCCCAGATAGACCGGCAGGTAGAGCGCCGGCGGGGCGGCGGAGCTGACCATCTGCCCCATGAACAGCGTCTGGATGTCGATGGGGAAGTGCGAGACGACGCGCAGCGCCTCCAGCGGGTTCAGCGGCTTCTGCACCGCCCAGGGCCAGAACAGCGCCATCACCGCGTAGGCCAGCGGAATGGCCGGCAGCAGGGGCGGCACGGAGCGCCGGACGACGCCCAGCGCCGGCCGCAACCCACCCTGCCACGCCACCAGCACCACATAGAGCGCCAGCGCCATTGCGAGGTAGAAGCCGGCCAGCACCCCACCCACACGGATCGACAGGGTCAGCCCCAGCGCCAGCCCGAACTTCAGCACGGCGCTGCGGCGCGGCGCCGGCATCTGGCCGATGATGCGGGTGGCGAAATAGAGCGTCCACACCATGCCCGCGGCGAAGGGCACGTCCTTGGTGTTGTTGAACATGGCGCCGTAATAGACGCCGGACAGAGCCAGCAGCGCCGCCGCCAGGAAGCCCGCCCGCGGCCCGGCCAGCAGCCGCGCGTAGCGCCAGCAGCCGGCGATGCCCACCACCCCGACCAGGGCGCAGAGCAGGTGGCGCGTCTCGTACTCCTCGAACGGCGAGATCGGGACCACCAGGGCGGTCACCAGGTCGAACAGCCCGCCATACAGGTACAGGTCCTTGAAATGGAAGGCCGACCGGTCGGTGAAGCCGGACAGGTAGAAGGACAGTAGCTTCTTGCCGTAGATGTGCTGCACCTCCTCGTCGGTGCTGATCCCGTAGTTCCGGAAGGTCAGCGCGGCGAGGATGATCAGGCACAGCAGAAGCGCGCGCGCCATGTCGTCCCACAGGGCGCCGGCGCGGCGTTGCGCCAAGGCGCCCGCCGGGGGACTCGCCCCAAGGGGATTCAGGCCGAGCGGCGGCATCAGGCTCATGAAGGGCGGTCCTCGCTTCCGGGCCGGCGCCAAGCGCCTGCGTTGGCCCCCGGATTGGCCCCCGGACTGGCTGCTAAATTGGATGCCGGAACCGCGGCCTCATCCTCGAAACCGTGCGCCGAACGGACGATGTAGAGGGGGCGCCCCTTCACCTCGTTGAACACGCGGCCCAGATAGTCGCCGATGACCCCCAGCGTGACGAGCTGGATGCCGCCCATGAACAGCACCGCAGCCAGCAGCGATTCATAGCCGGGCACGTCGATGCCGTAGATCAGGGTGCGCAGCAGGCGCAGCAGGATGTAGACGAAGGCGAAGCCGGAGATTGCCATGCCAACCAGGCTCCACACCCGCAACGGGAAGGTGGAGAAGGCGGTCAGCCCGTCGAAGGACAGGCTGAGCAGCTTCAGGAAGCCCCATTTGGTGTCGCCGCCGGCGCGCTCCCCCTGCTGGTAGGGGATGCTGGCCTGACGGAAGCCGACCCAGGCGAAGATGCCCTTCATGAAGCGCGTGCGTTCGGGCATGCGGTTGATGACGTCGACCACCCGCCGGTCCATCAGCCGGAAGTCGCCGACCTCGCGCGGCAGCTTGACCTCCGACAGGTTGTCGAAGATCCAGTAGAAGGCGCGGGCGAACATCCGGTGCTTCAGGCTTTGCCCCACCCGCGCGTGGCGCACGGCGACGACCACGTCGTAGCCCTCGCGCCATTTGGCGAGGAACTGCGGCAGAAGCTCCGGCGGGTGCTGAAGGTCGGCGTCCATCGGGACCACGGCGTCGCCGGTGGTGTGGCGCAGCCCGGCCGACAGGGCCAGTTCCTTGCCGAAGTTGCGCGACAGGTCGACCACCTTGACCCGCGGGTCGGCGTCATGGACGTCCAGCAGGCGGTCGAGCGTGTCGTCGCGGCTGCCGTCGTTGACGCAGACCACCTCCCACTCCGCGTCCAGCCGGTCGAGCACGGGCACCAGCCGCTCGAACAACGCCGCAATGTTGGGGCCTTCGTTGTAGAAGGGGATCACCACCGACAAGCGCCCCCGCTTCGTGCGGGCGGAGCGCGACGGCTTCGGGGCGGAAGCGGCGTCACCGGTGATGGGGGCGGGTGTGGG
>NZ_WHOR01000395.1:0-3898 GCF_013340925.1 Azospirillum formosense
CCTACGGCCACCTGCCCCCCACGGCCCCTGCGGCGACGGTGGCGCCGGACCTGCTGGCGCGGCGGGAGCTGGCGGCACGTCTCGACGGCGGAATGGCCGAGGACACCGCCGGCTGAGCCCCCAAACGGTCGGGCTCAGCCGTCCTTGCGGTACAGGGCGACCAGCGCCGTGAGGACGGCGGGGTCGTCGTAGCGGCCCAGGAACAGGTCGCCGATGGCCCGGCGCAGCAGGATGCTGATCCGGGCGCGGGCGCGGCCATGAACGGCGCCCTCCAGCCGGCGGCAGCGGTTGCACAGCAGGCGGACCCGCTCGACGGCCGAGCGGGTGATGCGCAGCGCCTCGACGCTGACCAGGATGTCGGTGGTCGCGCCGTATTCGGCGGCCTCCGGCCAGGGCACGCGGCGTCCGCGTCCGTCGCGCCACGTCTCGTCCGCCCCGTCGTACCAGCGCCCGTCGGGCAGGCAGCGCACGACCACCCCGTCGGGCCGCCCGCAGCAGCGGCATCGCAGATTCCCCGAGGTTTCCCCCACACGCACCGGGTCGAGATAGGGCGCACGGATCTGCATCCGGCTCCCGGAGCGTGTCTGCCTGCCCCGCATCGGCTGTTCCAGTCCCCGTCTTGAAATCCCCAGCCGGGGGGAGGTCCCCGGCGGAACGGGGACCATGACACGGAACGGCCGGTTCCGCGCGTGACTTCTGCGCGGATCAGGCCGCGAAGGGCATCAGGAACAGAGTGACCGAGGCCAGCGTGAAGGCGGCCATGGAGCGGCGCCCCACGGCGACGGCGGCCTCGTCCTGCCCGCTCTCCTCCAGGCGCAGCGCCAGGAAGCCCTGGGCCATGCCCGACGCGAAGGTGATGAAGTGGATGATCGCGAGGCCGGGCAGCGCGTCCAGCCCCAGCAGCAGGGTGACCGCGCCCAGCACCATGCCGTTGAAGGCGGCCTGGCGCAGGATGGGTTCCCAATGCTCGCGGGCGACGAAGGTTTCGACCATGTCCAGCGGATGGCCGTTCCGCTCGTCCGGATCGGTGTACAGGCTCATGGCTGGGCTCCACAGGCTTGGTGGGGCGCCGCCCGCCGCGGATGGGGTGCGGGGACCGGGCGGCGCGGTGTCAGGATCGGCGGATGCTGTCCGCCATCTTCTTGGCGACGGTCAGCAGATCGCCGTCGGCCTTGTTGCCGGCGACGGTGTAGGCGACCAGCCCGGCCCGCCAGTAGACGAGCCGCAGGCTGTCCTGCACGACGGTGTGCAGCGCGCCATCCCGCGCCGGGCCACCGGACGCGACGAACAGGGTCAGCAGTTCGCCGTCCGGTTCCCTGTAGAGAAACTGGAGAGCGGTGCCATGGTTCCACGGCACGACGCTGGCCCGGATCAGCGTCAGTTCCGGACCGATGGCGGGAAGCGCCACCGTCATACCGCTGCCCTCGGGCAAGGGCACCTGGGCGGTCTGCGCCGGCACCGGCGTGATGTTCGCCTGGAGCAGGGACGGCTGCAGCGTGTTGAGCGCGACGGCCTTGGAATGCGCCTCCGCCGCCTCGTCCGCGAAGGCGGTGACGTCATCGACCTCGCCGGCCAGCTGCGGTCCGGCGGCCCCGCCCGACTGCACCCACACGGTCAGGCTCCATCCCCCCATGACCAGCAGCATCGCGGCGGCCAGCGGGGCGACCCGCCGGGAGAAACGGTCCATGTCCAGACGCCAGCGCAGGCGCCCGGCCAGCGTTTCGGTCTTCTGCACCGAAACGGCGGCCATCATGTCCAGCCCCAGCTTCAGCATCTCCTGCTGGTGCCGGTACTCGTTCAGCTTGGCGGCCAGGGCCGGGTTGGCGGCCAACTGCGCCTCGAAGGCGGCGCGGCGCGCCGGCTCCATCTCCCCGTCCATGTAGAGATGCAGGTCGGTGTCCTGGTGGAGGCTGATGGGATCGCCGCCCATGGCTCACCTCACCGCCCGCAGCGCGGTCTGGCCGCGGTCACGGTGCCCCATCTCCACGCGCAGCGCCTCCCGGCCGCGGGCCAGGCGCGACATCAGGGTGCCGAGCGGGATGTCCAACTGGCGGGCTGCCTCCTGGTAGCTCATCCCCTCCACGGCGACGAGGGTGAGGACGCGGCGCTGCTCGTCGGGAAGGGTGGAGAAGGCCTCGATGGTCCGCATCAGCTCCACATGGTCGGGCTGGTTGGGCGGCAACTGCCCGTAGGTCATCGCCTCGATGGCCGAGGCGCCGCGCGCCCGCACCTGCTCCCGCCGCACCCCGTTGACGTGGACGTTGTGCAGGATGCCGAACAGCCAGGACCGCAGGTCGCCGTTCGGCCGGAAGGTCCGCGACCCGGAGATGGCGCGCACCAGCGTCTCCTGCACGAGATCCTCCGCGTCGTCGCGGTTGCGCGCCAGCGCCAGGGCGTAGCGGCGCAGGGAGCGCAGTTGATTCGACAGTTGATCGCGCAGGCTGAACGTCACGTCTCCACCCCGTGGACTGGATTTTCCCGATTTCCTGCTCCGTTTTCGTTTCGGGAGGGCCTTTTAATCCCGGGGCGGGACGCTTTCCGCGGTCAATCGTCGTCGTGGTCGCGGGACGGCCGGTGCAGCGTGCCATCGGCGAGGATGATCTCGCTGGCCATCAGCCCGCCGTTGCGGACGCGCCCGGTGACGGTGATGGGGGCGCCCGGCTCGATGCCTTCCGGCAGGAGGCCGCGCACCATGACGTCCGTCCGCGCGCTGTCGTCCTGGACGGTCATCCAGGTCGCGCCCGCTGCGGCAACCGTTCCGGAGACGGTGCCGCTCCCGGTCCGCAGCACCTCGGCGACCGGCTGCGGCGAGGCGGCCTGGACCGTATGTTGCCGCTCGCCGGCGTCGGCGGGACCGGACAGCAGAAGGGCGGCGACGGCCGCGGCCAGGAGTGGGAGGGTGGTTGAACGAGTCATGATCCTGTCTCCATCGCAAGGGGCGGGAGGTCCGCCCGAACAGGAGTGATCATGGCAAGGGGCGGCTGAGCCCCGCCTGAACGGGGCGTTCAAGCACGGTTCAGGAAGGCCGGTCACAATCCGCTTGATCGGCGGGGAGCAGCCTATAAATTAGAAACATCTCATTTAAAGGGTGGACGTGGCCCATGCCATCCATCGAGCCGCCGCTCGACCCCGCCGAGCTGGAAGAGCGGGCCGCCGAGGCGGAAACCTTCCTGCGCTCCATCGCCAGCCGCCACCGGCTGATGATCCTGTGCAGCCTGCTGGACGGGGAAATGCCGGTGGGCGACCTCGCGCGGCGGCTCGGCCTGTCGCAGTCGAACCTGTCCCAGCACCTCGCCAAGCTGCGGGACGAGGGGCTGGTCGCCACCCGGCGCGACGGCACCTCGATCCACTACCGCATCGGGTCGGACCGGGTGCGGCCGATCCTGCTGGAGCTGTACCGCCAGTTCTGCGTCGGCGCGCGCTGCGTGGCCGAGGCGGACCCCAGCTCCTGAAACACTCCCTTCAGCGCTCGACCGGCCCGGACGCGGCCATCCAGGCGGCCATGCCGCCGCTCAGCCGGTGGATGTCCCCGGCGAACCCGGCGGCCGCCATCCGGGCCGACGCCGGGCCGCAGCGGCGACCGCTCTGGCAATGGAAGACGAGATGCTTGCCCGTCGCGTCCGGCACGCGGGCCGGATCGAACCGCGACAGCGGCACCAGAGTGGCGCCGGGGATGTGGCCGGCGCGGTGCTCGTGGGGTTCGCGGACATCGACGATCACCGCCGAGCCGTCCTTCAGCCAGCCCATGACGGTGGCGGCGTCGACGGTCTTGATCTGGTCGCTCATGGGGTTTGCGCTCCGGTTGAGGCCGAGACGGGAAAGAAGGGTCTTGAGCATGGTCATCCCTTAACGTCGAGGAGTTCACGGCGGCGGTGGACGGCGGGCGGCGGCGGGGGGG
>NZ_WHOR01000396.1:0-3898 GCF_013340925.1 Azospirillum formosense
GGGAGAGGGATTGGGCGCCGAAGGCGCCGGGTGAGGGTCGTACGAGGATCAGAGCGCTGATTCTCGGCTTCACCCTCACCCTTCCCACGCTTCGCGTGGGGCCCTTCCCTCTCCCGGGACGGGAGAGGGAGGTTGCAGGCAACGGAACCGGTTGCCGGCCGGCGGGACCTTCACGATATGTCCGCCATGACTCATCTGCGCATCGCGTTGCGGCTGGCTTGGCGGGACCTGCGGGGCGGCGTCGCCGGACTTTGGATCGTCGTCCTCGGGGTGGCGCTGGGAACGGCCATGATGGCCGCCGTCGGCTCGCTGAGCGGCGGCGTGCTGGAGGGAATGCGGGCCACCGCGCGCGAGGCGGTCGGCGGTGACCTCTCGCTGCGCCTGTTCCACGCGCCGGCGACGCCGGAGCAGCGGGCCGTCCTCGGCACGTTGGGCAGGGTCGGCGAGACGGCGGAGTTGCGTCCCGTCGCCTCAACGGTGACCGGCAGCGCCCGCGCCCTGGTCGAGCTGAAGGCGGTCGAGGAAAGCTACCCGCTGGTCGGCGCGACGACGGTGTCCGGCGCCCCGTCCCTGAACAACGCGCTGGCCCACCGGGACGGGCGATGGGGGGCGGCGGTGTCCGCCGACCTCCTCGATGCGCTGGGACTTTCCCTCGGCGGCCGGCTGCGGCTCGGGGCCGCCGAGGTCGCGGTCCGCGCCGTGCTGGAGCATGAGCCGGACCGGGCTTTCCGCGCCTTTTCCCTCGGTCCGCGCGTCGTCATCGACCGCAGGGCGCTGGACGCGACGGGCCTTGCCGAGCCGGGGATGCCCGTCTACTGGTATTATCGCCTCCTCCTGCCGGAAACGGTCCGGTCCGACGCCGTCCTGCGCGATCTGGAAGAGCGCTTCCCCGACGCCGGATGGCGGATCGTCGATGCCTCACACGGCATTCCGGGCGTGGACCGCACCGTCCACCTCGCCCGCGCGCTGTTCCTTCTGGGAGCGCTGTCCATTCTGCTGGTTGGCGGCGTCGGCGTCGGCCGGGCGCTGTCGGCGCATCTCGCCCGGCGGCTGCCGGTCCTCGCCACGCTGAAGGCGCTGGGCGGCTCGCCACGCCTTCTCTTCACCGCCTTCCTGTTGCAGACGCTGGCTGTGGTCGGCGTGGCGCTGGTGATCGGCGTGACGACCGGCGCTGCGCTGGCTGCCATAGCGGTCAACGCCCTGCCGCTCGACTGGATGCCGGAGACGGGCGGCGCCGTCGATCCGGCGGCCTTGCTGCTGGCGGGGGCGGTCGGGCTGCTGGCGGCCCTGCTCTGCGCCGTGCCGCCGCTGGCCCGCGCCGCCGGGACCAGCCCTGCGGCGATCTGGCGGGGGGCGGTGGATGGATTGTCCCGGCCCTTGGGCTGGCGGCCCCGTGGCGCGGTCGCGCTGCTCGGGCTGGCGCTCGCCGGTCTGCTCATCGCCTGGACAGGCATGCCGCTCGCGGTCGCCGGCTTCCTGCTCCTCGCCGGGCTGGTGGCGGCGGGCTTTGCGCTGCTGGGGCGTGGGCTCGCTGGTATGGCACGCCGGCTGGCGCACGGACGGCGACCGGTGATGCGTCTGGCCGTCGCCAACCTCGGGCGGCCCGGTGCGCCGACGGTCCCGGTGGCCGTGGCGTTGGGCATCGGTCTGACCCTGCTGGTGGCGGTCGGCGTGGTCGGAGGGTCGGCCACCGGCCATGTCGCGGCGACCCTGCCGGCGCAGACGCCCTCCGTCGTCGTGCTGAACATTCCCCCGCCGGAGGGCCCGCGCTTGAGTGAATATCTCACCGCCCTGCCCGGCGTCGGGCGGGTCGAGACGGCGCCTTTCCTGCACGCCAGGATCAGCCGCCTCGACGGCGCCGCCATCACCGAGGCGAATGCCCCGCGCTCCGTCGGCTGGGCGGTGCGCGGCGACCGCGGCCTGTCCTGGCGCGCCCGCCCCGCTACCACCGACCGGATCGTCGCGGGGAGCTGGTGGCCCGAGGGCTATACCGGCCCGCCGCTCGCCTCGCTGGACGCACAGGTCGCCCGCCGGCTGGGGCTGGCGGTGGGGGACAGTCTCACGCTGGCCCTGGCGAGCGGTCCGGTGACCGCGACGATCGCCAACCTCCGGCGCATCGACTGGACGCGGCTGGACCTGGATTTTCCGGTTCTCCTCTCCCCCTTCCCCGAACCGCCGCCGCACAGCCTCGTCGCTGCCGTCTGGTCCTCGCCCAAGGCGGTTCCGGCGGTTGAAGCGGCGGTGACGCAGGCCGTCCCGCAAGCCCCCACGATCCGCGTGGCGGCGGTCCTGGACACGCTGGGTTCGACCGTCCAGACCGTGCGCCGGCTGCTGGATGGCCTGTCCGCCGTCGCCCTCGGCGCGGCGGCCGTGGTCCTTCTCGGCGCCATCGCCAGCAGCGCCCGGCGGCGGCTTCAGGAGATGGCGATCCTGCACGCCCTCGGGGTCGGACGGCGTTCGATGGTCCAGGCGGTGGTGCTGGAATTCGTCCTCCTGGGCGCCGCGGTCGCCGCGGTCGCGGTGCCGCTCGGCTGGGTCGGCGGCGCGGCGGTGGTCGCCAGCCTAGCCGACGGCGCTCCCCTGCCTGGAGGCGCTGTTCCCCTGGCCGCCTTCCTCGGGACCGTTGCCGCGATGGCCGCGGTCGGGGCCGTGCTGGTGGCCTGGCTGCCGCGACGGGACGTGATGCGTCGGTTGCGCAGCGGGACGCTGTCCGCCTGACCCGCCACTTCGTCAGGCCATCTCCGCCGCCGGGATGATGTCGTCGGTCAGCAGGGCGTTGAGCAGACCGACATGCCCATCGGAGCGCGCCGGGCGGGTGGGGTCGGAGGTGACGACGACGGTCAGCCCCAGGCCGGGCACGACATAGAGCATCTGCCCGCCATAGCCACGCGCGTAGGCGATGCGGTGCCCCTTCGCCGTGGCGAGGAACCAGCCGTATCCGTAGTCGTCGCCGGAGAAGGGGGAGCGCGTGCGCGGCACCCAGGACGCCTCCACCCAAGCGGCGCTGATGACCGGCTGTCCGTTCCAAAGGCCGCCTTGCCGCCACAACTCGCCGAAACGGAAGAGGTCGAGCGGCGACAGCGCCATGTTGTTGCCGCCGAGATAGAAGCCCTGCGGATCGCGCGTCCAGGACGGCACCTCGATGCCCAGCGGCTCGCCCAGCCATTCCCGCGCCAGGGACAGCAGGCTGCGCCCCGACGCGCTGGACAGCGCCGCGCCCAGCAGATGGTAGCTCCCGGTTGAGTAAAGCATCCGCGCCCCCGGCTCGGTGACGAAGGGACGGCGCAGCGCGTCGACGACCCAATTGCGGCTGTTGATCCAGCGGCCGTAGCCCGGCCCGGAGGTCGGCTCCAGACCGGCCTGCATGGTCAGAAGGTCGGCGATGGTGATCCGGCGCACCCGTGGATCGACGCCCGCCGGTACCAGTCCCGGCGCCGCCTCGGCCAACGGCACATCAACGCCACGCAAGACCCCGCGGTCGATGGCGATGCCGGCGAGCGAGGCGGCGATGGTCTTGGACACCGACTTGACGTTGACGGCGCGGTTCACCGCCGGCCCTCGGAAGGCCTCCGCCGACACCACCGCGCCGTTCCGCCCGATGACCAGCGCGTGGATCTGGTCGAGCCCCGCCGCCCGTTTGACCGCCCGGTCCAGCAGAACCGGATCGAACGCGGTCCCGGCCGCGGGTTGGGCAGCAAGCAGAGGGCGCGTCAGCGCGCAGCCAAGGGACGCGGCGGTAGCGGCGAGGACGGTGCGGCGGCCGAGCCGGTACGGCGGTATCGAGGTCATCCCGGTTATGTGGTCCCGCTTCGGTGTCATCCAAGATTGCCACAGACATGCCGGTGTGACTTTGTCCCACCCAGCGCCGCACACGCCGCTTGCCTCCCCACCCCATGAG
>NZ_WHOR01000397.1:0-3835 GCF_013340925.1 Azospirillum formosense
CCTTGCACCAGCCGCTGTTGCGCGCCTGGGTCAGCGCGTCCCCGTCGAGCAGCCAGCAGTCGACGCTGCCCGCCCCGGCGGCGGAGGCGGGATGGATCGGTGCCGTCAGAAAAAGCGCCAGCGTCAGTGCACCGCACTGGGACCGCCAAGGCATGCTTTGCCCTCTCCCTCGCCATTGGACCGACGTTCAGCAATACAACGTCGGGCGCCCCTTTATCTTCGGCGCGAAACGGGAGTAGGGCGGCATCCCCGTGGTAACACGGGCGGAAGCGCGGGATCGCGGCCCCTCAGGTCAGGTGCTGCTGGCGCAGGTAGTCCTCGGACTGCATCTCCATCAGGCGGCTGACCGTGCGTTCGAATTCGAAGGCGTGGGTACCCTCGGGGTACAGCCGTTCCGGCGGGCCTTCGGCGGCGACCACGAGGTTGACCTTGTGCTCGTAGAGCGCGTCGATCAGCGTCATGAAGCGCTTGGCCTCGTTGCGCAGCTCGTCCTTCATCGTCGGCACGCCGTGGATCAGCACGGTGTGGAAATGCGTCGCGATGGCGATGTAGTCGGCCGCACCCAGCGGCTTGCCGCACAGGCTCCAGAAATCCACCAGGGCGACGCATTTGGCGGCGCAGGCGATCTCCACCTTCCGCCCCTGGACCGACAGATGGGTCGGTTCGCCCCGGGCGCCGTCGGTCAGCGTCTCGAAGGTCTGGCGGATCCTGGCGTCGCTCTCCGCGCCGAGCGGCCAGAAATAGACGGGCTTGCCCTGGAGCCGGTCCAGCCGGTAGTCGGTCGGTCCTTCCAGCGCCAGAACGTCGAGCTTTTCCTTGAGCAGCGCGATGAAGGGCAGGAACAGCTCGCGCTGGAGCCCGTCCTTGTAGAGCATGTCCGGCGGCCAGTTGGAGGTCGCGACCACCACCACGCCCAGGTCGAACAGGCTGGTGAACAGCCGGCCGAGGATCATCGCGTCCACGACGTTGGTGACGTGGAACTCGTCGAAGCAGAGCAGCCACGCCTCGTCGGCCAGCGCGCGGGCCAGCTCGGGCAGCGCGTCGTCGGCGTCCTTGCCCTTGCTCTTGCCCGACTGGCGGTGCTGGTGGATGCGTTCGTGCACTTCCAGCATGAATTCGTGGAAATGGACGCGGCGCTTCTTCCCCACTGGGGCGGTGTCGAAGAACAGGTCCATCAGCATCGACTTGCCGCGCCCGACGCCGCCGTACATGTAGAGGCCCTGCGGCGCCTCCGCCGGTTCGGAGCGCGGGCGGCCGAGCCCGAAGCGCTCCAGCCAGCCGGCCTTCGCCCCGCCGGCCTTCCCGGCCGGTTGCGGGCTGTAGCCCATCAGCGCCTTGTAGAGGCTCTGGAGCTTCTCGGCGGCCAGTTCCTGGTCGGGGTCGGGGCGCAGCGTCCCGGTGCCACGGCGGGCCCGGTAGAGCGAAAGCGGTCCGTCAGACATGGAATTTGCGGTCTCGGCAGGGAAAGGTCTTACGTAGCCGATGCGTCCCCGCGGGGCAACGCCCGATGCCGGGATGCAGATGCGCCCGGGCGACCACCAATCAGGCGGTCGCCATTCCGGCGATCACCACGCGGTTGCGACCCTGGCGCTTGGCCTCGTAGAGCGCGGCGTCGGCCCGGCGGACGGTGTGTTCGTAATCCGGGTGCCCCTCGTGCAGGGCCGCCCCGATCGAGGCGGTGACCCGCAGCCCGTTCCCGGCCCCGCTGAAACGGTGCTCCTCGACCATGCGGCGCAGTTGGTCGGCCTTCACGCGCAACGACGCCTCGTCCATTTCGGTCAGCAGGACGAGGAACTCCTCCCCGCCGTAGCGGAAGACGAAATCGCCGGCCCGGACGTGGGTGTGCAGCAGCTCCGCCATATCCGACAGGACGGCATCGCCCGCCTGATGGCCCAGCGTGTCGTTGATCGTCTTGAAATGGTCGGCGTCCATCAGCAGCACGGCGAAGGGCTTGCCGTGGCGCAGGCTGATGGCCACCTCGCGCTGGAAGATCGCCGGCATGAAGCGCCGCGTCAGCAGGCGGGTCAGCGGATCGCGCCCGCTTTCGATCTCCATCGCCTTCTCGATGATGGTGCCGAGGACGTAGGCGATTTCCGTGACGTCGTTGTTCAGCTCCTTGACGAAGGCGGGAGTGATCCAGCCGCCCTCCACCGCCGCGGTCACCTTGGCGCTGATGCGGTTGGTGCGCTCGCGGATGTGGTCGAGCTCGGTGACGCGGCCGAAGGTCAGTTCCGCCTTGTGGTTCAGCCACAGGCCGAAATCGGAGGATTCGATGGGCGGCGGGCTCGCGTGGCCGCTGTCCTCATGCGCGTAGAAGGACACCACCGTGTTGCGCAGCCAGTCGAACAGCGACGATTTCAGCCGCTCGCCCTCCAGCGCCAGGTTGGGGCCGCTCATGAACATCTTCAGCGACTGCTGATGGCGGACGTTGCCCAGCAGGTCGCCCAGATAGGCCTCGTGCATGTTGTCCAGCACGGTGTCCAGCAGCTCGCCGACGAAGAGGATGGCGGACGCGGTCTGGCCGCGGCTGAGGTCGGCCGCCAGCAGGCGGGCGGACAGCTCCTTCTTGATGATCCGCATCCCGGCGTTGACCAGCGTCAGCGGGATGTTGATGCGGGCGTGGATCAGCCCGACCTGGTAATTCTGTTCCAGAACCGCCGCGATGGCGTCGTCAGTTGAAGCGGTGAAGAGCGCGCCGATCCAGCGTGCCAGCGACGGGCGCAACCGTTCCTGAACCAGCGTGTGGCTGAGGAAGGCGTTGCTGTCCGGGCGGTCCAGCAGGATCGCGTAGAAGACGTCCGAGATCGCGTCGGCATCGGCGAGCGCGATGGCCGTCACGCGCTCGCGCACGGCGGGTTCGGTATCCGCCCACAGCGACGACAGCGTGGCGGCAAGGATCGCGGCCTTGCGGTCTTTCTGGCTGTCCATCGTCCCTGTTCCTTTTTGCGCAACCGTCTCCAACCTGCCCGGATTCTTAACGCCCGGAGACCGTCAGGCAAAGCGACAATCGCTCGTGCTGCTGATCGGGTTCATTGATGCATTAAGGTTAAACTTCCATTATGGTTTTCGCGCGAGATTGGCGGTGGCCGGGGGCGGTACCGTCTTGCGTTGGGCAATGCCACGCGGGCGGTCCTTCAGCGGCCCTGTTGCACTGCGTGCGGAGAGTTGTTCACAGCCATGGCCAGCCGCAATCCGGTTCGCGACACGACCTTGCCGCCCTCTGGAATGGGGCCCACCGGACTGGCACCCTCCGGATTGGGGGAGCGGCTGTTCGAGGTGCTGGGGTCGGTGCGTTTTCTGATGAGGGCGTCCGGGGTGGCCTTCATCGTCGTGGTGAACGCGATGATCGGCTATGGCGTCTGGCAGCGTCACGCCGAAGCCGTCCATGGGGCCGAGCGCTCGACCCGCAACCTCGCCCGCATCCTGGAGGAGCAGGCCGTCCGCACGGTGTTCAGCGTGGACTTGCTGCTGTCCGATCTGGTCACCGTCCTGGACACCCATCCGCAGGCCCGCACCATGGCGGCGCCATCGGTGAACGCCCTTCTGCGCAACCGGCGCGACGCCATCGGCCCGATCTCCGGCCTGATCGTGGTGGACGAGCAGGGCCGCGTCCTGCACCACTCCGCCGACAGCAGTCCACCGGCCTTCGACCTGACCAACCGGCCCTACTTCGCCGCCCACCGGGACGAGGGCGCCTCGGACGGCGGGCTTCACATCGGCGCGCCGGTCCCCAGCATGGCCTTCCCCGGCACCTACGTCATTCCGATGAGCCGCCGCTGGTCCCATCCGGACGGCCGTTTCGCCGGGGTGGTGGTCGCCCTGATCAACCCGCTTC
>NZ_WHOR01000398.1:0-3809 GCF_013340925.1 Azospirillum formosense
CTATCCGGTCATCGTCCGCCCCCTGCCCCCGGAACAGGGTGTCGGCTATGTGGCCGCGGTGCAGCCCGGCAGGTCGGGCACCTCGGCCACATAGCCGACACCCTGTTCCGGGGGCAGGGGGCGGACGATGACCGGATAGGCGCTGGCGTTCATGACGTTGCGTCTCCTCTGCGCACGGTTTTCATCCATTAGGTGCCGCTTCCGCTGCGGACGACAAGGATTCTTTGCGCTGGACGGGCGCTTCTTTCGATGTTCGATCCATTTTCGATGGATCAGCCGTTCGGGGCGCGTTCGGGGTGAAGGCCGCTCTTGACCGGGCGGCCCCGCACCCCCTAATCCTGCTTCCATGTTCAGCTTGTCCAAAATCCTGTTCCTGGCGCTGGTGATCGGCGCCGTGTGGTTCGGCTGGCGCTGGTACAACCGCGTCGGCGCGGTCGGTCGGGAGCGCCTGCGCGAGCGGGAGCGTCGCGGCTCCGGAAAGTCCGCCTCCACCAGTGGCGGCGGCTCGTCCCAACTGGCCGCCGAGGACATGGAGAAGTGCCCGGAATGCGGCGCCTATGTCGCCCCGCGCTCCGCCGTGGCCTGCGGCCGGCCGGTCTGCCCCTACGGCCGCTGAACCTTAAACCCAGGCGGGCGCTTGATTCCGGGGATACCGCCGCGTATCGTGCGGCGCGTTTTTCCACACCAATCATAAGTGACCGCCGATGGCCTCCCCGAGCGGGTCTTCCCAAGACAGCCGCGGCCTGTCCTTTCAGGCCCTGATCCTCAAGCTCCACCAGTTCTGGTCGGAGCAGGGCTGCGTGATCCTCCAGCCCTACGACATGGAGGTGGGTGCGGGCACCTTCCACCCGGCGACGACGCTGCGCGCCCTCGGCCCGCAGCAGTGGAAGGCGGCCTATGTGCAGCCCTCGCGCCGCCCGAAGGATGGCCGCTACGGCGAGAACCCGAACCGGCTCCAGCACTACTACCAGTATCAGGTGATCCTGAAGCCCTCGCCGGCCAACGCGCAGGAGCTGTATCTGGAAAGCCTGCGGGTGCTGGGCATCGACCCGTCGCTGCACGACATCCGATTCGTCGAGGACGACTGGGAAAGCCCGACGCTGGGCGCCTGGGGCCTCGGCTGGGAGGTCTGGTGCGACGGCATGGAGGTCACCCAGTACACCTATTTCCAGCAGGTCGGCGGCATCGAGTGCGACCCGGTCGCGGTCGAGCTGACCTACGGGCTGGAGCGTCTGGCCATGTATGTGCAGGGCGTGGAGAACGTCTACGACTTGGACTTCAACGGCCAGGGCGTGAAGTACGGCGACGTGTTCAAGCGCGCCGAGGTCGAGTATTCGGCCCACAACTTCGAGCACGCCAACACCGACATGCTGCTCCAGCATTTCAAGGACGCCGAGGCGGAGTGCCAGTCGCTGATCGCCAAGGGCGTCGCGCTGCCGGCCTACGACCAGTGCATCAAGGCGTCGCACCTCTTCAACCTGCTGGACGCGCGCGGCGTCATCAGCGTCGTGGAGCGCGCCGCCTACATCGGCCGCGTGCGCGCGCTGGCGAAAGCCTGCTGCGAGGCGTGGACCGCCGGGGGGGCCAAGTAACATGCCTGAACTTCTGATCGAATTCTTCTCCGAGGAAATCCCGGCCCGCATGCAGGCGCGCGCGGCGGACGACCTCAAGCGTCTCGTCACCGAGAAGCTGGCCGCCAACGGCTTGAGCTTCGACACGGCCGAGGCCCATTCCACCCCCCGCCGCCTCGCGCTGGTGATCGACGGCCTGGCCGAGCGCACCGCCGACGTCCGCGAGGAGAAGAAGGGGCCGCGCGTCGGCTCGCCCGAGCAGGCGGTCGCCGGTTTCCTGAAGTCCGCCGGCCTGACCAGCCTCGACCAGTGCGAGCAACGCGACACCGGCAAGGGCGTCTTCTACTTCGCCGTGGCGGAGAAGAAGGGGCGGGTGACCACAGATGTTGTGGATGAAGTCATTCGCGAAGTGTTTTTGCAATTCCCTTGGCCCAAATCTATGAGGTGGGGAAATAGCTCGGTTCGGTGGGTTCGCCCTCTACACTCTGTAATTGCTATCTTTAACGGAAAGGTTATTGATAGCGGAATTCTTCTGCCACGCTCTCTGGGATCAATTATAGACGATCGTAGGCAGGACGAAGAGTCTGCTTTCATCAATTTCGGCAACAGCACCCGCGGCCACCGCTTCCTGTCGCCGGACGCCTTCACGGTCGATAGCTTCGCCGACTACAAGGCCAAGCTGCGCGACGCCCACGTCGTTCTGGACCGCGCCGAGCGCAAGGCCAAGATCAAGGCCGACGCCGAGGCGCTGGCCGCGCGGGAGGGGCTGACCCTCTCCCCCGACGACGGGCTGCTGGAGGAGGTCGCCGGCCTCGTCGAATGGCCGGTCGCCCTGGTCGGCACCATCGATGAGAAGTTCATGGACGTGCCGTCGGAGGTTCTCATCACCTCCATGCGCACGCACCAGAAGTATTTCGCCCTGCTGGACAAGGCCGGCAAGATGGCGCCGCGCTTCGTCGTGGTCGCGAACACGGCGACGGCGGACGGTGGCAAGGCCATCGTCGCCGGCAACGAGCGGGTACTCCGCGCCCGCCTGTCCGACGCCAAGTTCTTCTGGGACCAGGACCGCAAGACCAAGCTGGAAGACCGCGTGTCCAAGCTGGGCGCCATCACCTTCCACGCCAAACTCGGCACGGTGGCGGAGAAGGTCACGCGCGTCCAGGTGCTGGCCGCCGAGATCGCCCGCGCCATCGGCGCTGACGTGGACGCCGCGACCCGCGCCGCCCTGCTGTCCAAGGCGGACCTCGTGACCGAGGTGGTCGGCGAGTTCCCCGAGGTCCAGGGCATCATGGGCCGCTACTACGCGCTGGGCGAGGGCGAGAACCCGGCGGTCGCCGAGGCCATCGCCGAGCATTACAAGCCGCTCGGGCCGTCGGATTCCTGTCCGACCGCTCCGGTGTCGGTCGCCGTGGCGCTGGCCGACAAGCTCGACACGCTGGTCGGCTTCTTCGCCATCGACGAGAAGCCCACGGGCTCGAAGGACCCCTACGCGCTGCGCCGCGCCGCGTTGGGCATCATCCGGCTGATCCTGGAGAACGGGCTGCGGCTGAACCTGACGCAGCTGTTCAAGGCCGCGCACGGCGCCTACACGGTCGGCGGTTTCGCCGCCGCCGATGGCGTCGCCACCGACCTGATGGCCTTCTTCGCCGACCGCCTGAAGGTCACGCTGCGCGATCAGGGTGTGCGGCATGATCTGGTGGATGCGGTGTTCGCTCTGGGGGGCGAAGACGACCTCGTCCGGCTGCTGGCCCGCGTGAAGGCGCTCCAGACCTTCGTCGGGTCGGAGGAGGGGGCGAACCTGCTCGCCGCCTACAAGCGCGCCAGCAACATCGTCCGCATCGAGGAGAAGAAGGATGGCAAGGCCTACGACCAGCCGGTCGATCCGGCCCTGCTGACGCTCGCGGAGGAAAAGGATCTCTACGGCGCTCTGTCCGATGCCGGCGAGACGGCCCGGCCGCTGCTGGCCAAGGAGGACTTCACCGGCACGATGGCGGCGCTGGCCCGTCTGCGCGGTCCGGTGGACGCCTTCTTCGACAAGGTGACGGTGAACGCCGAGCAGGCCGACCTGCGCGCCAACCGCCTGCGCCTGCTCAGCCAGATCCGGGCGACGCTGAACGCGGTGGCGGACTTCTCGCGCATCGAGGGGTGATGGGGCAGGGGGTGCCGTTGCGGTGCCCCTACCTTCCCACGCTTGCGCGTGGGTCCCTCCCTCCCTTGCGAAGCGGGGGAGGGTCAGGG
>NZ_WHOR01000399.1:0-3807 GCF_013340925.1 Azospirillum formosense
CCTTCAGCCACACGCCGCGCAGCGCCTGCCCCGCGCCGTAAGGGAGATCGACAGACCGTACGTCGAGCATGTTTGTTTTCTCCTGAACCCCTTCCCCCCTCTGGGGAGAAGGTTAGGATGGGGGGGCGGCCGCAGGCCGGAAAAGCTCTGCAATGAGGCTGCGTTTCCGCCCTTCGGGCGCCCCCTCACCCTGACCCTCTCCCCAGAGGGGAGAGGGAAATACATTTGCGTCACCGGCCCAGATAGACGTCGATGACCTGCTTGTTGGCGCTCACCGTATCGAGCGAACCTTCGGCCAGCACCGAACCCTCGTGCAGCACCGTGACCTTCACGCCCAGCTCGCGGACGAAGACCATGTCGTGCTCCACAACGATCACCGAATGCTTGCCGGCGATGTCCTTCAGCAGATGGGCGGTCTGTTCCGTCTCGGCGTCGGTCATGCCGGCCACCGGTTCGTCGACCAGCAGCAGCTTCGGATCCTGGGCCAGCAGCATGCCGATCTCCAGCCACTGCTTCTCGCCGTGCGACAGGCTACCCGCCGGGCGGTCGCGCCGCGGCGACAGGCGGGTGATGTCGAGGATCTCCTCGATCCGCGCCCGGTCCTCCCGCGTGGCCGAGTAGGTCAGAGTCTTCAGCGGGCGGCGCGGCGCCTTCAGCGACAGTTCCAGATTGTCCCAGACCGTGTGCATCTCGAACACGGTGGGGCGCTGGAACTTGCGGCCGATGCCCAGGTTGGCGATGGCCGGCTCGCGCAGGCTGGTCAGGTCGGTGCGGCCCTCGAACAGGATGGTGCCGGTGTCGGGGCGGGTCTTGCCGGTGATGACGTCCATCATGGTCGTCTTGCCGGCGCCGTTCGGGCCGATGATCGCCCGCATCTCGCCCGGCTCGATGACCAGCGACAGGCTGTTCAGCGCCCGGAACCCGTCGAAGCTGACCGACACGCCGTCCAGATACAGCAGGGTGTCCTCGGTGCTCATCTCTCTCAGACTCCCTTCTGGTCCGCCGGCTTGGCGGTGACCGTGGCGCGCGCCGGCAGCCGGTCGCGGAGCTGCGCCGCCAGACCCAGGATGCCCTTGGGCAGGAACAGGGTGACCAGAACGAACAGGCCGCCCAGCGCGAACAGCCACAGCTCCGGCAGCGCCGCCGTGAAGTAGCTTTTGCCGAAATTCACCAGCACCGCGCCCAGCACCGGCCCGGCGAGCGTGCCGCGCCCGCCGACGGCGACCCAGATCACCGCTTCGATGCTGCTGGCGGGGGAGAATTCCGACGGGTTGATGATGCCGACCTGCGGCACGTAGAGCGCCCCCGCCACGCCGGCCATGCAGGCCGACAGCGTCCAGGCGAACAGCTTGTAGCGGTCGGTCTCGTAGCCCAGGAAGCGCACCCGGCTCTCGGCGTCGCGCACGGCGATCAGCACCTTGCCCAGCTTGGACGCCACCACGGCCGACGCCAGGACGTAGCCGGCCGCCAGCGCCGCCACCGTCGCCACGAACAGACCGACGCGGGTCGAGGCGGCCTGGATGTCGAAGCCCAGGATCTCCTTGAAGTCGGTCAGGCCGTTGTTGCCGCCGAAGCCCATGTCGTTGCGGAAGAAGGCCAGCATCAGCGCGAAGGTCAGCGCCTGCGTGATGATCGACAGATAGACGCCGGTGACGCGCGAGCGGAAGGCGAACCAGCCGAAGGCGAAGGCGAGCAGGCCCGGCACCAGCATCACCATGATCGCGGCGAACCAGAACTGGTCGAAGCCATGCCAGTACCAGGGCAGCTCCGTCCAGTTCAGGAAGACCATGAAGTCCGGCAGGTCGGCGTTGCCGTAGACGCCGCGGGAGCCGATCTGCCGCATCAGATACATGCCCATGGCGTAGCCGCCGAGCGTGAAGAAGGCGGCGTGGCCCAGCGACAGGATGCCGACGAACCCCCAGACGAGGTCGAGCGACAGCGCAAGCAGGGCGAAGCACAGATACTTGCCGAGCAGCGCCACCGTGTGGGTGGAGAGGTGCCAGGGCGAGTCCGGGGTCGTGCCCAGCGCCATGAACGGCACCGCCACGGCCAGCACCGCCAGGACGGTCAGCAGAACGCCGGCCTTCTTGTCGAGGCCCATCAGGAAGAAACGGGTCAGCATCGGATCAGGCCTCCACCGCCCGGCCCTTCAGCGCGAACAGGCCGCGCGGACGCCGTTGGATGAACAGGATGATGAAGATCAGCACCAGGATCTTGCCCAGCACCGCGCCCGCGTAGGGCTCCAGGAACTTGTTGACGCCGCCGAGCGCCAGCGCGCCGACCAGCGTGCCCCACAGGTTGCCGACGCCGCCGAACACCACGACCATGAAGCTGTCGATGATGTAGCCCTGGCCCAGGTTGGGGCTGACGTTGTCGATCTGGCTCAGCGCCACCCCGGCCAGCCCGGCGATGCCGGAGCCGAGCCCGAAGGTCAGCGCGTCCACCCGCGCGGTGCGGATGCCCATGGCGTTGGCCATGCTGCGGTTCTGGGTGACCGCGCGGATGCTCAGCCCGAACCACGTCTTGCGCAGCGCCACCAGCAGCGCGCCGAAGACGAGGAAGGCGAAGACGACGATCCACAGCCGTCCGTAGGTGATGGTCAGCCCGCCCAGCTCGAAGGCGCCGGACATCCAGGAGGGCGCGCCGACCTCGCGGTTCGTCGGCCCGAAGATGGAGCGCACCGCCTGTTGGAGCGCCAGCGACAGGCCCCAGGTCGCCAGCAGCGTTTCCAGCGGGCGCCCGTAGAGCCAGCGGATCACGCTGCGCTCGATGGCGACGCCGACCGCGCCGGACACCAGGAAGGCGACGGGCAGAGCCACCAGGATGGAGAAATCGAACAGGCCGGGCGCCCACTGGCGGAAAGCCTCCTGCACCAGGAAGGTGGCGTAGGCGCCGATCATCACCATCTCGCCATGCGCCATGTTGATGACGCCCATGACGCCGAAGGTGACGGCCAGCCCGATCGCCGCCAGCAGCAGCACCGAGCCGAGCGACAGGCCGTACCACAGATTTTGCGCGGCGCCCCACAGGGCGAGCCGCTGTTCGACCGACGCGATGGCCTTCTTCGCGGCGTCCTTCACCGCGTCGCTTCCCGTGTTGGCGGCACCGTTCAGCAGGGCCAGCGCGTCCTGGTCGCCGCGCTCCTGAAGCACTTCGACGGCGGCGATCCTGTCGGCGTCGGTCGCGTCCCCGGCCAGCAGGACGGCGGCCCGCGCCTGGGTCATCGCACGGCGGACGCGCTCGTCGGTCTCCTTGGCCAGCGCCGTGTTCAACGCGTCCAGCGCGTTGGCGTCGCGGCTCTTGAAGACCGCATCGGCGGCCTGCCGGCGCGTGTTGGCGTCGGGGCTCATCAGGGTGAGCGCGCCGAGCGTCGCGCTGATCGTGCGGCGCAGGGCGTTGTTGATGCGGATCTTCTCGACCGCGTTGCGGTCCGCCTCGCCCAGCGCGGCACCGGTCAGCGGGTCGGTCAGGGCGTAGCCGTTGCCGGCGCGCTTGGCGACGATCACGGCGCCGTCCGCCTTGCGGACGTGCAGGTCACCGGCCTGGAGGGCCTCGATCACCGGCACGACGGCGGGATCGCCCGTCTCGGCCAGCCCGGCGAGGGCCTTTTCGGTCTCGGCGTAGCTGCCGGCGCCCAGGCCGCGGACCAGCGGAGTCAGATCGGCGGCGAAGGAGGCAGGAGCGGCCAGCGCCAGAAACGCGGCCAGCAGCCAGCAGAATGCGCGGTGCATCGCGGTTCCTGTGATGTGTCGGAAGCTATTTCAATCAAGGAAAGTGCGTTGCCCCCACCCCGGCCCTCCCCCGCTT
>NZ_WHOR01000039.1:0-29911 GCF_013340925.1 Azospirillum formosense
TCCATGTCGGGGTGGGTGGGGGATTGGTCGGTGGGAGTGCCGTCGCTCATCGTGCCTCCGCCCTCGTTCATTCTGGGGTCGAAAAAGCGCATCACAAAATATGGTGCGGGGAGTATATAGGAGCCACCGCATGCGCTTGCGCAGCCCTGACGAAATTCCTATAACTGGGGCCATGAGCGATCTTTTCGAGAACACGGCGCGCAAGGCCGAGACCTACTCCGCCCAGGATATCGAGGTTCTGGAGGGGCTTGAGCCCGTCCGTCGGCGCCCCGGCATGTACATCGGCGGCACCGACGACCGGGCACTGCACCATCTGGTGGCCGAGGTTCTGGACAACGCCATGGACGAGGCGGTCGCCGGCCACGCCAGCCGCATCGACCTGGAACTGACCGTCGACGGCACGGTGGTGGTGCGCGACAACGGGCGCGGCATCCCGATCGACGACCATCCCAAGTACCCGGGCAAGTCGGCGTTGGAGGTCATCCTCACCACCCTGCATTCGGGCGGCAAATTCTCCAACAAGGTCTACCAGACCTCCGGCGGTTTGCACGGTGTCGGCCTGTCGGTGGTCAACGCCCTGTCCGACCGGCTGACCGTCGAGGTGGCGCGCGACCGCCAGCTCTACGTGCAGCATTACAGCCGCGGCCTGCCCCAGGGACCGCTGACCCGCCAGGGCGCGGCCAATCGCCGCGGCACGACCATCCGCTTCCACGCCGACCCCGACATCTTCGGCGAGGCCGCTCATTTCGAGCCGCACCGGCTGTACCGGCTGGCGCGCTCCAAGGCCTACCTGTACCGGGGCGTGGAGATCCGCTGGAGCTGCGACCCGTCCCTGCTGTCCCCCGACAGCACCACCCCGGCGCAGGAGACGCTGCATTTCCCCGGCGGCCTGCTCGACTACCTGAACGCCGCCCTGAAGGAACGCCGGACGATGACCCGCCTGCCCTTCTCGGGCGCGCTGGACTTCCCGAACCAGCAGGGCCGTGTGGAATGGGCCATCGCCTGGCCGGAGGATGACGAGGGCTTCTCGCACACCTACTGCAACACGGTGCCCACCCCGCAGGGCGGCACGCACGAGGCCGGCCTGCGCGCCGCGCTGACCCGCGGCCTGAAGGGTTACGGCGAGCTGACCAACAACAAGCGCGCCGCCCAGGTCACCGCGGACGACGTGATGGGCGACGCCTGCATCCTGCTGTCGGTTTTCATCCGCGAGCCGCATTTCCAGGGCCAGACCAAGGAGAAGCTGGTCACCGCCGAAGCCCACCGGCTGGTCGAGGCGGCGATCAAGGATCACTTCGACCACTGGCTGTCGGGCGACCCAGCCTCCTCCAAGGCCCTTCTGGAACGGCTGATCGAGAAGGCGGAGGAGCGCGCCAAGCGCAAGCAGTCCAAGGAGTTGGGACGGAAGTCCGCGACCCGGCGCCTGCGTCTGCCCGGCAAGCTGGCCGACTGCTCCCGCAACTCGCCGGAGGGCACCGAGATCTTCCTGGTCGAGGGCGATTCGGCGGGCGGCTCCGCCAAGCAGGCGCGCAACCGCGAGACCCAGGCCATCCTGCCGCTGCGCGGCAAGATCCTGAACGTCGCCTCGGCCTCCTCCGACAAGATGAAGGCGAACCAGGAGCTGAACGACCTCACCCAGGCGTTGGGCTGCGGGGTGGGCAAGGACTTCTCCAGCGACAAGCTGCGTTACGAGCGGGTCATCATCATGACCGACGCCGACGTGGACGGCGCGCACATCGCCTCGCTCCTGATGACCTTCTTTTACCGGGAGATGGGCGGGCTGATCCAGAACGGGCACCTGTATCTGGCTCTGCCGCCGCTCTACCGCATCAGCCACGGCGCCAAGTCGGTCTACGCCCGCGACGACGCGCACAAGGACCAGCTTCTGAACAAGACCTTCAAGGGCAAGAAGGTGGAGATCAGCCGGTTCAAGGGCTTGGGCGAGATGATGCCGGCCCAGCTCCGCGAGACGACCATGGACCCGGCCAAGCGCACGCTGCTGCGCGTCGTCGTGCCCAACAGCGCCGATCCGGAGCAGGCGGAAGACGTGAAGGCCACCAAGACCCGAGTCGAGGAGCTGATGGGCCGCCGTCCGGAGCTGCGCTTCCAGTTCATCCAGGAGAACGCGAAGTTCGTCCGGGTCGACGACATCGACGTGTGATGTTGAACGCCGCCGGGATGCGCGGTCGGCTGAGCGGCGGCTCTTCCGGAGGCGTGGGCTTGTCGGTGCCGGAGCGGCATCCCATGATTGATCGCCCCTGTCCACTCAGCAGCCCAGGCGAGCCATGACCTTCCTGTCCCGTGCCAGCGTTCTCGCCCTCTGCGCGATGGCGGCGGCCTGCACCAACGAACGCGTGGTGGCCGACCTGCCCGTTCCCGCCTACACGCTGAGCGAGGTCTCCTACGCGGCCTCCAACCGCGATCTGCGCGTGGTGATCCTCGGGAATCCCTTCGGCATGGACCCGCAAACCTTCGGGCCGCTGGTGACCGCCAACATGCAGAACCGCATTTCCGGCGTGCGCACCAACTTCACCACGACGCCGAACCAGACGGCGCGGCCCGATTACCGGGTCGTTCTCGCCTTCAACCCCGCCGAGACGACGCTGAATTCGTACCTGTGCAGCGGCCAGCCCCTGCGCACCAGCCCGCCCGGCGGCCCCATCGTGGTCCAGGGCGCCTTCTGCCGGGGCGGCGGAACGCTGTCCTCGGCCACCGGCTGGCTCGACCGGCCCCAGGGACCGAACGACCCGGACTTCCGGTCACTCATCAGCGACATGACCTTCGCCCTTTTTCCGGCCCGCCGCGCCGACCTGGACGGCTGCGGCGGGGGTCCTGACTGCTGAGGCGGAGGACGTCGTTCAGGCGTAGAGCAGCCACTGCCGCAGCAGGGCGGTGACCGCCTGCGGCCGCTCCATCGCCGACAGATGGCCGCAATCCTCGATCAGGACGAGGCGGGCGCCGGGGATGCCCTCGGCCATCTCCTCGTGCAGCGCCGGAGGCGTGATGGCGTCCTGCCGCCCGCACAGCACCAGCGTCGGGCAGGCGATGGCCCCCAGGCCGGGCCGGCTGTCCGGACGGCTCATGATGGCGGTCTGCTGGCGGACGTAGCCCTCCGGCCCGATCCGCTGGGCCTGGGCCTGCACCGAGTCGACCAGGGCGGGTTCGCCCGTCCGGTCGGGATGGACGAGGCGCGGCATGCCGGCGGCCATCACCTGCCGCAGCCGTCCCTGTCCCACCAGCCGCACGGCGTCCTGGCGGGTGGCGGTCTGCTCCGGCGTGTCCGGGCGGGCACTGGTGTCGAGCAGGGCGAGCTTCGCCACCCGCTCCGGCGCCTGCCGCAGAATCTCGAAGGCGACGTAACCGCCCATCGACAATCCGGCGAGGGCGAACCGCTCGGGCGCCTGCGCCAGCACCGCGGCGGCAAGGGTGGCCATGGAGTCCTGGCCGGTCAGGTCTCCGACGGCTGGCTCCGCCACATCGGCGAGATGGCCGGTCTGATGTTCCCACAGCGCGGCATCCAGAGGCATGCCGGGCAGCAGGACCAGGGGAATCCGATCGCTCATCCCTCTTCCCTTCCCGTTCTGACTGTCTTCATCCGGTCAGCGGATCAGGTCGAGCACCGCCTTGAAGGCGGGGATGTCCGACCGCTCCATCCACTCGAACAGGACCATCTCCGTGCTGACGATGGTCGCCCCGGCGGCGCGCATGCGGGCGATGCCAAGCTCCGCGTTGGCGGGCGTGCGCGACGACACGGCGTCGGCCACCAGCACCACCTCGAACCCCAGCCCGACCAGCGACAAGGCGGTCTGCATCACGCAGACATGGGCCTCCGACCCGGCCAGCACCACCTGACGGCGACCCAGCCGCTCCAGCCGCTCCAGGAAGGCCGGCTCCCGCGCGGCGGAGAAGCTGATCTTCTCCACCACCCCGTCCGGCGGCAGCAGGGCGCGCAGGGAGGAGGCCATCGGGCCGAGGCCCTTGGGATACTGTTCGGTGGCGAAAGCCGGCACGCCGAGCAGGGCGGCGGCCTTCAGCAGGGTTGCGGCGTTGCGCTCGACCCGCGCGGACTCGGCGATCGCCGGCATCAGCTTTTCCTGGATATCGACCACCACCAGGACGGAACGTTCGGAGGACAGTAACATCGGAGGGCTGCCTTTTTTATTTGTCCGGCCCGGGCGGAAGGAGAGGCGGAAACCTGCATTCCGGCGGTCACAGCCCCCGGATTTCCACGGTTTCCGCGGCCTTTTCGCAGCCTAGCCGAGCGGACGCGGAACGCCAAGCGGCCCATCCGAAGCCGCGCAATGCGCGATTCCATCACAAGGTCTATTGACAGCGCCCTTTGACTTCATATTCTGCCGCACCATCTACTCGTCGGGCCGTACCGGCACGATTTTCGCACTCCAGACAGAAACAGGTTGGATGCTCTTTTCGGAACTTGGGCTTGGACCTGACGTCCTGCGGGCAATCGAGGACAAAGGTTACACCCAGCCGACGCCAATTCAGGAACAGGCCATTCCCTGGGTCCTGCAAGGCCGCGATGTGCTCGGCTGCGCGCAAACCGGCACCGGGAAGACGGCCAGCTTCACCTTGCCGATGATCAGCATCCTGGCTTCGGGCCGGGCGCGGGCGCGTATGCCCCGCTCGCTCATCCTGGAGCCGACTCGGGAGCTGGCGGCGCAGGTCGCCGACAGCTTCGAGACCTACGGCAAGCATCACAAGCTCAGCATGGCGCTCCTGATCGGCGGCGAAACCTTCACCGAGCAGGTGAAGCGGCTGGACCGCGGGGTGGACGTGCTGATCGCGACGCCGGGCCGTCTGATCGACCTGTTCGAGCGCGGCAACATCATGCTCAATGACATCAAGGTCTTCGTCATCGACGAGGCGGACCGGATGCTCGACATGGGCTTCATCCCGGACATCGAACGGATCGTCAGCAAGCTGCCCAAGCTGCGCCAGACGCTGTTCTTCTCCGCCACCATGCCGCCGGAAATCCGCCGTCTGGCCGACGCCTTCCTGTCGAACCCGAAGGAAGTGACCGTCGCCCCGCCGGCCTCGCCGTCGGAGACGGTGACCCAGGCCATGGTCCTGGTGCACGAGGAGGACAAGCGCAAGGCGCTGCGCCACCTGCTGCGCACCGAGGACGTCAAGAACGCCTTCATCTTCTGCAACCGCAAGCGCGACGTCGCCATTCTCCAGAAGTCGCTGGAGAGCCACGGTTTCAACGCCGGCGCGCTGCACGGCGACATGGTGCAGTCGAAGCGGACCGAGACGCTGGAAGCCTTCAAGAAGGGGGAGATCACGCTCCTCGTCTGTTCCGACGTGGCGGCGCGCGGCCTGGACGTGCAGGGACTCAGCCACGTCTTCAATTTCGACGTGCCGGTCAGCCCGGAAGACTATGTCCACCGCATCGGACGCACCGGGCGGGCGGGCCGCATGGGCCGTGCCTTCACGCTGGCCAGCCCCCTGGACGGCAAGCAGGTTTCGGCCATCGGCCGCCTCATCAAGCGGGAGATTCCGTTGATTGCCATTGACGGCCTCGAGTCGGCCGAGTTCCTCAGCGAGGACGAGGCGCGCCGCGGCCGCAGCCGGGGGCGTGGCAAGGACAAGGAGCGCGGCGACCGCGCGCCGCGCGCCGAACGCCCTGAGCGTGAGGAGCGGGCGCCCCGTGAGGAGCGTCAGGCCCGTGAGGAGCGCCAACCGCGCGAGGAGCGCCCGAGCCGCGACGAGCGTCCGGTGCGCGAGGACCGGCAACCCCGTGAGGAGCGGCAGCCCCGTGAGGATCGCCAGCCGCGCGAATCGCTGGCCGCGGCCGAGAGCCGCCGCCAGGAGCCGCGCCGGGATCGGGACCGCGACCGCCGCCGCCGCCGCGACGAGGACGAGGACGACACACCGGTGATCGGCTTCGGCGACCATATGCCGGCCTTCATGCTCCGCTCCGCGCGGCGCCCGGCCCCGGCTGAACCCGCCGAGCAATCCTCGCAGGAGGGCTGAGCGCCATGCAGACCATCTTCGTCATGGTCAAGTGCGAGCTGGGCAAGGCCTATCAGGTGGCCGATCAGGCCGTCCAGGACATCGAGCAGGTGTCGGAGGTGCACTCCATCTCCGGCCAGTACGATCTGCTGATGAAGTGCTATCTGCCCCAGGATCTGGACATCGGCCGATTCGTGACCGAGAACATCCAGACCCTGGCCGGGGTGCGCGACACCTTCACGCTCATCGCCTACAAGGCCTTCGCCTGAGGGACGGGCGGCGGGCCGGCTGCCTTGGAAAGGGCTCGAACGAGGGGCCGTCCGCCTGTTGCGGGCGGTCCCTTTTTTCATGGCTAACCAGCCGGCAACAGACGTCGGACAATTCGCGAAACATGCCGCGAAACCGTTGACTTGGCCGGTTGGTTACCTCAAACGTTCCGCATGTCCCAGCTCCCGTCCCGACATGCCCGGCGCGCCCGCGCCACCAGCCCGAAGATGCACCGCCCGTTGGACCGCCGGTCGCTGGTCCTGCGATCCGGCATCGTCGCCCTGATGGCCGCCTGCGGCGTCGTTCTGGCCGATCTGGCCGACGCGCAGCAGCCTCCCGCGCCGGCGCCGCAGGCGAACGCCGCCCCACCCGCCGGGGTGGACCCAGGCGGGCGGCTTGAGGTCGTCGTCCCGTCGCCGGGGCCGTCCGATGGAAAGCCCCAGGACCCCCCGGTCCTTCTGGGAGCGGACACGGTCACCTTCGACGAGGCGAACAGCCTCGTGACGGCGTCGGGCAACGTCGAGCTGTCGCAGGGCGCGCGGACGGTCCATGCCGACACGATCACCTACAACCAGCAGACCAAGGTGGTGATCGCCTCCGGCAACGTCCGGCTGGTCGAGCCCTCGGGCGACATTCTGTTCTCCAACTATGCGGAACTGACCGACGACATGCGCGATGCGTTCGTCGAGAACGTTCGCGTGCTGATGACCGACAACAGCCGCATGGCCGGCACCGAAGGCGAGCGCCGCGGCGGGCGGCTGATCCGCCTGAACCGCGCCGTCTACAGCCCCTGCGAGCTTTGCAAGACCGATCCGACCCGTGCGCCGGTCTGGCAGATCCGCGCCGCCCGCGTGGTGCAGGACAACGAGGATCATGAGGTCCGCTACCGCGACGCCTTCATGGAGATGTTCGGCGTTCCGTTCTTCTATACCCCTTATCTTTCCCACCCCGATCCCACGGTGGACCGGCGCTCGGGCTTCCTGACGCCCAGCTTCCGCAACAACTCGGATCTCGGTTTCGGCGTCATTTCCCACTATTACTGGGACATCGCGCCGGATCAGGATGCGACGTTCGACCTCGGCGGCTATTCCAACCAAGGCCTGTTCCTGGGCGGCCAATACCGCAAGCGGTTCGAGAACGGGCGGCTGCAGCTCGACGTGTCGGGGACTCAGGGCGAAATCCCCAACGGCACGCTGAAGGACGCGGACGACCGGCGCTGGCGCGGCCACGCCTTCGCCAGCGGCCTGTTCGACATCGACGAGACATGGCGCTGGGGTTTCAATCTGAAGCGGGCCAGCGACGAGCTGTATCTGCGCCGCTACTTCAACATCCGTGATGAGGTGTTGACCAGCCGGGCCTTCGTCGAAGGGTTCAACGGTCGCAATTATGCGGCGGTGAATGCCTACAGCTTCCAGGATCTGCGCTGGGGCAACCCGGTCCAGGAACCCTACGTGCTTCCCGAAGCGCGCTACAACGCGCTGGGCGAGCCGGGGAGCCTGATGGGCGGGCGCTGGTCCCTGGACAGCAGCCTGCTGGCCATCGCCCGGCCCGGCAGCGGCGGTCCAGATACCCAGCGGCTGGCCATGCAGCCCGGATGGCAGCGGGACATCTACTCCAACCTTGGTTTCGTCACCACGGTCGAAGGCAGCGTCCTGCTGGCCGGCTACACCGCCCAGCGGTTCGATCCGAACGATCCGGCCGGAACCGGCAACGACAGCGTGCAGCGTCTGCGCTTCTTCCCACAGGCCACGACGACGGTCCGCTATCCCTTCGTCCGCTATGGCGAAAACAACTTCCAGACCATCGAGCCCATCGGACAGATCAGCGTATCGCCGAAGGTGGACAACGATCCGGCCTTCCCGAACGAGGACAGCCTCGACGTCGAGTTCGACGAGATCAACCTGCTGATGCCCAACCGGTTCACCGGCATCGATCGTTTGGACGGCGGCCTACGCGCAACCTACGGCCTGCGCACGACGTTCCAGGGCTACAAGACCGGGTCGGCGAGCCTGTTCGTCGGCCAGAGCTTCCGTGCCGACGATACGGAGAATTTCCGCGGCGGTTCGGGCCTCGACAAGAAGTCGTCGGATTATGTCGGTCGTCTCGACCTGCGCCCGGCCGAGTGGCTTGACCTTAACTATGGCTTCCGCATCGATCATGACACGCTGAAGCCGCGCCGCCATTCGGTCAACGCATCGGCCGGTGTGCCGCTGCTGCGGCTCTACACCACCTACACCTACGTCGACCAGACGGAGAATCCCTACGTCGTGGAACGGAACGAAGTCGAACAGGCCGGCATCACACTGGCGTCGCAGTTCTCGCAACACTGGTCGCTCAGTCTGTCCCACTCCCAGGCGTTGCGCCCCGATGCGGGTCCGCGCTCCAGCGCGGGCGTGCTCCGCTATCAGGACGAATGCCTGATCTTCGAAACCATCGCCCAGCGTGACTACACCACCATCCAGAATGGCGAGGAGGAAGGAAACACCATCTTCTTCCGTTTCGTGTTCAAGAATGTTGGCGAGTTCCGCACGCCGGGGATCAGTGCCGGATTCCTCGGCCCATCCGGAGCGAGCAACTGACCTGGAGCGGCATCTCCCGCCAAGCTCAAGGGGTTGCATCGGGCGGCCGATCTGGGTAGCCATAGCACCCTCTCCTTCCGCTCGGGTTTGCTGCACATGGCCTTGGGACGTTACGACTACGAACGCCGTTATCGCCGCCGCTTTTGGGCGGGGTTCGCGAAATTCGGTCTGTTCGCCGCCGTTCTCCTCGGCGTCGGTCTTTTCGCCTACCAGATGGGCATCGAGCAGTTGAAGGGCCGCGACGTCACGTTGCGGGAAGAGATCTCCACCCTGTCGCGTCAGAAGGCCGAGTTGGAACTGCTCGCCAGCCAGATGCAGCACGCCGCCCGAACGGCGGAGGCCCGCGCCGCGGAGTTGGAGGCCCGGCTCCAGCGCGAGGTTCCCTCGGGCGAACTCGCGCGGCTGACCGGCCTGGTGTCGGAGCGGCTGAAGGGCGGCATGGACCCCAACCGCCTCGCCTTCGTGATCGCCCAGGTGCAGGCGGTGCGCAACTGCCAGCCGGCGGAAACCAAGCGCTTCGCCCTGGCCACCCCCCTCCTGAAGTCGGGCAACCGTAGCACGAGCTTCAACAACGGCGCGGTAACGGTCAGCGGCGAGGGCCAATCGTCGCGCAACGCCCAGGGCAATCCCGAAAGCTGGTTCGACCCGGCGCAGCCGGTGACCATCAAGATTGCCGGCATGGGCGGCAAGGACACGGTCGCCAAGGGCGTCCTGCCCCTTCACCAGACGGTGGTGATCGACAACACCGAGTACCGTTTCACCTTCGCGCCCGGCGCCCGCTCCTTCGTGGAGGTCACCGCCGACCGTTGCCCCTTCCCTTAATCTTCCTCCGGGACGGTGAATGGGCGGGGCGGCTCGCCCGCCGCCTGGACGTCCCACATCGTCGCGTAGGCGCGCTCCAAAGCGCGGGCGATGCGGTCGGTATCGAACAGCGCCGCGCGGTCCCGCTCCACGGCGAGGCGCGCCTTCAACCGGGCGATGCCGGCCGGGTCGCGGGCCAATCGCAAGGCCGTTCCTTCATATTCGACGAGCGAACGGACGGCCAGCTCCGGCAGGCCAGCGGCGTGCAGCAGGCTCGTCCCAACGCGCGACGCGAACCCCTCCCCCGTCACCGTCAGCACCGGCAGGCCCGCCCACAGCGCGTCGCTGGCGGTGGTGTGGGCACCGACCGGTGCGGTGTCCAAAAACAGGTCGGCCAGACGGTAGCGCGCCAGATGCTCCGCCGCAGGACGACGGGGAGCGAAGATCAACCGGCCCTCACCCATGCCCCGGCACGCGGCCTCCCGCCGCAGATTCGCGCTCGCCTCCGGATGGCTGTCGAGCAGCCACAGCACACTGTCCGGAACCGTGCCCAGCAGGCGGCACCACCGGTCGAACAGGTCCGGCGTGATCTTGTAGGCGGCGTTGAAGCAGCAGAAGACCATGCCCCGCTCCGGCAGCCCGCAGGCGGCGCGGGATGGGGTCGGGCCGATCGGCCGGCTGCGGTCGTTGGGCTGGTAACAGGACGGAATCTGAACGATCCGCTCGGCGTAGAAGGGCTGCTGGTCGAAGGGCGTGACCAGTGGGTCGCCGATCACATAGTCGATGAAACCGGCGCCCATCGTTCCCGGATAGCCGAGCCACTGCACCTGAATCGGGGCGGGCCGGTGGGCTGCGATTTCCGGCCGGGCGTGCTGGGTGTAGCCCTTGAGGTCCACCAGGATGTCGACCCCATCCGCCCGGATGCGCGTCGCCGCGTCGGCGTGGGAGCAGGCGGTGATATCCACGAAACGGTCGAAGCTGGCGGCCAGCCGGCGCCGCATCGAGCCGCCATCGTCGGGGCCATAGCTGTAACCGACGACCTCCACCCTATTCCGGTCGTGACGCTCGATGAGTTCCGCGATGAGGGCGGCGGTGGCGTGCTCGTGATAGTCGGCGGACAGATAGCCGACGCGCAGCCGGCCGCGCGGTCCGGCGGCGCGGCGGACCGGCATGACGGAGATCATCCGGGTGCGCCAATCTGCGTAACGGCCGGCGCAGACCAATTCCGCCGCCGGGCCGGCACCCTCGCCGAGGAAGATCCAGGGATGGACCTGCCGCGTCGCACCGCCGCGCACCAGGGCGACCAGTTGCGCGGAGCGCTCGGCCAGCCCGTCCCAGCGGCAGAGGTGTCGCATCTGCTGGATGAGCTGCGCGAGCACGCCGCCCGCGTCGGGCAGGCCGAGCGCCAGGGCGCGCTCGAAGGCCGGCAGGCTGTCGGCCGGACGCCCGGCCTCCTTCACCACCAATCCGAGATTCGCGTGGGCCTCGGCCAGATCGGGCCGTAGGGCCAGGGCGGTCCGGTAACAGCCGATGGCGGCCTCGGCCCGCCCCAACTCCTGAACCACCGCACCAAGATTGAGCCAACCGGGAACGAGAGAGGGATCGAGCGACACGGCCCGGCGCAGCGCCGTCTCCGCCGCCTCGCGATGGCCCAGTGCGCGCAGCAGGACCCCCTGGTTGCAGGGGGCCGCGGCGAAGCGGGGCATCAGCCTTGCGGCCTCACCATAGGCGTCCGCCGCCTCCGCGATGCGGCCCAGCGCCTGGAGCGTCAGGCCCAGATTGAAATGGTTGCCGCCGAAGTCCGGCAGCCAGGACAGGGCAGCGCGGTGGTGCGCCTCGGCGTCGACCGCCCGTCCCTGCCGCCGCAGCGCCTCGCCGCAGGCGGAGCGGGCCACCGCCTCCTCCGGAGTGCCGGGCTCGCCCAGCGCGTCGAGCGCGCCGAACAGCCCGGCCAACGCCGCGGAATCGCCCGGTGCGGCGGCCAGAGCCGCGCGGCACTTCCCGATTCGGGCACGGAGGTCGGCGGTCATGCCCGCGGGGTGGTCTACTTGCGGACCCAGCGCCCGCCCGACAGCACATATTGGCCGGCGGGAGTGCGCTCGATCAGCTGCTTTCCGGCCAGGGCCTGGACCTGATCCACCGAGGTGCCGTTGCTTCCGGCGATCTCGCGGTAGCGGGCGAGACGCTGGGCGTTGACCTGCTCGGCAAGCTGGGCAGCGACGGCCGGCGCGCCGGGGACCGCCCCAACCAGCCCGTCCGGCCGTTCCCCAATCTGCCCGGCGGCCTTGGCGGCGCCCAGGGCATCCTGGGCCGGAGCCATCGCCGGACCCGACAGGACAAACGCCAGGACCAGCCCGGCGGCGGCAAACATGCGCATCATGGCTTTTTCCCTCCCTTCGCGCCGCTGTCCGAAGGCAGTCCGAACAGGGCCGGATCATCCGCGATGGCCTTTTCCAGGTCGCGTTCGACCTTCACCCGGACCTCCTGTTCGATCCGGATGTTCAGGTTGATCTCGATGGGCTTGTCGGGTGCCTCGACCTTGACGGTCGGGGTGCAGGCGCCCAGTCCGGCCCCCAAGCCGGCAATCAGTGCGGCGGTCAGGACGCGCCGGCTTCGAACGGTGTGTCTCATGGATTCTTTCGTTGGAACTCCGTCATGCGGTCGCGCACCGTCTCCGGAATGCGGTAGGTGTCCAGACTCTGCCGCAGAATCCGATCGAGCGCGCCGCTCACCTTAAGGTTAAGCGCGACCGGATAGCCATCGTAGAATGCCGGGTTGGACCCGCGGATGGCGATTCCGACCGCCAGTTCTCCGCCCGCCTGCCCCTCCACGGTGGCGCTCAGCGTGTCATAGCGGAAATCGGTCAGCGCCCCCATCAGCAGGGCCGTTGGGCTGCCCTCCTCGCCCTTCAGAAAGCCCGGAGGGTTCTCGGGATCGTAGCGCAGCGTGCCGGGACCGTCGGCCTCCAGCAGGCCGCCGTCCAGATGGACGGAATCGGCCCCGATGCGCACCGGCAGGCGCCCGCTCACCGTTCCGCTCGCCTCCAGCCCGTCCACCGCGACCATCGCCAGCATGGGGCCGAGATGGACGCGCTCCGCCCGCAGGATCACCGTCCCCTGCGGCGCCACCGGGTCGATGGCGAAGGGGTCCGCCCGCAGCACGCCGCCGGCCCAATGCCATTCGGCACGCTCCACGCTCAGCCGGCCCTTCGCCCCATAGCCGAAGCGCAGGGTGCCGTCGGTCAGCGGCAGCCCGACGTCGAGCAGCTTCACCGCCAGCGTCTGGCCCGGCGCGATCACCGGCGGAAACAGGCTGGGAAGGGACAGCACCCCGTTGATGCCACTGGCCGAAACCGGGCCGAATTGCCCGGCGAGGTCGGCGAGCATCAGGTCGCCCTGGGCCTTCAGCGCCGCCCCGTCCCAGGTGAGGCGCGCCTTGGCGGTCAGGGTGCCCACCGTCTCGGCGATGGTCCCGGCACCGGTCCAGTGGGTCAGGACCGGCAGCCCTTTGGCCGGAGCGGTCAGCGTCGCCTGCCCGCGGTGGATCGTTCCGTCGCGGGTCATGGTCAGGCGCAGCGTCCCGCCGGCCGTGCCCCGCGGTGTCGCCAGCGTCACCGTGGAGTCGCCGAGTTGGATGGTGTCGATGGGAATCACGACGTTTCCGCCGCCTGCCGCGCCGCCGTTGCCTCCCGCACCGGAGGAGCCGGTTAATGGATAGCCGGCGATGCGCAGGACGCCGTCCTTGGCCACGTCCAGCCTCAGGCGGACGTCCGCAAGATCCAGGCGTTCGATTCGCCCCTCAAGAAGGGCGCCCGTCGGATGACGGATGGTGAGCGTTCCGCCGACCGTGCCTTGCCGGTCCAGGCGGACCACGGCGCTGGTCTGCTCCACCGACAGGTCGGTCACCGTCACGGCGGCGTCTGGGAAGCCGGCGCGGCGCAGCGCCTGTGTAGCGGCGGTGCCGGCCAGATCGGTCCGGTGCTGGACGGCGAGGGCGACCGCGCCACCGATCAGCACCAGCTTCACCAGCACCAGCCATCGTCTCAACCGCCGCACGCTTTGCTGCCGCACGCCCCACCCCTTGCCGTCCAAATTGCCATCGGTCTCTTTCGGGTATGAACACCCGAAAGGCAGTCTATCGTTCATCGCGGCCGGGGCGCGACCGTGCAGCGTTGGGACAATGATGAGCCGGCGGCGGAAACGGATGGAAAAGGCGCCGGTGAAGGCATCCCCGCAGGGCGTCTTTGCATCGGCGCCGGTTTCCCCTATGGTCGCGTCCGCGGAATCGGCACATCGGAGTGTTTCGCATGTTGCGGTGGACGCGCATTCTCATGGCGGCACTGTTCGCCACATTCATCTTCGCTCAGGGGGAGGCCAAGGCCTTGGATCCGGAAAACACCCTCTATCTCGACCTCAAGGACGGCCGCGTGGTCATCGAACTGCGCCCCGACCTGGCACCGAACCACGTCGCCCGTATCAAGGAACTGACCCGTCAGGGCTTCTACAACGGCGTCGTCTTTCACCGTGTGATCGACGGCTTCATGGCCCAGACCGGCGATCCGACCGGCACCGGCACCGGCGGTTCCGGCAAGAAGCTGAAGGCCGAGTTCAGCAACGAGCCGCACGTCCGCGGCACGCTGTCGATGGCCCGCACGCCGGACCCGGACAGCGCCGACAGCCAGTTCTTCATCTGCTTCGCCCCGGCTTCGTTCCTGGACAAGCAGTACACCGTCTGGGGCAAGGTCGTCGAAGGCATGGAGTTCGTCGACAAGATCAAGAAGGGCAGCCAGTCCCGCAACGGACAGGTCAGCGACCCGGACAAGATCGTCAAGATGCAGGTTGCCGCCGACGCCAAGTAACGGCGCCAGGGAAAGGATCGCCGATCACGGCGGTCTTCTTCAGGTGATTGGGGCGGTGAAACCGCGCACCGCCCCGTTTCCCGCCCCATTCCTCCGGGTCGTCACGGCCCGTTGATCGCCCCGGTCAGCGCCACCAGGAGATCCCGCATGCTGCGGGGCCGGTCCTGCCAGCGCATCGAGAGGCCACTCAGCAACACCTTCTCGAATCCGGGCGGCACCGTGGCGCCGCCTTCGGCCAGACGGGGCACCCGGTCGTTCATGAAGCGGCTGGTGGCGTCGGGCGGTGTCTTTCCGGTCAGCGCGTAGTAGACGGTGGCGCACAGCGCGTAGACATCCGTCCAAGGCCCCTGCCTTCCATCCGGCGCGTATTGTTCGGGCGGCGCGTAGCCCGGCTTCAGGATCACCGTCAGGTCGGCGCTTTTCCCAGCGGCGTGGCGCGCGGCGCCGAAATCCAGCAGCTTGCGGTCGCCGGAGCTGGTCAGGAAAATATTGTCGGGGCTGATGTCGCGGTGGATCAGGCCCTGCTCGTGCACAGCGTGCAGCGCTTTGATGATCGGTGACAACAGGGTCAACGCCTGACGCGCGGTGATCCGTCCGCCATTCTCGGAAACATGCCGCTTCAGGGTCCGTCCGTCGAGAAGCTCCATGACGAGATAGGCGGTCTCGTTCTCCTCGAAGAAGTCCTGGACGCTGACGATCTCCTTGACCTCCCGCAGGCGGGCGAGCATCCGCGCCTCATCGAGGAACTTCGCCAGCCCGGCGGAGAAGCTCTGCGCGTGCTCGTCGGAGAAGGGAGCGATCCCCGGCGATCCGGCGACGCGGGACACCAGATTGGCGGGGTAGAATTCCTTCACCGCGACCTTGATCTGAAGCCGTTCGTCCCAGCCCAGATAGGTGGCGCCGAAGCCCCCCTGCCCGAGGACGCGGCCCACCAGATAGCGTCCCAGCAGCCGCGTTCCCGGAAGAAGATGGACCCCGTTGCGGTTCTGCACACGGACCGGGTAGCCGCAATCCCGGCACACCTCGCGCGGGGCCTTCGGCACGAAGCAGGCCGGGCAAAGGCCCGACGCGGCGGCGACAACCAACGGCGCCTCCATCGTCACCGCGGCGGCGCTCACCGGAAGGGCGATGCTGCGGACCGGCGGAGCCACGATGGTGGGCAGCCCCGTCGCGCCGCAAGGCTCGAAGGCGGACCGCGCCGCCGTCTGGTCGCGCAGGGGCGACGGCTTGGCCGATGGCAGCTGCATCTGGCTCAGACGGTCGAGCAGCTCGTACAGGCGGCGGACCTCCGCCTGGGCGATGTCGTCGCTCTGGGCGCCGGCCAGCTCGGCCTGGAACTGCGGCTGGCGGGCGGTCTCCAAAATGTGCTGGCGCAGGACCGAAAGCGCCCCGTCGTCGCCGATCAGACCGGAACAGGCCAGTTCCGCAAGGCGAATGATGCGGCGGCGCGGCAGCGGTTCGATCTGGCGCAGCCGCTGGACGAGCCGGCCCCGCCGGGCGAAGTCGTCGACCACCGAATCCGTGCGGGCGGCGATCCGTTCCCGATCGTGCTCCGCCAGCGCCGAACCGCGGATGGCCTCCACCGCGCCGGTCAGGGCCTGCCGCACCAGCGCCGTGTCGGGCGTCTGGAGCACCATGTTCTCCACCAGCAGCTCATTCTTCAGCGCGGCGTCCAGCGCGTCCACGATCTCGCCCATATGCCGTTCCGCGGCGGGCACCGCGGAGACGGCGACCAGATAATGGATTCGACAGATCAGGTCGGGCTGCGTTTCGCTGAGTCCCACGATGGAACGCCGGTAGGCGCTCGCCCCCCCCTGTTCCAACCGGCGGGAGTAGCGGACGGTCAGCGCGTCGGCCATGGCGGACCCGCCGGTCAGCCCTGTCGGGGTCAGCAGATGCCCCATCAGCGCGCGCAGCAGGTCGGCTTCCTGTTCCGCCGTGCCACGCCCGAGCGTCTGCGGCGCGCGAAGCTGGCGCCGGATGCGCTCCAGCACCATGGCGCGGGCGGCGGGCAAGCGCCCCTGGCGGAACAGGCCATTGAGAACACCCAACCGGTTCGGCCCAAACACCTCCATCGGCACGCGCCCGAACAGAAGGTCGCACAGCCCCACCAGCGGCGAGCCGCCGGCCGGCGTGCTTCCGAACAGTTCCTGCGTCGCGGCGGGTGAGGCCAGCACGTCGCCGATCACCTCGTCCAGCGCGGTGGACAGGGCGTCCTGCCGCTCCGCCGGAAACAGCTGGATCAGAGCGTCGAGCTTCGATGACCAGGTCCGGCAGTCCTCAAGCTCCAGGCAAACCGCCGCACGCAGATCGAATCCGGGGTCGCCGGTCGGCGATTTTCCCGGTGCGCTGCGCAGGATGAGGTCCACGAGGGCGCGCCCCCGCGCCATCCCGGTGAAGGCGAGTTGGACGGTACGGGCTTTCGCCACGGTTTCGGATAGCGCGTTGTCCAGCGCGCGGCGGCGGGTCTTGGCATCCTGGCCGGGGAGGCGGGCCTGCACCGTGGCGACCCGGCCCAGGGCGGACTCCACCAGCGTGGGCTTGGCCTGGAGCACCTTCAGATGCCGGCTGCTGTGGATCAGCTCCGTCGGGGTCAGCACGAGACTGTCGAGATGCGGACGCAGGGCGATGCCGATGACCATCCGAGCCGGCCCGCCATGGTGATCGGCAAGGGTCTGGCACAGCACCGCCTCGTCGAGCGTGCCGGCGGGGCCGGGTGCCCCTGCGAAGGCGGGCGTCCTTGAGGCGGGCGTTGACACGGGCGGCCTATGGGCGGGATCGGCGTGGCGGTGGATGGCATGGACAGTCGGCCATAATCCGCGCAGTCCGGTAAACAGCCGGTATACGCCGGCCGAAATGACCAAACGGTGCGGTTGCACGACGGAGGTGGATGTGTGCGCAAAGGTATTGCAAGGGGCCATCTGGCTTGGCCCATGGCACACTTTTGCGCGCAGCCCTGCCCTTCCCTTCCCCTGCGGGCTGTGCGATACCCGAACCGACACCGGCGTCCAACCACCGTCGGCAGGAGATCCGGATGGAGCAGGTCGAGTTGGACCAGGGAATCGACGCCCACACCCTCAAGTTGACTCGCAGCGCTGCGAACGGCTCCCTGGAATGCACGCTGTGCCCACGGCGCGGCGGCGTCGTTGCCCGCCTCGCCTGGCGCGGCGCGGACGGAACGATCGATCTCTTGCGCCCGGCCTCCGATTGGGCGATGCGCCACGGCTCGGCCAACGACATGGGTTGTTTTCCCCTCGTGCCCTTTTCCAACCGGATCGGCGGAGGGCAGTTCACCTTCGAAGGGCAGCGGGTGCGGCTTCCGCTCGACGGCGACGGCAACCCGCATGTCATCCATGGCCATGGCTGGCGCGCCGCCTGGACGGTCGAGGACGCCACCGAAACGGCCGTGCGCATGGTGTTCCGGCACCCCGCCGACGCTTGGCCCTGGCGCTACCGCGCGACGCAGACCGTGGCGCTGGAGGAGGACGGGGCCAGCCTGACCCTCTCCCTCGTCAACGAGGACGACACGCCGATGCCCGCCGGGATCGGGCTGCACCCCTATTTCCCGAAGCCGCCGGGCACCCGTCTGACCGCCCGGGTCGACGGCGTCTGGCTGAACGGGCCGACCATCCTTCCGGTGGAGCGCGCCGCGGTGCCGCCCCGCTGGGCCTTTGCCGACGGAATCGTCATGGACCGGACCGTTCTCGACAATGGCTTCACCGGCTGGGACGGGGCGGCGGCGCTGGACTGGCCGACGCTCGCCCGTCGGCTGTCGATCGAAACCGAAGGACCGTTCGGCCATCTCATCGTCTATGCGCCGCCGGGCGAGGACTATCTCTGCGTCGAGCCGGTGTCCCATATGACCGACGCCGTCAACCACCCGGATGAACCGGACGCCGGCCTGCGCCGTCTCGAACCGGGCGAGGAGTTGAGGGGCACCTTGCGTTTGCGTCTGCAACCGCTCACCCGCTGAGAGCCGGAAACCGACGTCAGCGGCAGCGGACGAAGGTGGCGCCGAAGGGCGGCGGGTCCAGCGTCAGAAACAGGCGGTCCAACCGCGGCGCCTCGGCGGCATCCAGACGAAGCACGCCTTCCGGCAGCCCCTCTTCCCCACCGAAGGCCATCCCCTCGGCCAGATCGCCCTCGCCGGGCGCCAGCGGGCCTTCCAGCGGAAAGGCTGCAATGCGCGGGTCGTGCAGGCTGAAGCCGCCGTCGCCGGTGATCTCCAGGTAGGAGGTCCGGCAATCGTCGATGGGCGTCCGGGTGGCCGGATCGGCCTTGGCCCAGCGGCCGGTCAGGGCCGGCAGGTCCACCGAGCGCTTCGCCGAGGCAGGCTTTGGATGCCCCTGAAGATTGGTTGGAACCGGGCGTTGCGGGGCGGACGCGGAAACGGTCAGCGGTTCGTCGGCCACCGGAGCGCGGCGAGCGGCCAGTTCCGCTTCCAGCGCCTTGGTGCGGTCGGACATCTGGCGTGCCAGACAAGTGGCGCGGTCCTTGCTTTTCTTCGGATCGAGCAGATCGGCCTCCGCCACCGGACAGGCGGCGTCCCGCCGCTGGAGCCATGCACGCTGGCCGGCGGCCACCGCTTCCTGCCCCAAATCCCCGGCCTAAGCGGTCAGCGCCCGCACCGCCGTATTGAGCTTATCGGCGGTGGCCGCCAGAGACGCGTCGCGGCACAGCAGCAGCGCCACCGGGGTCTCCCCGGCACAGTCAACGGGCTTGGCGGCCTCCCCGCTGGTGTCCGCCGCCATGGCCGTGCCGGCCATCAGCATGCCCGCCAGAAGAATCGCTGCCCGCATCGTACACATCCCTTACGCCGGAAACGCTTCCAGGACGGCCTTCACCTGCCGCTGGAAATCCTGGTCGCTGCGATAGCGCGTCAGGACCGTCTTGTCACGCTGAACGAGGAAAAAGATGTCCTCACGGCTGGGCAGGGAGCGCGGGTTGGGCTTGTCCAGAAGTTCCCCGTTCCAACCGATCCGTGCCATGAAATAGACGGCGCGGGAGTTCAGCATGAACAGCTTGTTGTCCGGCGCCAATTTCTCCCGGCGCAACAGGGCGTAAAGATAGTAGTTCCGCCCATGGAAATAATTAACATAGATCGATTGCAGCGCTGCAAAACGTTCTTCCGGACTTGTGTACTTCTTGATCTGGCGTTCCAGCTTGAATCCCGCGAAGAAATACTCCCGCGCTTCGCTCTCGAAGGAAAAGGCGGAGCCACGGATTTGCTCGAGCTGTTCCCCGTACCGGCGCAGAACGCGCCCCATCAGCAGTTCGAGGAACCGGCGCTCCGCCGCAAGATCGTCCGGGGTCTGCAGGATCAGTTCGAAGACATGGCGGAGATGGTAGGGATGCCGCACCACGATGACCGGAACGCTGGATGCCTTGCGCTTTTCCGGTCCTCCTCGCTCCCCCAGAAGAGTCGCTGCCGGCGAGACCGAGGCGATCACCGAAGAGATGGTGTCCTGGATCTTCCAGCGCCGCTTCACCTGCGCCGACTGCCTGCCGATGTGGAACCGCGCCAGTCGGCGTCGCCACCGGCTGCGCCACGTTTCCTTGGGCGCCTTGTGCGTCGGCAGGTTGCCGATGACCAGCGGGTTGCCGAGAATGTCGGGTGGAGGAGGCAGCGGATTGAAGTTGAAGTATTTTCCGGTGACGACGCCACGCGTTGAACCGCCGGGCGTTCCATCGCCCGCCGAAACACCGCCACCCACAGACAGGCCCGCCAGCGTCGCCATTCCCGATGCACATTCTGCCTGCGTCGCTCTCGTCCAACGGACAAGGCCCGCGGACAGAGATGGGCCTTTATAAAGCGGTCGGGGCGTCGATGAAAGACGCAACCGGTCCAATATGCATCTGCTTGTTTTTTGTGCAACCAGTTCGTGCCGCGATTGCGAAGGCGCTCTGGTCTGCGCGAACTCTTCGATGGTACTATGCCCTCTCCGTGCGGCGGAGAGCCGCAGGGGACCGGCCAGCGCAGACAACGGGTGGAACTTCATGGCGATCCACGTCGCTCTCAACCACAAGACCGTCTACCGTTACGACCGATTGGTCAATCTGGGACCACAGATCGTCCGGCTCCGCCCGGCCCCCCACTGCCGCACCCCGATCCTCAGCTACTCGCTGCGCGTCACCCCGAAGCATCATTTCCTGAACTGGCAGCAGGATCCGCAGTCCAACTACCAGGCCCGCTTCGTCTTCCCGGAAAAGACCCGTGAATTCGTCGTCGAGGTCGATCTCGTCGCGGAGATCGCGGCGATCAACCCCTTCGACTTCTTCCTGGAGGAGAAGGCACAGACCATCCCCTTCGCCTACGAGCCCTGGTTGGAGCGAGAGCTGCGCCCCTATCTGGAGGTGGAGGAGCCGGGGCCGCTGCTGGCCGGCTACCTGACCGGAATTTCGCGGGAGCCGGCGGCGTCCATCAACTTCCTGGTCGACATCAACCAGCGGCTCCAGAAGGACATCGGCTACGTCATCCGTCTGGAGCCCGGCATCCAGACCTGCGAGGAAACACTCGGCAAGCGCACCGGCTCCTGCCGCGATTCGGCGTGGCTGCTGGTGCAGATCCTGCGCAACCTCGGTCTGGCCGCGCGCTTCGTCTCCGGCTACCTGATCCAGCTCACCGCCGACCAGAAGGCGCTCGACGGTCCGTCCGGTCCCGAGGAGGACTTCACCGACCTGCACGCCTGGACCGAGGTGTTCTTGCCCGGCGCCGGCTGGGTCGGCCTCGACCCCACCTCCGGCCTGCTGGCGGGCGAAGGGCACATCCCGCTGGCCTGCACGCCCGACGCCTCCTCGGCCGCCCCGATTTCCGGCCTCATCGACGAGTGCGAGGTGGAGTTCGGGCACGAGATGTCGATCACCCGCATCTATGAGGCGCCGCGCGTCACCAAACCCTACACGCCCCGGCAGTGGGCGGGGATCGAGGCGCTGGGCCATCGCATCGACGAGGAGTTGACCGCCGGCGACGTCCGCCTGACCATGGGCGGCGAGCCGACCTTCGTCTCCATCGACGACATGGACGGCGCGGAGTGGAACACCACGGCGCTCGGCCCGAACAAGCGCAAGCTCGCCGCCGACCTCGTGCACCGGCTGGCCAACCGTTTCGCACCGGGCGGCCTGCTGCATTTCGGCCAGGGCAAATGGTATCCCGGCGAATCGCTGCCGCGCTGGGCGATGACCGTCTACTGGCGCCGCGATGGCGAAGCGCTGTGGGCGAACAGCGACCTGCTGGCCCGCGAGGACACCGATTACGGCCACACGGCGGAGGACGCCGGCGCCTTCCTGGTCACGCTGGCGAAGAAGCTGGGGCTGGACCCGGCGCTGGTGCTGGCGGCCTATGAGGACCCCTGGCACTACCTGCGCCGCGAATCACTGCTGCCGGTCAACGTCGATCCGCTGGACAGCAAGCTGGAGGACAAGGAGGAGCGGGCGCGCCTCGCCTATGTCTTCACCCGCGGCCTGAACGAGCCGGTGGGCTTCGCCCTGCCGATCAACCGCAAGATGACCCAGCAGGGGCCGGTGTGGCTGTCCAGCGCCTGGCCGCTGCGCCAGGAACGGCTGCTGCTGATGCCGGGCGACAGCCCGGTCGGCTACCGCCTGCCGCTCGGTTCACTGCCCTGGGTGTCGCCGCAGGACTATCCCTATTCCTGGGAGACCGACCCGTTCGAGGAGCGGGCGCCGCTGCCGCCCAACCGGGTGCCGCTGCGCCAGCACGCCCTGCGCGAGGAGGCCGAACGGCAGGACGCCACCCGACGGAACGAGCGCGTCCAGCGCGCCATGGCCGAGGTGCGCAGCGAGATGCCGGAGCACGGCAAGTCCGCTTGGTGGGTGGTCCGCACCGCCTTGACCTGCGAGGCGCGCAACGGCCGCATCCACCTCTTCATGCCGCCCATGAACACGCTGGAGGACTATCTGGCGATGCTGGCGGAGATCGAGGCGACGGCGGTCGAGCTGGACATGCCGGTGGTGATCGAGGGCTACCAACCGCCGAAGGACCCGCGCCTGAACTCGCTGGCCGTCACCCCCGACCCTGGCGTGATCGAGGTGAACATCCATCCCGCCCACAGTTGGGACGAGCTGGTCCGCAACACGCTGGAGCTTTACGAGGACGCCCGCCGGTCGCGGCTGGGTGCGGAGAAGTTCATGATCGACGGGCGCCACTGCGGCACCGGCGGCGGCAACCACGTGGTGATGGGCGGCGCCACCGCGGCGGACAGCCCCTTCCTGCGGCGGCCCGACATGTTGCGCAGCCTGATCACCTTCTGGCAGAACCACCCGTCGCTGTCCTACGCCTTCTCCGGCCTGTTCATCGGCCCGACCAGCCAGGCGCCACGCGTGGACGAGGCCCGCGACGACGCGCTCTACGAGCTTGAGATCGCCTTCAACCAGATCGACAAGGCCGCCGCGACGGGCGATTGCCCGCCCTGGATGGTCGACCGCGTTCTGCGCAACCTGCTGACCGACGTGCAGGGCAACACCCACCGGGCCGAGTTCTGCATCGACAAGCTCTATTCCCCGGACAGCTCCACCGGGCGGCTCGGGCTGGTCGAGTTCCGCGCCTTCGAGATGCCGCCCCACGCGGAGATGAGCCTGACCCAGCAGCTTCTGCTGCGCGCCCTGGTCGCGCGCTTCTGGAAGGCCCCCTACAAGGGAAAGCTGGTGCGCTGGGGGACGGAGCTGCACGACCGCTTCATGCTGCCCTATTTCGTGCAGCAGGATCTGGCGGACGTCGTCGCCGACCTGCGCGATCACGGCTATCCCATCGAGGAGCGCTGGTTCGACCCGCACATGAACTTCCGCTTCCCGGTCTACGGCCACGTCAACCAGCGCGGCATCTCGCTGGAGCTGCGCATGGCGTTGGAGCCCTGGAACGTGCTGGGCGAGGAGCCGGGCGGCGGCGGCACCGTGCGCTACGTGGACAGTTCGGTCGAGCGGGTGCAGGTGCGGGTCGCCGGCCTGACCGACGCGCGCTACGTTATCACCTGCAACGGCCGCCGCGTGCCGCTGATCCCCACGGGGACGGAGGGCGAATTCGTTGCCGGCGTGCGGTACCGGGCGTGGCAGCCGCCCTCCTGCCTGCACCCGACCATCCCGGTGCACACGCCGCTGGTCTTCGACATCCTGGACCTGTGGGCGGGCCGCTCCATCGGCGGCTGCACCTACCACGTCATGCATCCGGGCGGGCGCAACTATGACACCTTCCCGGTCAACGCCAACGAGGCGGAGGGGCGGCGCCTCGCCCGCTTCTTCCCCTTCGGCCACACCCCAGGCCCGATGGATGCCCCGGCGGAGGAGCGCAACCCGCAATTCCCCATGACACTGGATCTGCGTCGGGGGTGAAAGGCCGATTCGTGCGCGCGCAATGCACGAGTCGGCTTCATTTTCATCCAATCGTAGGCAAAAACCAAAACACCTCCCTAAAAAGGCGCAAACCATCACAGCTAAACCATCTTTAGGAAGAGTGATTCCGGTTTGAGTATTCCTATGGTTGTTATCCGGACTAGCCTCTGACCGATGTCTGTCGGCATGCCGCCGATATCCTTCAGGAGCGAAAGGGATGAAAGCCAGCCTTCTTACCGTCGTGGCGGGGTCCGTGCTGCTCGGCGCTTGTGCCGAGAAACCGCCGGAGCCGCCGCGGCCCGTTCCCGTCAGCCTGCCGCAGAAGATCGGCGACTACTGGTACCTGGACCAGAACTGGACCGACGCCGAGCGCCAGTGGTACTACAGCACCACCCAGGGCTCGCAGATCATGCCCTATGACTGGTTCATGGCCCTGCCGGACTCGTCGCTGACAACACCGCTGGAGCAGAGCTATTTCCATCAGGATCTGACGCGCTACGGCTACCTGGCGGCGAGCAAGAGCGGCTGGAGCGACGGCGTTCTGCCGGTCGGCTTCATCAAGGACACCGACCCGAAGGACGGCGCCACCTGGATCGGCCTGACCTGCGCGGCCTGCCATACCGGCGACTGGCGTGTCGGCGACAAGACCATGCGCATCGACGGCTCTGCCACCACCGGTGACCTGTACGGCCTGATCAGCGGCATCTCGGACGCGGTGAAATACACGCTGGGCAACACGGCCGCCTTCGACGTGTTCTCCCGTCGCGTCCTCGGTCCCTACGCCACCGACGCGCAACGCGTGGACCTGCACGGGAAGTTGGCCACCTTCCACAAGGAGTTCGCGACCTTCGTCGCCGACAGCACCCCGGCATCGCCGTGGGGGCCGATGCGCACCGACGCGTTCCAGATGATCTTCAACCGGGTCGGCGCCATCGACCTGAAGATCCCGTCCAACAGCGTCCACCCCAACGCGCCGGTCAGCTTCCCCTACCTGTGGGACGCCTCCAAGCAGCCGAAGGCCCAATGGAACGGCGCGGTGCCGAACGGCGATCGCCTGACCGCGCTTGCCCGCAACGCCGGAGAGGTTCTGGGCGTGTTCGGGAAGGCCGCGCTGAAGGCCCCGCCCAGCAAGGATCAGTACTATTACAACTCCACCGTCCGGGCGAAAAACCTGATCTGGATGGAAGAGCTTGTGCGCGAACTGCGTTCGCCCGTGTGGCCGGACTCGATCGCCGGCAAGGTGGACATCGTCAAGGCCTCGGCCGGTGAGTCGGTCTACAAGGACAATTGCGAGAGCTGCCACAAGGTCCTGCCGCGTGACATGACCTTCACCGACACGCCGATCCAGATGATCCCGCTGTTCAACTGGGCGGACAAGCGGCCGGAGACGGTGGTCGATGTCTTCACCAAGACCATCTGCGACCCGGCGAAGGGCATCCCCGCCGCCGTCAAGGCGGGCTATATCTCCGTTGCCTATGAATCCGATCCGACCATGGCGGTGGACGCCGCCTGCCGCTTCCTGAAGACCGGCCCGATCGAGGGCGTGGTCATGCCGCCGATCATCGGCACGGCGCTGAAGAAGGACGATCTGGCGGTCAACGTGCTGGCCAACGCCGTGACCGGCTCGCTGATCGGCACGGTCATCCATGACCGGACGGTCGCCTCGCTGCTGCTGGACACCAGCTGGACGGGCGCCAAGGATGTGCGGACCCCGACCCCGTGGGACGATCCCCCGGTGTGGAAGACGGAGACCGGGGCCGCCTCAGCCTCCGTCCCGCAGCCATCCGTGCTGGTCAAGGACACCCGCGCCTTCACCAGGCCGGTCAAGGGCAAGCCCGTTGACGAGGCCGCCCAGGCCCTGCTGCGCAGGCTGAAGGAACGGACATCCCCGTCGAGCGAACAGGCTTCCGCCGCTGCCGCGACGAACCTCACGACCGAACCGACGCAGGCCGTCAAGGACGCCGAGGCCAAGGCGACCAAGGCTCTGGCCGAGCTGATCCAGAGCATCCTGGCCTACAAGGCCCGTCCGCTGGACGGCGTGTGGGCGACGGCACCGTACATGCACAACGGTTCGGTCCCGAACCTGTACGAGATGCTGCTCCCGGCCTCGCAGCGTTCGGCGACGTTCCGCCTGGGCACGCACTCCTTCGAGCCGATCAAGGTCGGCGTGGACCAGAGCGCGGACGACAACACCTTCACCTTCGACACGGCCAAGCCCGGCAATCACAACACCGGTCACGAGTTTGGCGCGTCGCTGACCGACGAACAGCGCTGGCAGCTGCTTGAGTATCTGAAGACCCTGTGAGGCGGCCGTTGAAAGCTCTCTCCCTCCGGGGAGAGGGTGCCCCGAAGGGGCGGATAGGGGTCCGGCGGAAGCGTCCGGCAGAAGGGCGTTCCTTATAACCCGGCCCCTGTCCCCAGGGGAGACGGAATGCAAATGCGCCACGCCGCCTCCGAACCGCCGCTTGCATCGGCGGGAACGGACGTTCACACTCCCCAGCACCGACCAGAGTTGAGCGTCCGAACCCGCCTTGTCCGACCGCGATTCCCCCTTTCTAGACCCCAGCACGCCGGCCCTTCCGGGGCTGCGTCCGGTGCCGTTCCTCCAGGGGTCGCTGTTCGGCGAGGCCGACGCCATGGGCTATGGCCGCGGCGAGGTCTATGACGAGATGGTCACCGGGCAGGGCCGCCTGCGCCCGCACTGGCAGACCTTCATGGGCACGCTGGGCCCCCTCGACCCGGAGTTGATGGCCGAGCGGTGGGAGGAGGCGCGGCGCCTGCTGCACCAGAACGGCGTCACCTACAACATCTACGGCGATCCCAAGGGGATGGAGCGGCCCTGGCCGCTCGATATGGTGCCGCTGCTGATTCCCGCTCACGAATGGAAGGCGGTCGAATCGGGTCTGATCCAGCGCGCCACGCTGCTGAACGCCGTGCTGGCGGACATCTACGGGCCGCAGACCCTGACGCGCAGCGGACGGCTGTCGCCGGCGGTGATCCACGCCGACCCCGGATTCCGCCGCGCCGTGCACGGCATTCCGGTGCCCAACGACATCCATCTGCATTTCTACGCGGCGGACCTCGCCCGCGCGCCGGACGGGCGCTGGTGGGTGCTGTCCGACCGCACCCAGGCGCCGAGCGGCAGCGGCTACGCGCTGGAGAACCGTGCGGTTCTGGCGAAGGTCCTTCCGGACAGCTTCCGCCATTGCCAAGTGGAGCATCTCACCCCTTTCTTCGAGGCGTACAAGGAAACGCTGCTGTCGCTGAGCCCGCGCCGCGACCAGCCGCGGATCGTTCTGCTGACACCCGGCCCCTACAACGAAACCTATTTCGAACACGTCTATCTGGCCCGCTACCTCGGCATCACGCTGGTGGAGGGTGCCGATCTGACCGTGCGCGACCGTCAGGTCTATCTGAAGACGCTGTCGGGGCTGGAGCCGGTGGACGTCATCCTGCGCCGCCTGGACGCCGACTTCGCCGACCCGCTGGAGCTGCGCGCCGACAGTTCGCTGGGCGTGGCGGGGCTGATCGAGGCGGTGCGCGCCGGCAACGTCGTCGTGGCCAACTCGCTCGGCTCCGGCTTCCTGGAATCCATGGCCGTCAAGCCGTCTCTGCCCATGCTCTGCCGCCATCTGCTGGGCGAGGAGCTGAAGATGCCCGGCGTCGCCGTCTGGTGGTGCGGCAACGACGACGAGCGCGCCTACGTCATCGACCATCTCGACGGGTTGGTGGTGAAACCGGCCTTCCCGTCCCTGTCCTTCGAGCCGATTTTCGGCGCCGATCTGTCGGCGTCCGAACGCGCCTCCCTTGTGGAGCGCATCAAGGCCCGTCCCTGGTGCTACGTCGCGCAGGAGCGTCTGGCCCTGTCCACGGCGCCGGTCTGGCAGAGCGGACGGTTGCAGCCGCGCCCGCTGGTTCTGCGCGTCTTCCTCTGCGCCCGTCCGGACGGCAGCTACACCGTCATGCCCGGCGGCCTGACCCGCGTGTCCACCGAATCCGGCAAGCTGGTCGTCTCCATGCAGCGGGGCGGCGGCAGCAAGGACACCTGGATCCTGTCCGGGCGCCGGGCCGAGGCCACCCCGGCGACGCCGCGCCCGCAGCCGGCGCAGGAACCGCAGCCGGCGCCCAAGGCAGCCTCCGCCGATCTGCCGAGCCGGGTGGCCGACAGCCTCTACTGGCTGGGCCGCTACGCGGAGCGGTCGGAGGGCACGGTGCGCCTGCTCCGCTCAACCCACTCCCGCCTGACCGACGGCAACGTGCCGGGGGCGTCGCTGCAGCTTCGCCCGCTGCTCCATCTGATGGCCTGGGAGGGCATGATCCCCTGGGACCTGACGCGGGTCACCGCGCTTGGCGGCGGGCGGGCGCTGCGGGCGGCGCTCTACAGCTCCGTCGTCGATCCGGACCATCCCAACAGCCTGCGCGCCCAGGTTCAGCGGGTGCACCGCACCGCCTATTCGGTGCGCGACCGCCTGTCGCTCGACATGTGGCGGGTGGTGACCATGCTGGAGCGGCAGAGCCAGCCGCCGGCGCACAAGCTGGACGCCGCCGCCATGCTGCTGCGGCTGGACGACCTGATGACCAGCCTCGCCGCCATCGCCGGGCTGGAGCAGGAGAGCATGACGCGCGGCCAGGGCTGGCGCTTCCTCGACATCGGGCGGCGCATGGAGCGGGCGCTCCACATCATTTCGGTGATGCGCGGCATCCCGGTCCACACGCTCGACCGCCAGGATGAGCCGGTCCAGGTGGCGACGCTGAGCGTGCTGCTGGAGTTGGGGGAAAGCGTGATGACCTACCGGTCCCGCTACCTGACCAGCGTGAGGCGGCGCCCGGTGCTGGAACTGCTGCTGGCCGACGACTCCAACCCGCGCGCCCTGGATTTCCAGCTGGCGGCGCTGGAGCGGCATGTGGCGGCCCTGCCCAGCGGATCGCAGGCGGTTCCCGGCGACACGGCGGCCTCAGCCCGGTCCATCCTCAAGGCCGCCCGCGCCTCGCTGCGCGCGCCGGACGCGCTGGACTCGGGCACCGCCCTGCACACGCTGCTCGACTCGCTCGCCCTGTCGCTGCCCGAGATTTCCAACCTCCTGACGCACGCCTATTTCAGCCATGCCTTTGCCCGACCGGCCTGACCTCTCCCCGACCGTGGCCGGCGCGGCCCCCGCTGATGAGCAATCCGGCGTCCGTTTCGGCGTGCGCTTCCGCGTGCGTCACACGACCCGCTACGACTATGGCGAGGACGTGTCGGTGTCGCACCATCTGCTGCACCTGACCGCCCGGCCGCACCCGCGCCAGCGCGTCCACCAGAGCACGCTGACCATCCTGCCGGCGCCGGCGGTGCAATCGTCCCACACCGACTATTTCGGCAACACCGTCACCTACGTCGCGATGCAGGAGCCGCACCGGCAACTGGTCCTCACCGCGGAGAGCGAGGTCGAGGTCGGTCCGCCTCCGACGCTGAACGCCGCGCTTACCCCGTCCTGGGAGCATGTGCGCGATTCGCTGGGCGGTCTGACCGGGCCGGAGGACGGGGCGGAGGTGGTCCAGTACCGCTTCGACAGCACGCTGGTGGCGGCCAGCCCGACGCTGCACGACTACACCGTGCAGTCTTTCACGCCCGGCCGCCCGGCGGCGGAGGCGGCGCTGGACCTGATGCGGCGCATCCACGACGACTTCATCTTCGACCCCACGGCGACGACGATCGCCACCCCGATGGCCGAGGTGATGCGGCACCGCCGCGGCGTCTGCCAGGATTTCGCCCACATCGTGGTCGGCTGCGTGCGCGCCATGGGGCTGCCGGCCCGCTACGTCTCCGGCTATCTGCGCACCCTGCCCCCGCCGGGCCGGCCGCGGCTGATCGGCGCCGACGTCAGCCACGCCTGGGCCTCCGTCTGGTGCGGTGCCGAGGCCGGCTGGATCGACGTCTGCCCGACCAACGCGCGGCGCGCCGACCAGGACTTCATCACCATCGCCTGGGGCCGCGACTACGACGACGTCAGCCCCGCCCGCGGCGTCCTGATGGGGGCGGCCGGCCACACGCTGTCGGTCAGCGTCGACGTCGAGCCGCTGGAGGACAACGGGCCGCCCTCCCTCCCTTGAC
>NZ_WHOR01000003.1:0-59633 GCF_013340925.1 Azospirillum formosense
CGCGCCGCGGCCGCCCTCTCCCCCTCTCTTGCTGCCCCCGCGCGGCGACGCCGGCGTGGCGCGGCGCTCCGTCGCGCGCTCGGGAGTCCGCGGCCAGCCGCTGCCCGGCTCCCGCCAGCTTCTCGCGCGGGTGGCGCAGCGCGGCACCCAGTTCGTTCAGGCGGGTGCGGCGGCGGTCGAGGAGCGAGACGGCGGCGAGCGCCAGCCGCTCCGCCCGGTCGTCCAGCCGCTGGGCGTGGCTTTCCAGCAGAGCGCGCGGGTCGCCGAGGCCGCGGGCCAGCCCCTCCACCCGCGTCCGCCGCTCGGCCAGCATGCGGGTGGTGGCGCCGACCATGCGCCGCTCGTCGTCCAGCACCTGGGCGAGCAGTTCCGCCCGCACAGGCACGGCCATCTCCGCCGCCGCGGTGGGGGTGGGGGCGCGGCGGTCGGACGCGAAGTCGATCAGTGTGGTATCCGTCTCGTGCCCGACCGCCGAGATCAGCGGGATGCGGCTGGCCGCCGCCGCGCGGACGACGTTCTCCTCGTTGAAGGCCATCAGGTCCTCCAGCGAGCCGCCGCCGCGCGCCACGATCAGCAGGTCGGGGCGCGGCACCGGGCCGCCGGGGGGGATGCGGTTGAAGCCCTCGATCGCCGCGGTGACCTCCGCCGCCGCCCGCTCGCCCTGCACGGCGACCGGCCAGAGCAGGACCCGGCGCGGGAAACGGTCGTGCAGCCGGTGCAGGATGTCGCGGATGACCGCTCCGGTGGGGGAGGTGACGACGCCGATCACGTCGGGCAGGAAGGGGATGGGCTTCTTGCGCCCGGCGTCGAACAGCCCTTCCGCCGCGAGGCGCTTCTTGCGCTCCTCCAGCATCTTCAGCAGGGCGCCCTCGCCGGCCAGCTCCATCGACTCGATGATGAGCTGGTATTGCGAGCGACCGGGGTAGGTCGTCATGCGTCCGGTGACGATGACCTCCAGCCCCTCCGCCGGCTGGACGGCCAGCTTCGACGCGGTGCCGCGCCAGCACACCGCCTCGATCACCGCCGTGTCGTCCTTCAGGCGGAGGTAGCAGTGGCCGGAGCTGTGGCGCTTGGGCTGGGAGATCTCGCCGCGCACGCGGACGAAGCCGAACTCCTCCTCGATGCTGCGCTTCAGGCGACGGGCGAGGTCGCCCACCGAGAATTCCGGCAGGTTCGAGCCGGGGCGCGGCTCGGGGGCGATCAGCGGAGAGGTCATATCAAGGTCTTGAGTCATTGCGGCACCATGATACAAGGCGCGGTGTCGGCAACAAGCGTGGAAGGACGAGGTGCCATGAAAGTCCTGGTGGTCGGGTCGGGTGGGCGCGAGCATGCGCTGTGCTGGGCCATTCAGAACTCGCCGCTGTGCGACACGCTCTACTGCGCGCCGGGCAACGCGGGCATCGCGGACGTGGCCGAATGCGTCGCCATCGGCGCGGAGGACGTGGACGCCCTGGTCCGCTTCGCCCAGGACAAGGCCATCGACTTCGTGGTCGTCGGGCCGGAAGGGCCGCTGGTGCTCGGCCTCGTCGACAAGCTGACCGCCATCGGCATCAAGGCCTTCGGCCCCAGCGCCGCGGCTGCGGAGCTGGAGGGCTCCAAGGGCTTCATGAAGGACATCCTGGCCAAGTACGGCGTACCGACCGCCGCCTATGGCCGCTTCAAGGATGTCGAGGCCGCCAAGGATTTCGTCCGCAAGAACGGCGCCCCCATCGTGGTCAAGGCCGACGGCCTCGCCGCCGGCAAGGGGGTGACCGTCGCCCGCACCCAGGAGGAGGCCTTCGCCGCCATCGACGAAGCCCTGGTCGAGGGCCGCTTCGGCGCCGCCGGGGCCGAGGTGGTGGTCGAGGAGTTCCTGGACGGCGAGGAGGTCAGCTTCTTCGCTCTGTGCGACGGCGAGTCGGCGCTGCCGCTGGCCTCGGCCCAGGACCACAAGGCGGTGGGCGACGGCGACACCGGCCCGAACACCGGCGGCATGGGCGCCTATTCCCCGGCCCCGGCGCTGACCCCGGACCTCCAGGCCCGCGTGATGCGCGAGATCGTCGAGCCGACCGTCAAGGGCATGGCGGCGGAGGGGCGTCCCTTCAAGGGCGTGCTGTTCGCCGGCCTGATGATCGGCAAGGACGCGGATGGAAATCCGGTGCCGAAGACGCTGGAGTTCAACGTCCGCTTCGGCGACCCGGAATGCCAGACGCTGATGATGCGTCTGAAGTCCGACGCGCTGGCCGCGCTGATCGCGGCGGCGGACGGCCAGTTGAAGAACATCGACCTGCGCTGGCACGACGAGACGGCGCTGTGCGTCGTCATGGCGGCGAACGGCTATCCCGGCGATTACGTGAAGAACACCGAGATCAAGGGCTTCGACGCCGCCAACGCGGTGGAGGGCGTGACCGTCTTCCACGCCGGCACGAAGCTGGCGGACGGTGGGCGGGTGCTGTCCACCGGCGGGCGCGTGCTGGGCGTGACCGCCAAGGCCCCGACCGTGGCCGAGGCTCAGAAGCGCGCCTACCAGGGCGTGGACGCGCTGGACTGGCCGGACGGCTTCTGCCGCCGCGACATCGGTTGGCGGGCGCTGGGGCGCTGACGGCGCTCCAACTGCCGGCTGGCGTGTCAGCCGAAGACATCAAGGCTCTGGCTTCCCGCTTTGTGGCCGGCAACCTGCGCGTCTTCGGCTCCCGTGCCACGGGGAGAGCACGGCCCGGCAGCGACCTGGACCTTCTCGTGGAGTTGGAGCCAGGGCGGGATTTGTTCGACCTGATCGAATTGAAGCACGCTTTGGAGGAACGAACCGCCGCTGCCGTTGATGTGGTGACGGAGCGTGGCCTGTCGCCTTACATGCGCGACGGAATTCTTCAGTCGGCGCGATCCTTGTGACCGCAGACCGTGCTTATCTGAAACACATCCGCGAGGCGATCCGCCGTGTGATAGCGGCCATCCTGAACGAGAGTCTGAAAGAGACTAACGCCGCCCCCTGAAGAACCCCCGCAGCATGTCCCCCGCCCGCGTCTCGTCGATGCCGCCGTAGACGTCCGGGGCGTGGTGGCAGGTCGGTTGGTGGTAGAAGCGGGGGCCATGCTCCACCCCGCCGCCCTTCGGGTCGTAGGCGCCGAAATAGACCCGCCGCAGGCGCGCGAAGCTGATCGCCGCGGCGCACAGCGCGCAAGGCTCCAGCGTCACATAGAGGTCCAGCCCCGGCAGGCGCGGCTCGCCCAAGGCCGCGCAGGCGGCGCGGATCGCCAGCACCTCGGCGTGGGCGGTCGGGTCCTTCAACTCCTCGGTCCGGTTGCCGGCGCGGGCCAGCACGGCCCCGGTCACCGGATCGACCACCACGGCGCCCACCGGCACCTCCCCGCGGGAAGCGGCGGCTTCGGCCTCGTCGAAGGCGATGTCCATGGGGGAGGGGGGGCGGCTCATGCGGGGCACCCTGCCCGGCGGTCCCTGTTTTCGTCAAGCTGCGGAACGCCCTCCGGCGTTGTTAAGCATCGGACGGAACAGGGAGGACAGTTCATGAGCAACCATGTCTACAAGAAGGTGGAAATCGTCGGCACCGCCGAGACCACCATCGACGACGCCATCCGCAACGGCATCGAGCGGGCGTCCAAGACGCTGAAGAACGTCGACTGGTTCGAGGTGGGGGAGATCCGCGGCCATGTCAGCGGTGGGAAGGTCGCCCACTTCCAGGTGGTGATGAAGGTCGGCTTCCGCCTCGAAGAATAACGGCGGGGACACCGTGCCGTGGGTTGCGGGCGGGGCTTGCAAGCCCTATGGTCCGTGCCCATGGACACCCCCGATTTCGACCCTTCAAAAGCCATGCCCGGCGCCGCCGATGCGGACGCGGGCGAGCCCGATGCCGGTGAGCGCATCGCCAAGCGGCTGGCGCGCGCGGGCCTGTGCTCGCGCCGCGACGCCGAGCGCTGGATCACCGACGGCCGCGTGGCCGTCAACGGCACGACCCTGGACAGCCCGGCCTGCGTCGTGCGGTCCGGCGACGTCGTGCAGGTGGACGGCAAGGTCATCCCCGAGCCGGAGCCGGCGCGGCTGTGGCGCTATTACAAGCCGTCCGGGCTGGTCACCACCGCCCGCGACGAGAAGGGACGCACCACCGTCTTCGAACGGCTGCCGCCGGACATGCCCCGCGTCATCTCGGTCGGTCGGCTCGACCTGACGACCGAAGGTCTGCTGCTGCTGACCAACGACGGCGAGCTGGCCCGCTTCCTGGAACTGCCGGCCACCGGCTGGACCCGCCGCTACCGCGTGCGCGTGTTCGGCGAGGTGAACGAAGTGAAGCTGGCCGAACTGGCGAAGGGGCCGACCATCGACGGGGTCAAGTACGGTCCCATCGAAGCCGTTCTGGACCGCATCCAGGGCCGCAACGCCTGGCTGACCGTCAGCCTGAAGGAAGGCAAGAACCGCGAGATCCGCAAGGTGATGGAGGCGCTGGACCTCCAGGTGAACCGGCTGATCCGCGTCGCCTACGGCCCCTTCCAGCTCGGCAAGCTGGAGGAGAGCGCCGTCGAGGAGGTGCCGAAGCGCGTCGTGCGCGAGCAGGTGTCCCGCTTCTTCACCGGCGCCGATCCGGCGGAGGAGGGCAAGGCCAAGGGTGCCGGCAGGACCGCTGCCGCCAAGGCCGTCGCCAGAAATGAGAGCGCCGGTGCCGAAGGCGCCAAGGGACGTTCCGCCGCCCCGGCGAAGGCCTCCAAGCCGCGCGACGCCAAGGCCGGCTGGGCCAAGGCGGAGCCGAAGGCCGCGTCCGACCGGCGCGGCCCGGCCAAGCCGGCCTCGGGCGGCTACGCGTCCGCCAAGCCCGCTTCCGGCAAAGCCGCCTCCAGCAAGCCCGCTTCCAACAGACCGGACGGCAAGCCGGCGGGCAAGCCCGGCACGCTGACGCTGAAGGGCGGAAAGCCCGGCGGTGGTGGAAAGCCGGGGCCGAAGCCGCGCGGCGGCGCGTCGTCCGAGGGCGGCGGCCGGGGGCCGGAGCGGACCCGTGCGGATCGTCGGCGGTAAGCACCGCGGGCGGCGGCTGGCCGCCCCGGGGGGGAGCGACACGCGGCCGACCACCGACCGCACCCGCGAATCCCTGTTCAACATCCTGTCCCACGCCGACTGGGGGCCGGACGGGGCCGACCTGCTGGAGGGCGCCGTCGTCGTGGACGCCTTCTGCGGAACCGGCGCCCTGGGGCTGGAGTCGCTGTCCCGCGGGGCCGCCCACGCCAGCTTCCTCGACATGGGCCGCGCCGCCCTGGACGCCGTGCGGGCCAACGTCGCGGCGCTGGGGGAGGGGGCGAACGCCGCGGTCCTGCGCGCCGACGCCACCCGCCCGCCGCCTCCGCCGGGCCGCCCCTGCACGCTGGCCTTCCTCGACCCGCCCTACGGCCAGGATCTGGCGCCGCGGGCGCTGGCCGGGCTGGCCAAGGCCGGCTGGTTGGCTCCCGGCGCCGTCCTGGTGGTCGAGGTCGCCGGGCGCGATCCGCTGCCCCTGCCGCCCGGCTTCGCGGCGCTGGACGAGCGCCGCTACGGCGACACCCGCGTCCAGTTCCTGCGTTACGCGTCGCCTCAGCCGTAGGTGAAGAGGGACGATGCGACCTGGATCGGGGCGACCCCGGCCAAGGTCAGCCGGTCACCGCCGCCGAAGTCGAGCACCGCGCTCCCCGTGCCGTCCGATCCCAGGCGGTAGGTCATGTTGGAGGCGATCTGGATGCGGTCGTTCTGCGCGCGGCTGAAGTCGGCGATGCGGTCCTGGCCGCCGCCGCGCGTGAAGACGAACAGGTCCGCCCCGGCGCCGCCCCACAGCGTGTCGTTGCCGGCATCGCCCCACAGCGTGTCGTTCCCCTCATCCCCCATCAGCAGGTCGGCGCCCGCGCCGCCATGCAGCGCGTCGTTCCCGGCCTGCCCACGCAGCGTGTCGTTTCCGGCGTCGCCCCACAGCAGGTCGTTGCCGGCACCGCCGAACAGCTGGTCGTTGCCGCTCAGCCCGCTCAGCGTGTCGTTGCCCGCCCCGCCATAGAGGCTGTCGGCCCAGGTGTTGCCGGTCAGCGTCAGGTTCTTCGGGATCTCGACGATCTGGAAGGTCTTGCCGGTGAACTGCTCGGCGTAATAGTCGATGGAGTTCATGTAGTTGGGACGCAGCGTCGGGGTCAGGTCCGACATGATGGTGCCGGTGGCGGCGAAGTTGCCGTAGGTGGCTCCGCCCGCATATTCGTCGAAGGCGCCGATCATGTGCCCAAACTCGTGGGCCGCCAGCTCGTCCTGGTAATCGGGGCCCCAGTCGGTCTGGGTGCACCAGTTCAGCATGTCGCAGCGCCCGTAGCTGTTGCTGACGTTCACGTCGTAATGCTGGGTTCCGGCCGCCACGAATTGCACGTCGAAGCGGATGGCGTAGCTGTTGGTGCCGTCCGACAGGCTGTACTTGTCGCCCCAGATCCCCTCGATCCCCTGCTCCCAGACCTGTTTCAGCGAACCGGCGTCGTCGCCGGTCAGGTGGATGCGGGTCTGCACGGTGAAGGCCGTGCCGTCGAAGGCGAGATCGTACTTCACGTCCCATCCGAACCCGCCATCCGCCCGCGTCTCCGCGTAGTTGATGGTCACCGGGGCGAAGCTGGTGGGAACCGGCGCCGCGGGAGCCGCCGCCAGGGTGCCGGCGTTGTTCCCATAGCTGTAGCTGACGGCCTGCGTCGTGGTGGTCTGGGTGGCGGGGCTCTGGGCGGCCCCGTTCCGGGCGGCATTCTGGCGCATGGCACGCTTCATGGCACGATTCCCCTGGTTCTGTGCGTCTTGGGGGACATCATGCGGGCAGGATTGAAGGCTTTCTTGTGACTTTAACTATACATTAACCTTTTTCCTAAGGGCGTAGGACACCCCCTTACGGTTGGCTCGGCGGAGTGACGGGACCTCGGCCGGTCGGCCCTGTTAAGGCCTAGGACGAGCGGCGGCGGGCGCCGCGTCCAGGGCAGGGCGGGCCATGATCAAGGATCTCTGGTACAAGAACGCGGTCATCTACAACCTGTCGGTCGGCACCTTCATGGACGCCAACGGCGACGGGATCGGCGATTTCCAAGGCTTGCAGCGCCGGCTGGACTATCTGCAGGGGCTGGGCGTGACCTGCCTCTGGCTGGGCCCGTTCCAGCCGTCGCCGATGCGCGACCACGGCTACGACGTGGCCGACTACTACAACGTCGATCCGCGCTACGGCACGCTGGGCGACTTCGTGGAGTTCAGCCACGCCTGCAAGCAGCGCGGCATCCGCCTCATCATCGACCTCGTGGTCAACCACACGTCGGACCAGCATCCCTGGTTCCAGGCGGCGCGCAAGGATGCGGAGTCCCCCTATCGGGACTGGTACGTCTGGTCGGACAAAAAGCCGGACGACGCCGACCAGGGCGTCGTCTTTCCCGGCGTGCAGAAGACCACTTGGAGCTGGGACAAGGAGGCCCGCGCCTACTACTTCCACCGCTTCTACGAATTCCAGCCCGACCTGAACACCGCCAACCCGGAGGTGCAGGCCGAACTGCTGAAGGTGATGGGCTTCTGGATCGAGCTGGGCGTGTCGGGCTTCCGCATGGACGCCGTGCCCTTCGTCATCGCGACCAAGGGGCCGGACGTGAAGAAGCCGAAGGAGCAGTTCGACATGCTGCGCACCTTCCGGGAGTTCGTGCAGTGGCGGTGCGGCGACGCCGTTCTGCTGGCCGAGGCCAACGTGCTGCCGACCGTCGACCAGGAGTATTTCGGCGACGACGGCGACCGCATGCAGATGGTCTTCAATTTCCAGGTCAACCAGACCCTGTTCTACGCGCTGGCGACGGCGGACACGCGGCCGCTGGCCAAGGCGCTGGACGTCACCCGGGTGCCGCGCCCCAGCACCAACCAGTGGGGCCTGTTCCTGCGCAACCACGACGAGCTGGACCTCGGCCGCCTGACCGAGGCGCAGCGCAAGCGCGTCTTCGACACGTTCGGGCCGGACAAGGACATGCAGCTCTACGACCGCGGCATCCGGCGGCGGCTTGCCCCGATGCTGCGCGGCGACCGGCGCTGGCTGGAGCTGGCCTACAGCCTGCTGTTCACTCTGCCCGGCACGCCGGTCCTGCGCTACGGCGACGAGATCGGCATGGGCGACGACCTGTCCCTGCCGGAGCGCGAGTGCGCCCGCACCCCCATGCAGTGGTCGGACGAGCCGCAGGGCGGCTTCACCAAGGCGGACGACCCCGTGCATCCGGTCATCAGCGGCGGCGCCTACGGCTACGAGCGGATCAACGCCGCCCACCAGCGCCGCGAGCCGTCGTCCCTGTTGAACTGGACCGAGCGCATCATCCGCATGCGCAAGGAATGCCCGGAAATCGGCTGGGGCGACTTCCAGGTTCTGCCCACCGGATCGAACGCCGTGCTGGCGATCCGCTACGACTGGCGCAACAACTCGGTGCTTGTCGTCCACAACCTCGACGACCGTCCCCACGAGGTCGCGCTGGCGGTCGATGGCCAGGGGGAATCGCCGCGGCTGGTCAACCTGCTGGCCGAGGACCACAACGACCCCGAGGAGGACGGGCGGCATCGCCTGGTGCTGGAGCCCTACGGCTACCGCTGGTACCGGCTGGGCGGGCTGGACTATCTGCTGCGCCGGACGGAGGGGCCGGTCGGCGGGGCGAAGCGGTCTTGACTTTGCCCGGTCCGCTGGGGGACGCTGGCGGTGCCGTCCCTCAGCGTCCCCCAGCGGGCCGGGGGCGGCGCAACAGACGCTTGTTCTCAGGGCAGGGTGAAAATCCCGACCGGCGGTAGCCCCTCGCACGAGGGGGAGCCCGCGAGCGCTCCCGGCCGTCAGGCCGGGAGGTCAGCAGATCCGGTTCAAGGCCGGAGCCGACGGTGACAGTCCGGATGGAAGAGGACGAGCCGGTCATCGACCGTGGTCCGCACGTCGCGCATGGCGTGACGCGTGGTCCGCGTGCGCTGGCCTGCGACGGCGGTCCGCGCGGGGCATCCCGTGCGCCGCCGGATGTCTCTTTGCGCCCTGATTCAGGCTCGCCCCAACCGGAGTGAGAACCGTGAATCAGACCTTTGCCAGCACCCACCTCTCCACCGGCCTTCTCGACCGCTTCGGCACCGCCGAGGAACGGGTGATCCGCGCCGTGGACGCCATCCGCCAGGGTGGCGGCGTCGTCGTCGTGGATGACGAGGACCGCGAGAACGAAGGCGACGTGATCTACGCCGCCGAAACCATCACCGCCGAACAGATGGCCCTGCTGATCCGCGAGGGGTCGGGGATCGTCTGCCTGATCCTGACCGACGCCGACGCGCGCCGCCTCGACCTGCCGCCCATGGTCGGCAGCAACACGGCGCGCTTCGGCACCGCCTTTACCGTCTCCATCGAAGCGCGGGAGGGCGTGACGACGGGCGTGTCGGCGGCGGACCGGGTGACCACCATCCGCACCGCCATCGCCGACGGCTGCCGGCCGGAGGACCTCGCCCGGCCGGGCCACGTTTTCCCGATCCGCGCGCACGCCGGGGGCTTGGCAGCGCGGCGCGGCCACACCGAGGCGACCATCGAGCTGACCACCCTGGCCGGGCGCCGTCCGGCGGGGGTGCTGTGCGAGGTGATGAACCCGGACGGCACCATGGCCCGCCTGCCCGAACTGGTCGCCTTCGCCGAGCGCCACGGCATGCCGGTGGTGACCATCGAGGATCTGGTCGGGGCGATGCGGCTGCGCGCCGCCGCCTGACCGGCGCGGGCTGGTGAGTGGGACCGGTTCCCCTGTTCGCGGGCGGAGCCGGTCCCCCAACACTCACCCGGCAGGAACCCTTGAGCGCCGTCTCCGGTGCGATATCACACCCGCCCGCTCTTTTCCCATTGAGGACGACCGGATTGCCCTGTACGCGGTGCCCGGCGACAGGCGATGTCGGGATGTGAGCGGAGAAGGTTGATGAGGACGGCGGTGCGCGTGTGTTTGGCGGGGGTGGCGCGGTTGCTGGTCGTCGCCTTGGTTCTGGCTTCGGCCCCGGCGCGCGCGGAAAACTGGACGGTCGCGTCCGAGGACTATTTCCCGCCGTACAACTTCACCGAGCGCGGCAAGCGGACGGGAATGGACACGGAGATCGTCGACGCCATGCTGAAGGACATCGGCGTCTACCCGGTTCACCGCCCCATGGCCTGGCCGGAGGTGGTGCGCGCCCACGACGAGAACGAGGTGGACGTCGCCTTCCAGTTCTTCACGTCGCCGCGCCGATTGGAGCGTGGCCATCTGATCGGACCCTACCGTGTCGGCGCGACCGTGCTCATGGTCCGCAGCAATTCGGAGATCACCTACGCGCGCATCGACGATTTGCAGGGTCTGCGGATCGGCGTCGTCGACGGCTTCGAGTACACCCCCGAGTTCGACAAATCCCCCCTGTTCGAGCGGGTCCGCAGCAGCAGCAACGTCGTGTCCTTCCGCCGCCTGCTTCTCGGCCGCGTCGATGCCATCGCCGGCGACTTGCAGGTGCTTCGATACTTGGCTGACAGCGAGGGCCGGACGGGGTCGGTCAAGATCCTGCCCACGCCGCTGGCCATGGTGCCGCGCTACATATCCGTCCCCAAGATGCGGGCGGACAAGGCCGAGCGCTTGCAGGCGGCCTACGAGAAGCTCAAGCGGGACGGCACCATCGACGCCATCGTCCGCCGGTGGGAGCGGTAGGGAGCCACCCGCGCCGCCGAACCCCCTCGGCCCTGGGATCGGGCCGGGCGCGCGACTGGCGTAGCGTCGGCATGGCGGAAGCGCTACGCGCGATGCCGCTCGATCTCGGCGATCGCATGGGCGGCGAGTGATGACAGCGCCTCGGCGGACGCGCCGTCCTGCGCCTGCACGGACATGCCCTGGATCATCGCGCCGACGAAGCGTGCGAGGGCCTCGGCATCGGTTTCCCGTTTCACCTGTCCCTCGGCCATGCCGCGCTCGATGCGCGCCCGGATGAGGTCCAGCGTCGCGGTGCGCAAACCGGCGACATGACGGGCCACAGGTTCGTTCTCCGCCGCGCAGGTCAGCACGGCCGTCGACACCATGCAGCCATGCGGGCGGTCCCGTTTGGTGAATTCCCGCGCCGATTCCCGAAGGACCCGCGTCAGCGCAACCAGCGCATCGTCCTCTTCGAGGGCCGCCGCCGTCGAGGCGCCGACCGTGGCCTGATACCAGTCCAGCGCCTCGCGGTAGAGATCGGCCTTCGACGCGAACGCGGCGTAGAGGCTTTGCGGCGTGATGCCCATCGCCGCCGTCAGATCGGCGATGGAGGCGCCTTCATAGCCCAGCCGCCAGAAGGTTATCGCCGCTTTGGCCAGCGCCTCGTCGCGGTCGAAAGCGCGCGGCCGGCCGCGCGGCCGCGGCGCGGGGTTGCTGTTTTTCACAACGGTCACTCTGGAAATAGTCCCCAGGTTGCGTTATTCAGGAGTGATCGCTCCATATATACGGGGTTCCACCGCCATGCGCATCCCTCTTGTCGCCGCTGCGCTGACCGTTGCCGGCACAGCCTTCGCCGAACCGGCCATCGACCCTGTGATCGGGGCTCGCCTCGATCCGGTGATCGACCGGGCGCTGTCCGAAAAGCGGATCGTCGGCGCGGTCGTCCTGGTCGCGAAGGATGGCAGGATCGTCTACCACCGCGCCGCCGGCCATGCCGACCGGGAGGCCGGCACCGTGATGCGCGAGGACGCGATCTTCCGCCTCGCCTCCGTCACCAAACCGTTCGTGACCGCGGCCGCCATGCGGCTGGTCGAGGACGGGCGGCTGGATCTCGACGCGCCGGTCGCGCGCTGGCTGCCGGACTTCCGCCCCGCCTTGCCGGACGGTTCGACCCCGGACATCACCATCCGGCAACTGCTGACCCATACATCGGGGCTGGGCTATGCGTTCCTCGAACCGGCGGACGGTCCCTATCACAGGCTGAACGTCTCGGACGGACTCGACCAGCCGGGCCTTTCACTGGGTGAGAACCTCGCCCGCCTGTCGGCCGCTCCATTGGCGTTCGCCCCCGGCACGGGGTGGCGCTATTCACTGGGCATCGATGTGCTCGGCGGCGTGCTGGAAGCGATCGAGGGGCGGAGCCTCTCCGACATCGTCCGCGACACGGTCACGGCACCGCTCGGCATCGACGACACCGACTTCTCGGTCCGCGATGCGTCCCGGCTTGCCAAGGCCTATGCGGACGGCGATCCGGAGCCGGTGCCGATGACGGACGGGCTGACCGTCCCGCTGATGGGGCTTGCCGCGACGTTCGCACCGTCGCGAATTCTCGACGCCAGTTCCTACCAATCGGGCGGGGCGGGCATGGCTGGGACGGCTTCGGACGTTCTTCGGTTTCTCGAAGCGATCCGCACCGGCGGTTCGCCGATCCTGAAACCCGAAACGGTCTTACTGATGGCCAGGGACCATGTCGGCACGCGGGCCGAAACGCAGGGGCCGGGTTGGGGCTTCGGCTATGGCTGGGCGGTGCTGGCCGATCCGGCGCCGACGGGCACGCCGCAGGCCGCCGGCACGCTGCAGTGGGGCGGCGCCTACGGCCATCACTGGTTCATCGATCGCAGGAACGGCCTCTCGGTGGTTGCTCTGACGAACACCGCGTTCGAGGGCATGGCTGGGGCGTTTCCGGCCGAAGTCAGAAACGCCGTCTATCAATAGAACCGGCCCGAAGGGCAAAGGGGCCGACATCCGTTTGCCGGCGGAGGCTCAATGCCCCGCCAGAACCTCCAGGCAGGCTGCCGGGGGCTCGGGGATGGCCTTGGGTGGCCGGGACCCCGGCGCTTCCTTCGGGGGTTCGAACCAGCTCAGAAGGTCCTGGCCGCAGCCGTCGCCCGGCGGAATGGGGGCTTGCGGAACGCAGGCCGTCGATCCGGCCGGGCAGTTCATCCGCACATGGAAGTGCGAGTCGTGCCCGGCCCAGGGGCGAACGGTGTTCAGCCAGGAGCGGTCGCCGTGCTCGCTCTGGCACAGCGCCAGCTTGATCGCCGGGTTCACGAACACCCGCGCGACCTTCGGGCTCGTCGCCGCCAGTCGCAGAAGGCGGGCCTGACGGGGGCCGAACCGTTCCGGGAGAACGCGCTGCGTCTGCCGGTTCACCATGGTCGGGAAATCCGTTCGCTCCCGCGCGTCCCGCGCGAGAGGCGGCTGGTCGAGATCGAACCACACGTCGACGTCGAGGCCGATCTGGTGGCTGGCGTGTCCGCTTTCCATGCGTCCGCCGAAGGGCTTGGAAATGTCGCCGACGGCCAGCCTCCCGAGCCGCTCGGCCTGTGCGCGGCGGGCAAGGTCCTGGACGAACGCGACGGTGTCGGGATGGCCGTGGTTGCGGTTCCGCGACAGGTTGACCGCCTGATAGCCGGTGCCCTCCGGAGGCAGCGTCTGCGCGCCGCGAATGCAGCCGTTGGCGTAGCTGCCGATCGGCTGTGCCGAGAGGGACGTCATCGGCGGCTGCAAGGCCACCGTGCTGAAATCCGTCGGAACCGCGCCGGACGCCGAGGGTGCCGACCGGGGAACCGAGTCGGCCGCCGTCGCGTCACCGGTGATCCAAACCCCGCAAAGGATCGTCAGCACAGCGAAAGACCATCGTCGAGCCATGACCGGCCTGGACCCTTTCATTGTTGAGCCGATCCGACATTAGCACGGGGCTTGTGGTCTGGGCGTGCATTGGGTGGGAGGTCAGGGTCTCATCACCAGAGCCGCCCGGCGCACACCCGCGACCCGTTGGCCGGGGGGCGCCGGTGGCGGCGGGCGTCGTTAGAGGCCGTGTTGATCGAGCAGCAGCTGCCCGTCGCGCGCCACGTCGTCGCCATGGTCGAACAGGTTGCGCCAGGACGCGACGCCCGCGGTGATGTCCGGGTGCGACACGGCGGAGGAGAAGGCTTCGACGCCGATCAGCCCCTGATAGTTGGCCGCCTTCAAGCGGCGCAGCATCGGGGCGAAGTCGATGGACCCCTCCGTCAGGCGGCCCCGGTGGTTCTGGTCGATCTCGAAATATCCGAGATAGGGCATCGCCAGCTCAAGCGCGCCCAGCAGGTCGTTCTCCTCGATGTTCATGTGGAAGGTGTCGAGATGGATGCGGACGTTGTCGGCGCCGATCAGCTTGACCATCCGGACGGCCTGTTCCGCCGTGTTGATCAGGTTGCTCTCGTACCGGTTGACCACTTCGAGCGCCAGCAGCATCCCGTAGGACGCGGCCCGTTCGGCGACGATCCGCAAGCCGTCCGCCGCCGCCTGGACGTTGGCGTCGCCCGGCACCTTCGACGCCTTGCCGAAGGCGCTGTAGAGGATGCCGCCCATGCGGTCGGCGCCCATGTCGCGCGCCAGGGCGAGCGCCGCGCAATGCCGCTCGATCCCGCGGCGGTGCACCTCCGGGTCGGTGCTCGAAATGTCGTTGTCCACCTGAAGCGGCGAGGTCGCGACGGGGCGGACTCCGGCCCGCTCGCACAGAGCGGCGATGGCCGCCGGTTCGATGCTGTCATGGTCGCGGATCGGCACGACCAACTGGCCATAGCCGAAGGCCGCGGCGCGCTCGGCCGCGTAGGCGCCGTCCGCGGTGGACCACTTCGGAATCCAGGTGTAGCTGTGGATCGACCGTCTGTTCATCTCGTCTCCTCCCGATTGTGCCCCACGTGCGGGGGTGTTGGTCTTGCTGTCGGTTCGCGGAGGGCAAGCAGCCCCGTTCCCGCCGGTTGTCCGACCGGCTCGGGCCTGCGCCCGTCAGCGATGTTTGGATCAAGCGTCCGGCGATGCCCCCGGCAGGGCTCCCGGACGGCGTCTATTCGAAGAGAATGTCGTGACGCTTGAGGATGTCGTCGCGCATCGCCTCGATCATTTTCAGATGGGCCAGCAGCAGCGATTGGGTTCCCGCGACGTCGTTCGCCATGATGGAGCGCATCAGCTTGACGTGGTCGGCGATCGCATCGTCCTCATGATGGGCCTCCTGCAACTCGAGGAAGCGCACCCGTGTCAGATGCGTCCTCACGTCGCTCAGCATTTCCAGCAGCATGGCGTTCCCCAGCACCCCGATGACGGTGTCGTGGAACGCCACATCCAGTTCGGTGAAACCGACATAGTCCTTCTCCCGCACGACCTGTCTTTGCTGCTCGATCAGCGACAGCGCCTTGCTTTGCGCCGCGCTGTGATCGGCGGTTTTGTTCCAGATGCGCGCCACCTCACCGAACGCCGACACCTCCAGCGCTTCCCGGATGAACTGGGCCTCCTTCACCTTGGCCACGGACAGGTGCGAAACCTGAGCGCCGCGCTGCGGCAGGATGCTCAACAAGCCTTCGTTCGCCAGACGGGAGAAGGCCTGACGGACCGGTGTCCGGCTGACGCCGTATTCGTCGGCGACGGCGTTTTCGTAGATCATCGAGCCGGGATGGAGCGACAGCGAAATGATCCTCTTCCGCAGTTCCTTGTAGATCACGCTGTCCAGTGTGTTGCGCTCCAACACCAGCCGTTCGTTCTTCACCGTATTCTCCCAGCTCCTGCGTAAGCGGATATCGCCCGTCCCGAGCCCAGAATCGTGATTATCGCCGGTTCGTACTGGCCCGCGCAAGGTCGCGGCGGCGCCCAACACCGTTCGGAACGGGGACGGAGCCGAACCGATGTCTGGTACAGCCGGACGAACACTTTGACATTATTGGTTGCGCCTTCCTTCCGCCAGGTCGCCCCCGCCCGGCGGAATCCCGCCCGAACACGGGTTCGATTGGACACCAATCAAAACGCTTTATGGATGATCCGTAGCACCTTGCATCCTTGGATACAAGTGTGCAAGATAACCGAACGTTGCGTGGGCTGAGCCGTTCACCATCCGCGCATCGTCTGTCCGCTCCGCAGGGGCGAACAGAAAACCAATGGTATAAGGGAAGTACCAGGCTCCGCGCTCAAGGCAACGGGTGCCCCTTATCTCCGAACCGATAAGAAATTCTAGGGAGTAGGAAGTGACCAACATGTCCAAGCGCCTTGGCGCTTTTCTCGGAGCCACTGCGCTGTCGCTGATCGCTGGTATGGGCGTGGCCCAGGCCCAGGAAAAGCACATCCTGCGCATGAACCACGTCCACAGCCCGGTCGAAGCCTATCATTCGGCGTTCCAGGAGTGGGCCAAACGCGTCGGAGAGCGGACCAACGGCGGCCTCAAGATCGAGGTGTTCCACAGCGCCCAGCTCGGCAACGAGGAAGACATCATCGAGCAGATCCGCCAGGGCGCCAACATCGGCCAGAACACCGACGCGGCGCGCCTCGGCAACTATGTTCGCGAGATCGCGGTCCTGAACGGCCCATACTTCGTCGATACGCTCGACGAGGCCTTCGCGCTGTCGAAGCTCGACATCGTCAAGAAGTGGAAGACGGAGCTGGCGGACAAGCACGGTCTCCAGGTCGTCTGCTTCGACTTCGTGCAGGGCAAGCGCCATGTCTTCGCCAACAAGCCGGTCCGCAACCCGGGCGACCTGTCCGGCCTGCGCATCCGCACCCCGCCGGCCCCCATCTGGCAGGAATCGGTGCGCGCCATCGGCGCGGCCCCGACGGCGATGAGCTTCGGCGACATCTACCCCGGCCTCCAGCAGCGGGCCGTCGACGGCGCGGAACTGACCTACGCCAACATCCGCCCCTCCAACCTCCAGGAGGTCATCAAGAACGTCAGCGAGACCGGCCATATCACGCTGATCAACTTCGAGGTCGTGAGCGCGGCCTGGTTCAAGAAGCTTCCCGCCGACTACCAGACCGCTCTGGTCGAGGAATGCAGCGCCGCCGGCCAGAAAGTCTCGAAGGTGCTCGCCGACGCCGCCGAGAGCGAGAAGGCCGCGCTGGTCAAGGGCGGCATGAAGGTGACCGACAATGTCGATCTGGAGGCCTTCCGCAAGGCCGGTGACGCCGCCTACAAGGCGCTCGGCCTGACCGAGGTGCGCGCGGCTGTCTACAAGGAAATGGGTCGCTAAGTCACCCGAAGCCGGCGAGGCCTGCCTTATGAAGACTCTTTACGACTATGTACTGAAGCTGGAGGCGATCCTCGCCGGCTTGTTCCTGATGCTGATGGTGGGATTGCTTCTGCTCGGCGGTGTGGCGCGGATGATGCAGCACCCGCTCAACTGGACCATCGATCTGGCGACCTGCTTCTTCGCCTGGGCGGTGTTCCTGTGCGCTGACATCGCCTGGCGCAAGGACATGCTCATGTCCCTCGATCTGGTGACCGCGAAGCTGTCCGAGCGGTACCAGCGGGCCCTGCTGTTCGTGAACTACGCGGTGATCGCGCTGTTCCTCTGCTATGCGATCTACGGCGGCACCTTGCTCGCCTGGACCAGCCGGTCCCGGACCTTCAACGGCATTCCCGGCGTCAGCTATTCCTGGGTCACCGCCAGCATCGCCGTCGGCGCAGCCCTCATGCTCATCACCACCATTCTCAAGATCCGGGCCCTGATGCGGTCCGACGGCGTCCCGTGCACCGCCGCCGCCAGCGGGGAGGTCGCCTGACCATGCTGCTTGTCGTTCTGGCCTTCGCGGTCTTCCTCCTCATCGGCATGCCCGTCGCCTTCGCGATCGGCATCTCGGGGGTGCTGTTCTTCCTTCAGCACCCGGAACTGCCCTTCACCATCCCGCTTCAGGTGACGGTCTCCCAGACCCAGAACTTCGCCCTGCTCGCCGTTCCCCTGTTCATCATGGCGGGCAACTACATGAACCGGTCGGGCATCACCGAAAGCCTGCTGAATCTGGCGTCGGTGGCCACCGGTCACTTCAAGGGCGGGCTCGCCCAGATTTCCATTGTCCTGTCGGCGCTGATGGGCGGCGTGTCGGGATCAGCCATCGCGGACGCGGCGATGCAGTCGCGCATCCTCGGCGAGGAGATGACGAAACGGGGCATGTCGCGCGGATTCACCGCCGGCGTGATCTCCTTCACCTCGCTCCTCACCCCGCTGATCCCGCCGGGCATCGGCATGATCCTCTACGGGACCATCGGCCAGGTGTCGATCGGACGCATGTTCGCGGCGGGCTTCGCCCCGGCGCTTCTGCTCGGCATCGCCATGAGCATCGCCGTCTGGTACACCTCCAACAAGCGCGGGTACCCTCCCGAGCGGGCGAAACGGGCGTCCTTGGCCGAAGTCGGCAGCGCTCTCAGGGGCGGCGTCTGGGCGCTGCTTTTCCCGGTCATCCTGCTCGTCGGGTTGCGCATGGGCATCTTCACACCCTCGGAGATCGGCGCCTTTGCGGTGCTGTACGCGCTGTTCATCGGTTTCGTGGTCTACCGCAGGCTCAAGACGAAGAGCTTCATCGAGGCGCTGGAGATCAGTCTTGCCGACGTCGGCTCCGCGATGTTCCTCATCAGCCTGTCGGCGATCTTCAGCTACGGCATCGTCTTCGAGCGCATTCCGGAAGTCATCGCGTCGTCCCTGACCAGCCTCACCGACAACGTCCAGCTGGTGATGGTCCTGATCGTCCTCCTGGTTCTGGTGGCGGGCCTGTTCATCGACGCGACGGTCATCATCATCATGATGACGCCGATCTTCCTGCCCGCCGTGCGGGCGATGGGCGGCGATCCGGTGCATTTCGGCGTGGTCTTCATCGTCGCGGCGACGATCGGCAACTTCACGCCTCCGGTCGGGGCGGCGATGTTCACCGTCTGCTCGATCCTGAGGGTGTCGGTGGGCGCCTATGTGCGGGAGTCCCTGCCTCTGATGATCGCCATCGGGCTGACGACCCTGCTTCTGATCTTCGTGCCCGAACTGATCCTCCTGATCCCGAACCTGCTCTTCGGATGATGGCGGCGCGGCGGGCGCGGGTGGCGGAGACGCCGCCCGCCCCGCCCGCGGGCACACCGAATCCTTGCGTCCAATCCGGCGCCCCGTGTGGCGCCGACCGGTGGAGTTCCAAACACGATGACCGGCAGACTAGACGGAAAACGCGCGCTGGTGACCGGCGCGGGACAGGGCATGGGACGGGCCATCGCGCTCGCCTTCGCCAGGGAGGGGGCCAGCGTCGTCGCGGCCAGCCGCACGCTGTCGAAGATGGAGGATCTGCCCCGCATCGATTCCCGGATCACCCCGGTCGCGCTCGACGTGACCGATCCGGCGGCGGTCCGGCGCGTCGTCGCCGAGGCCGGGCCGCTCGACATCCTCGTCAACAACGCCGGGTGGGTCCACAACGGCACCATCCTGGATTGCAGCGACGAGGACTGGGCGCGCAGCCTGGACCAGAACGTCACTTCGATGTTCCACACCATCCGCGCGGTGCTTCCGGGTATGATCGAGCGGCGCCGGGGCTCCATCGTGAACGTCGCCTCGGTGGCGTCGAGCCTGACCGGCGTCGCCAACCGCACCGCCTACGGGACCAGCAAGGCGGCGGTGATCGGCCTGACCAAGGCCGTGGCCCGCGATTTCATCGGCGTCGGCGTCCGCTGCAACGCGCTGTGCCCGGGCACCACCCACTCGCCGTCGCTGGAGGAGCGCATCCAGTCGAGCGCCGACCCGGAGGGGATGCGGGCGCAGTTCATCGCCCGCCAGCCGATGGGCCGCCTGGGCACCGTCGAGGAGATGGCCGCCGCCGCGGTGTATCTGGCCAGCGACGAATCCGGCTTCATGACGGGCAGCCTGCTCGTCGCCGACGGGGGACAGACGCTGTGACCGGACCGGCTCAGCCGACCGCGCGCTACGGCGCGGATGCCCTGGACTCCTTCTGCCGCGCGGTGTTTGTGGCCGCGGGAGCGGACGAGGCGACGGCGGACGCGGCCACCCGCGCGATGATGCACGGCTCCAGGCTCGGGGTCGACAGCCATGGTGTGCGGCTGCTTGGGCACTATGTGGCCACCATGAGCCAGGGACGGGTGAACCCGCGGCCCGCCCCGCGCATCCTGTCCGAGTTCGGGGCTGTCGCCACGCTGGACGCCGACCACGCCCACGGCGCGCTCGGCGCCTACCGCGCGCAGGAAAAGGCGGTCGAGCTGGCCGGCCGGTTCGGCATCGGCGCGGTCGCCATCCGCAACAACTCCCACTTCGGTCCGGCCGGCGCCTTCGCCCTCGCCGCGGCGGAGGCGGGCTGCATCGGCATGGCCTTCTGCAACTCCGACAGCTTCATGAGGCTGCACGACGGCGCCGAGCGCTTCCACGGCACCAACCCGATCGCCATCGCCGTTCCGGTGAAGGACGGCGATCCGTGGCTGTTCGACATGGCCACCAGCGCCATCCCCTACAACCGCGTCCAGCTCTACCGCAGCCTCGGGCTTGCGCTTCCCGAAGCCACCGCATCGGACCCCGAGGGGCGCGACACCACCGATCCCGAACGGGCCGAGATGCTGGCGCCGCTGGGCGGGGAGTTCGGCTTCAAGGGGGCCGGGCTTGCGGGCTTCGTGGAGATCCTGAGCGCCGTTCTGACCGGCATGAAGCTGAGCTTCGAAATCCTGCCGATGCCGGGACCGGATATGAGCACGCCGCGCGGCATGGGCGCCTTCGTGATGGCGATCCGTCCGGACGCCTTTCTGCCGCGGGAAGACTTCGAGAACAACATGGCGCGCTATCTGGATGCTCTTCGCGGGTCCCAGGCCGTGCCGGGCCGAACGGTCATGGCGCCCGGCGACCGCGAATGGGCGGAGGCGGAGCGCCGCAGGACGCTCGGAATTCCCATCGACCAGACGACCATCGACTCCTTCAGCCAACTCGCCCAGACCTACGGCATTCCCACCCCGGTTCCGGTGACCTCACCAACATGAGGCCGGATGGACTGGACGGCTCGGTCGCAAACTCGTCGTGTGCGCGCGTGATGATGGCAGAACAGGACCCTTTTTCCCGAACAGTCGGGTGAGCTCGGTTCGCCCAGGATGAAAGGCGAACCCGGCGACGGGGAAGCAGGGACCTGATCAGAACCCCTGGAACCAAACGATTCCAGGGGACTGTCTGTCATGAGGGCGGAAAAGCCCTGGTCAGTTGAGATGCAACCAGTTGCCTGAGGCCGCGCCATTTATGGCTGCTGCCGGTTTCCACGGCCGTTCAGCGTGCTCTGACAACGGTGAGGAAGGCGGGGTTGTCGAGGGCTTGGTCAATGGCCGCCTGCATGCTGTTGTTGGCCAGTTTGCTCAACTCATCAACCGAGCCGAAGACGCCGGTTGCGAACGGGTTTCCCGTGTCCTCGCGGTTGTCTTCCACGACTTTGCTGTAGACCGGCTGGCCCGTGTTCTTATTCAGAACCGCGACGCGGAACCGCGCGTGCGCCTCCTTGCGGACCAACTGACTGCAATCGAGCTTCTCGACCGTGATGTCCAGACCGTAGCTCCCGCCATCGGTCGAGGCGAGAAGGCCGCGCGCGTTGAGAGCGTCCTCGAAAGCCTTGTGGACCACGTCCTTGACGGGGCCTGACGCTTCGATGGTCTTCAAGGCGTTGCCATAACCGCCGCGGATGGCGCCCAGATGCTTGCCGGTGTACTTGCGCGCGTCGGTGACGGTGAGCACCTCGACATCCGGCTTCGCCAAGGGCGGTTTCTGGACGGCGGCCGGACTGTAGGTCATCGGCACCTGATGGGTCGAGCATGCGCCCAGCAAACTTGCTGCCATCAGAGCCCCCAACGCGGCCTTTCGCATCCCTGCGGTTCCTTCGGTTCGTGAATCGGCCTTTGCATGCGTGTTCGCGCGCGCTGTTGCCACTTGGACGAGCATATACGTGAAGAAAAGGGAGGGAAAAACTAAAATCTTAAGTATGGGCATTGACGGAAACCACCCGAAAAGGAAGTATGCCGCAGCTTCGCCACACCGAAAAGGACCGGCCTGTGCGCAATATTCTGGCGGCTGCCGCCATTCTCCTTCTGGCCGCCTGCCAGACCCGGCCGATCACGACGACCCAGGAGCACCCTGTGCCCCCTGGGGCGCAGGCCCTGCCGCTGAACGCCATCGAACTCGCCATCGTCGAAGCCGGCGCCCGGCGCGGCTGGCGTTTCCAGCACCTTGCGGATGGACAGGTCCGCGCCACCTACACCAAGTGGCCGTGGGTGGCCGAGGCCGATGTGCTGTTCTCGAACCGGAGCTACCGCATCCAGTATGTCAGCGCCAAGAACATGGAGCGCAGCAACGACGGGGTGGAACGGGCCTACAACCGCTGGGTCGGCAACCTCGAACGCGACATTGCGGCCAGGCTGGACCAGATCGCCGCCCGCCGCTGAGTTCGGTCGCTTGACGTTGCGCCGGCAACAGGGGTAGGAGGTCGCTTCTCCGACCGGCAAGCCTCATGGAGACGGCATGAGCATCCGGACCTGCGCCATCATCCCCAGCCACAACCACCACACGGCGCTCGGCGGAATCGTCGCGGCGCTGCGGGGGCATGGGCTGGAGGTCATCCTGATCGATGACGGCAGCGGCGAGCCGGCCCGCACCGCGATCGCGGCGCTGCACGCCCCTGCGGACGGAGTCGAGGTGCTGCGGCTTGAGGTGAACCGGGGCAAGGGCGGCGCCGTCATGGCCGGTCTCCGGCGCGCTCATGAGCGCGGCTTCACCCACGCGGTGCAGGTGGACGCCGACGGGCAGCATGACCTTGCGGCCGTCGCCGACCTCCTGTCCACCGCGGCGGCGCATCCCGATGCGCTGGTCAGCGGCCGGCCGGTCTATGACCACTCCGTCCCCCGCTCGCGGCTGATCGCGCGCTGGGCCACCCATGTGTGGATTTGGGTGGAGACGCTGTCGCTGCGGGTGAAGGACAGCATGTGCGGCTTCCGCGTCTACCCGCTGGCCCCCACCATGGCGGTGCTGGACAGCGAGCGGATCGGCACCCGCATGGACTTCGACCCGGAGATCGTCGTCCGCCTGTTCTGGCGCGGCGTTCCGCTGATCCACATCCCCGTGCGGGTGATCTATCCCGAGGGAAACACCTCCAACTTCAATCTCCTGCGGGACAACCTGCTGCTGACGCGCATGCACACGCGCCTCGTGCTGACCATGCTGCTGCGGCTGCCCGCGGTGCTGCGCAACCGTCCGCCGAAAACGGGAGCCGAGGCGCACTGGTCGACCGTGGGGGAGCGGGGCGCCTGGTGGGGCATGAGGCTGGTGACGCTGGTCTACCGGTTGCTCGGCCGGCCGGGCTGCATCGCGCTCCTGTGGCCTGTGGTCAGCTACTTCTACGCGACCAACGCCGCGGGGCGGCGGCATTCGCTGGACTTCCTGGCGCAAGCCAACGCGGCGAAAGGCCGGCCCGCGCCTTCCTGGCGGGACGGGCTGCGCCACCACATGAGCTTCGCCGTCAAGGCGCTCGACACCTTCATCGCCTGGGCTGCCCCGGAGCGCACCGGTCCCATCGCCGTCGACGGCGCGGAGCCGCTGGGCCGTCTCGCCGCGGAGGGGCGGGGGGCGCTGCTGATCGTTTCGCATCTGGGCAACGCGGAGTTGTCGCGTGCCTGCCTGGGGACCCGGTTCGAGAAGGACATCAACGTGCTGCTGCACACGCGGCACGCCGTCCGCTACAACCGGATGATCCGCTCCGTCCGTCCCGACGCCGCGGACCACACCATACAGGTCACCGACATCGGCCCGCAGACCGCCATCGATCTCAAGGAGAGGGTGGAGCGTGGCGAGTGGATCGCCATCGCCGGAGACCGCACTCCGGTGGAGTTCAACGGCCGGGTCAGCCGGGTTCCGTTCCTCGGCCGGGAAGCCGCCTTCTCGCAGGGACCCTACGTGCTGGCGGCGTTGATGGGCTGCCCGGTCTACCTCCTGTTCTGCCTGCGCGAGGGACAGGGCCACCGCGTCACCTTCGAGCCCTTCGCCGAGCGCATCGATTTGCCCCGCCGCGGGAAGGACGAGGCGCTCGCCGCGCTCGCCGCGCGCTATGCCGCAAGGCTGGAACACCATTGCCTGCGAGACCCGTTGCAATGGTACAACTTCTTCGACTTCTGGGCCGACCCGAAGGCCGGACAGCGGTGAGACCTCCCCACGCAATGATACAGCCTAAGATGGAGTCGCGGAGGGCGGAGCGCACACAGTATGCGACCCTCGTCCTGCACGGCCCGGCTTTCCTTCCATGACGCATCGTTCCTCGTCCGGTCAGTCCTCGGCGTGGCCGATGCCGACGTTCGGCGATTGGCCGGCCGGGGAGCACGAGCACCATGCGGTGGTGGTCGGCGCCGGGATCGGCGGCTTGTCGGCGGCGGCGACGCTGGCGGCGCGCGGGCTGAAGGTGCTGGTGGTGGAGGCGCACGACCGGCCGGGGGGCTACTGCTCCTCCTGGCTGCGCAAGGTCCGCGGCCGGGACGGTTCGGTGGGGCGCTACGTCTTCGACGCCGGGGTGCAGGATTTCAGCGGGCTGGGACCGCGCGGTCCGCTGCGGCGGCTGCTGGACGGCCTGGGTGTGGCGCAGCGCATGGATTGGCGCCGGGTCCGCCACCGCTATGTGCAGGACGGACTGTGCCTGGATGTGCCGGACCAGCCGGCGGATCTGGTGACGCGCCTCCAGGCGCTGTTCCCGCAAGAGGCTCCGGGGATCGCCGCCTTCTTCGCGGAGATGGGGCGCGTCTACGCCGATCTCTACGCCGATGTGGACGAGACCGGCGGCGTGCCGATGCCGCCCGCCACGCTGGAGGAGATGCGGTCCTGGACCGCCCGCCGGCCCGATGCGTGGCATTGGATGCACCGTCCCTACGCCGAGATGCTGGACGCCCATCTGCGCGACCCGCGGCTGAAGGCCCTGCTGACCACCATCAGCGAGTACGTCACCGACCGCCCCGAGCTGCTGCCCGTGCGTGAGATGGCACCGCTGTTCGGCTACTATCTGGAAGGCGGCTGGTACCCGGCCGGCGGCTCCCAGCGGTTGGCGGAGCTGCTGTGCGCGGTGGTGCGGGAGCAGGGCGGCGCCGTCCATCTGCGCACCCGCGCCGAACGCATCCTGACCGAGGACGGCCGGGCCGCGGGCATCGCCACCGCCGACGGGACGGTGCATCGGGCGCCGCTGGTGCTGGCCAATTCCGACGTGGTCGGCACCTTGACGCGGCTGGTGGATCCGGCCCTGCTGCCCAGGCGCTACGCCCAGCGTGTGAAGGGTCTGAAGCGCGGCCCCACGGCGGTGCTGGTCAGCCTCGCGGTTGAGGGCGTCCCGGACCTGCCGGCCCGCGTGTTCGTCGGGGCGGACGGCCTGCATTTCGGAATCGGCAACCCGAGCGCGGTCGATCCGTCCCTGGCCCCGGAGGGCCACGCCGCCGTCACCATGCTCTGCCTGCGGCCCGAACCGGAGGCCGCGGAGTGGTTCGCCGCCGACAAGGCCGCCAACCGCCGGCGCAAGGAAGCCTTCGCCGACCGTCTGGTCAGCGCGGCGGAGAGCGTGCTTCCCGGACTGCGGGGGCGCATCCTCTACCGCCAGACGGCCAGCCCGACGACCTTCACCCGCTACGCGCTCGCCGACAATGGCGCCATCTACGGCGCCGCCCGCGGCCAATGGTGCCCGCCGAACAAGACGCCGCTGCCGGGGCTCATGCTGGTCGGCGCCGGCTGCCAAAGCGGTCCCGGCGTCGAGGCGGTGGTGATCTCCGGCGTGAGCGCGGCGAACCTGGCGACGGGGATCCCGGCGGAGGCCGAGGCGGCGGAGTAGGCTTGCCCGCCTACCCGCGCCGGAACACCAGCGACGTGTTGATGCCGCCGAAGGCGAAATTGTTGGACATCAGGAATTCGGCGTCGATCCGCCGGCCCTCGCCCATGATGTAGTCCAGCTCGGCGCAGCGTTCGTCCACATTCTCCAGGTTGGCGGTGGGGGCGAACCAGCCCTCGCGCATCATCTCGATGCCCAGCCACGCCTCCAGGGCGCCGCAGGCGCCCAATGAATGGCCGAAATAGCTTTTCAGGGAATGGATGGGCGCGCGCGGGCCGAAGACGGCGTGGGTCGCGGCGGTCTCGGCGATGTCGCCCCATTCGGTGGCGGTGCCGTGGCCGTTGACGAAGCCGATGGCGTCCGCCGACACCCCGGCGTCCTCCAAGGCCAGGCGCAGGGCGATCTCCATGGTCCCGGCCTGCGGCTGGGTGACGTGGTTGCCGTCGGAGTTGCAGGCGAAGCCGACGATCTCCGCGTGGATGTTGGCGCCGCGGGCGAGAGCGCGCTCGCGTTCCTCCAGGACCAGGGTGGTGGCGCCTTCGCCGATCACCAGCCCGTCGCGGTCGCGGTCGTAGGGGCGCGGGCTGGTGTGCGGGCGGTCGTTGCGGGTGGAGGTGGCGAACAGCGTGTCGAAGACCGCCGATTCGGTCACGTCCAGCTCCTCGGCGCCACCGGCGATCATGGCGTCGGCCTTGCCCCACTTGATCGCCTCGTAGGCGTAGCCGATGGCTTGGCTGCCGGAGGTGCAGGCGCTGCTGGTCGGGATGATGCGGCCGGTCACGCCGTAGTACAGCCCGATGTTCACCGCCGCCGTGTGGCTCATCATCTGGATGTAGCTGGTGGCGTTGAGCGTCTTCGACGCGCCCTGGGTCATCAGCTCGGCGAAGGCGATCACCGGGGCGGGGCTGCCGAACGACGATCCGTAGGCGATGCCCACGCGCCCGCCGCGGACGAACGGGTCGTTCAGCAGCGCCGCGTCGTTCAGCGCCTTCTCGGTGGCGTAGACCGCCATCCGGGAGACCGGCCCCATGGTCCGCGTTTTCTTGCGCGGGTAGCGGTCGTCCACCGAGAAGCCGGTCACCGGGGCGGCGAGGCGCGTGTTGATTCCGTGGAAGCGGTCCCACTCCGCCATGGTGCGGACGGCGGTTTCGCCCTTCGCCATGCGGGCGCGGATGGTCGGCCAGTCCTCGCCCAGCGCGCTCACCCCGCCCATGCCCGTGACGACAACCCTGCGCATCACACCATACCCCCGTTCACCGCGATCACCTGCCGCGTCACGTACGCCGCCCCGTCGGAGCACAGGAAGGACACCACCGCCGCCACCTCCTCCGGTTGGCCGGCGCGGCGCATGGGGACCAGCTTCAGGGCTTCCTCCATGGGCAGCCCGTCGGTCATCTGCGTCTCGATGATGCCGGGCGCCACGCAGTTCACCGTGATGTTCCGCTTCGCCAGCTCGATCGCCAGCGCCTTGGTGGCTCCGATGATGCCCGCCTTCGCGGCGCTGTAGTTGACCTGCCCGCGGTTGCCGATCAGCCCCGACACCGACGACAGCGTCACGATCCGTCCGCCCCTGCGGGCCGAGACCATCGGCATCACCAGCGGCTTCAGCACGTTGTAGAAGCCGTCGAGGTTGGTGTTGAGGACCGAATCCCAATCGTCGTCCGCCATGGCCGGGAAGGCGGCGTCGCGGGCGATGCCGGCGTTCAGGACGGCGCCCCAGTAAGGGCCGTGCGCCTCCATGTCGGCCTCCAGCGCGGCGCGGGCGGCGTCGCGGTCAGCGATGTCGAAGCCGAGCAGCCGGCCCTCGCCGCCGGCCTTGCGGACGTCGGCTAGCGTCGCCTCGCCGCCGGCCGCGTCGCGGCCGTAATGCACCACCACGGCGAAACCGTCGGCGGCCAGCCGTTCCGCGACCGCGCGGCCGATGCCCTTGCTGGCGCCGGTGACCAGGATCGTCTTCTTCATGGTTTGACCTGTACCCCTTGACTGGCGAGCAGCGCGGCCGTGTCCTCGGGCTGGTAGACGGTGAGCTGCGCCTTCGCCAGCTCCTCCCCGGTGCCCGCGCGCGTCACCACACAATCGAAAGACCCGATGTTCTCGTCCCGGAAGACCGGCGCCACCGACACCTCCAGCCGCTCGCCGACGGCGAACCAGGGGACGGAGGCGCGGAAGTCGCGCGTGCCCAGCAGCAGCCCGAGGCGGACGTCGCCGCCGGCCTCCCTGGCTTCGGCGCCGACCTGGGCGCCGCAGGTCTGCGCCATCCACTCCACGGCGACATGGGCCGGGGCGCCGCGCCCCGCCACCACGAAGGGCGCCCCCTCCCGCACGGTCAGCGCCGACACGAAGCGGCCGTCCACCCGTCCGACCGCCTCGTCCAGCAGGATCATCGGGCGTGCGTGCGGCAGCAGATCCTCGATGGGCCACGGACACGCGCTCATCGCCATTCCCCCCGGCCCAGCACCAGGGCCACGTTGCTGCCGCCGAACGCGAAGGAGTTGCTGAGCATCGCCGCCGGCCCGGCGGGAAGCCCGCCGGAGAAGGTGGCGCCGGGGCCGATCAGGTTCAGCGGCGGGATTTCCGGGTCGGGCGCACCGTCCCACAGATGCGGGGGCAGCCGGCCGTCCGGGTTGTGGGCCGGGTTCAGCGTCAGCCAGAGGAACGCCGCCTCGCAGGCCCCGGCGGCGCCCAGCGTGTGGCCGGTCATCGCCTTGGTGGAACTGCACGGGGTCGCGCCGCCGAACAGCGCGTGCACCGCCTTGCCCTCCATGGAATCGTTCAGCGCCGTCGCGGTGCCGTGCAGGTTGACGTAGGCGATGTCCGCCGGCGTCAGCCCGGCGTCGTCCAGCGCCGCCCGCATGGCGGCGAGGGCGCCGTGGCCCTCCGGGTCGGGGGCGCTGACATGGTGCGCGTCGGAGCTTTCGCCCACGCCCAGCAGCCGCACCGCGGCGTCCTCCGCGGTCAGCAGGAAGACCGCCGCCGCCTCGCCGATGTTGATGCCGTCGCGATTGGCGCTGAAGGGGTTGCAGAGGCCCGCCGACACCGCCTCCAGCGCGCTGAAGCCGCCGAGCGTGGTGCCGCACAGCGTGTCGGCGCCACCGACGACAGCGGCGTCGCACAACCCGGCGCGGATCAGCCGCCGGGCGGATGCGAACACCTTGCCGCTGGAGGAGCAGGCCGTCGCCACCGTGTAGGCCGGCCCCGGCAGGTCGAGCGCGCGCGCCGCGAACTCCGCTGGTCCGCCGGTGGCAAGCTGGTCGTAATGGAACGGACCCGTCCACGCGCCGTCGCGGCGCATCGCCGCGAAGCCGGCCTCCGCCTCGGCCATGCCCGAGGTGCTGGTGCCGATGATCACGGCGATCCGGTGCCGGCCGTGGCGTGCTGCCGCCGTTTCGACGGCGTCGCGGATCTGCTCCAGGGCCAGCAACAGCAGGCGGTTGTTGCGGCAGTCGTAGGTCTCCAGCCCCGCCGGCACCGGCGGCAGCGGCGCGTCCACCGAACCGACATGCACCGCGCGGCCGGGCACGAAGCCGGAGCGTGGGCGCAGGCCGTCGCGGGTGCCGGCGAACAAGGCGTCGGCGACCGCGCCCGCCCCGGTTCCGATGGGGGTGGCGAGGCCCAGGGCGGCAAGTGCGAGCGGGCGGCTCATCGCGCCGCCGCCGTGGAGGCCGCCGTGGATGCCGCCGTGGATGCCGCCATCGACTGCACCTCGATCTCGTAGCCCCAGGCGAGGTTGGCGTAGCGCAGCGTGCCGGTCCACGGCGCGCCGTCGGCCCAGCTGCGTTCGGCGTGCAGCACCTCCTTGCCGCCGATGCGCACGCTGCGCCGGTGCGCGTCGGCGCTCAGCGTGCCGCCCGCGGGGGCGAGCGCCTGCCGCACGACCGCCTCGGGCCAGTACAGCACGACGATGTCGGCCAGCATGCTGCCCGGCCGCAGGGCCGGAGGCAGCCAGGGGGCGGTCTCCACCTCCAGCCCGGCATCGCTCCAGGTGACGGTCATGGCGCGGCGGCCCAGGCTGTCCACCCCGACCAGCAGGAAGCGCTCCGGCGTGACGCTGATCCGGCCCTCGAAGACGAAGGTCTGCCCGTCGCGGCTGGCGGTGATGAGCTGCGCCGCCTCGACGCTCTGCCCGAGATCGGAGGGGCGCGGCAGGGCGAGCGGCTCGCCGGGGGCGAGCAGCGGCGTGCTTGGGTCCGCCGGGGCGCTGCCGGGCACGGAGGCGCACGCTCCGAGCAGGAACAGGAGCGCGACCCACCCCTTATGCATGGTCATGACGTGAGGCGATTTCCCAGAAGCGAATCTGACGTAGAGCATACACCAATCAGAGTAGCCGCGCATTGTTTGTGGTTTCATTATGGCGTGTGCCGCGCGCGGCCAGCGGTGCGAAAAGAAAGGCAATGGAGATTCCGACCAGCATGGTCACGCCGAAGCTGTGCACCGCCGGAACGGCGCTGAAGGCCAGCATTCCAAAAGACAGCAGGGTCGTCAGCGTCGCCAGCCACACCGCCAGCATGGTCACCGGCTGCTGCTCCACGCCGCTCTCCGCGCAGAAGACGGCGTAGTCCACGCCGATGGACAGGATCAGCACCAGTGCCATGGCATGGAAGAAAGTGAAGTCCTGGCCCATCAGCCCCACCGCCGCCGGCGCCAGGATGAGCGCCGCCGCGGGCGGCAGCAGCGCCCACAGCCCCCCTCGCCAGCCGTAGCGCCACATCAGCACGGGCAGCATCAGCAACCCCGCCAGCCCGGTCAGCAGCAGCGCCCGGTGCCGGTACTTGGCGAGCAGCGCCGAGAAGTCCGCCGTCGGATTGACCAGCCGGACGCCGGCCGTGCCGGCCACCGCGGCGCGCACGGCGTCCGCATCGTTCAGGCCCTGCAAGGCTACCACGTGCAGCCCCGGCCCGAGCACGAGGTCGCGCAGGAACGGCACGCTGTCCGCCGCCAGCGCATCGCCCAGAGTCAGCACCCCCTCCGGCGCCTTGCTGTTCGGCCCCTTATCATTCGGATCGGCCGGCGGCAGGCCGAGGCTGGCGCGCTGCGCCGCCAGCAGCGGACCGTCGAGCGCCCTGGCGACCAGCGCGCGGTTTTCCCGCTGCGTCCGGGCGGACGGCACGAAGGCGGCCGGCATCTGGTAGCCGGCGATGCTTCCCTTCGCCTTCAGCCCGGCCAGCGTGGCGGCGAGGTTCTCCTGCAGCCGCAGCGCCGCCTCGTCGTCCGCGGCCTGCACCAGCAGGAACTGCGCGGCGGTGGTGGCGCCGATCAACCGTTGGATCTCGTCCTGCTCGTGCCTCAGCTCCGCCGAGACCGCCTGCAACCGCCGGACGTCGTCGTCCGCCGACAGCCGCGCCAGCCCGACCGCTCCGGCCAGCGCGCAGCCCAGCACAAGAACGAGGCGCACGCCGCGCCAGCGCCGCGCCTCCCAGAAGCTCCACAGGCCCGCCGCGGCGCGCAGCATCCAGGCGCCGTGCGTCAACCGTCCCGCCCGGTCGAGCGCCGGCAGCCACAGCACCACCGTCAGGAAGGCGCCCACCAACCCGATGATCGAGAAGGCGGCGATCTGCCGGAGCCCCGGAAAGGGTGCCAGCATCAGCGCCGCGTAGCCGATCAACGTGGTGACCAGCCCCAGCGCGATGCCCGGCAGCACGTGGCGCAGCCGGTCGCGCGGGCTTCCCGACAAGGGGTCGAACAGGCTGGCGCTGTAATGCAGGCTGTAGTCCACGGCCACCCCGATCAGGCTGGACCCGAACAGCAGCGCCGCCACATGCAGTTCGCCGAACAGCAGCAGGCTGCCGCACAGGCCGACCGTCATCCCGACGCCCAGGGCCAGCAGATTGTGCAGCAGCGGCCCCGGCCGGCGGAACGCCAGCCCCACCAGCAGCATGGTGCCCGACAACGACAGCGTGCCGAGCGTGGACGCCTCGGTGATCGCGGTCTTGGAGCCGGCATGCGCGAAGAACACGGCGCCCAGCCGCTTCACCGTGACGCCCGGCATGTCCCGAACGGCGGCGTCGAAGGCGCCGACCAGCCGGTCCTGCAAGTCCAATTCGAACGGCTCGCCGGCGAGCACGGCGCTGACCAGCACCCAGGTCGTGCCGTCCTCGGTGACGCTGAGCATGCCCTCGTCGGGGGTGAGGCGCGACAGCGGGAAGGGCAGGTTGGTGAGGAAGGAGGGCAGCAGCAGGAACGGGTCGGTGCGCAGCAGCCCGGCGTCCACGAGCCCGGCGAAGCCGAACGCCTGGGAAAGCGCGCGGGTGGCGATCTCCTCCCCCTTGCCGGCCGCCAGCAGCGCCCGGTCGCCATCGCTGAGCAGGCTTTGGCGATGGGGGAAGTAGAGAGCCCCCAGCCGCTTCAGCCGGTCGACGTCGATGCCCTCGCCGATCTGTTCCACCTGCCCCGTGGCCAGGAGGGCGTCGCCAAGCGCTGTCGCCGCCTTGCGGGCGGTTTCGCGGTCGGCGTGGCCGACCAGCGCCAGCACCCGGCGACCCAGCGCCTTGGTCACCGCGTCGTTGGCGCGCTGCAGGACGGGGTCCTGCTCCTCGCGCGGCAGCAGGGCCAGCAGATCGGTGCGGAAGCCCAGCCCGTCGTGGAGGCGCAGGGCGAGATAGCCGCTGGCCAGCAGGACGAGCGCGAGCCAGAACAGCGCCCCCAGCCGTCTCACGGACGGCTCGCCGATGCCAGCAGCGCCGCCTCGTCCGCCGTCGTCGGCTCCGCCTTCAGGACTTGGTCGCGGAAGGTCAGGCGGTCGCGGTCGCCGTCGGGCTTGACGATCTCCACCTCGTCCACGAAGCGCCCGCCGCGGACGTCGATGGCGCGGATCGGCATGGTCGGGTCGTCGGCCCGGCGCGGCGTCAGGTGGAGGGTCCAGGCGTCGGCGCCGCCCCCGCGCTCCACCGCGAACATGTCTTCCAGCGCCTTCCAGTCTCCGGTCAGCGCGCCGCCCAGCATGGTGTAGAGCTTCGACATGAAGGGCAGGCGCGCGGCGGGCAGGCGCATGGTCTCGTTGCCCTTCACCTCCTGAACAAGACCGGCGGGGCTCATGACGGTGGTGACGGCGAAGGGGGTTTCGGTGTGCCAGATCAGCCCGCGGCCGGGCGCCAGGGCAAAGCGGCCCTCGCTCTTCAGCGGCGCCTGGAAGCCCTTGAGGAAACGCTCCTGCACGAAGGCGCCGCGCAGCACCTGCCCCTCGCTCAACGTCTCGGCGGCCAGTGCCGGGAAGGCGGCCAGCAGCGCCAGGAGGAAGACGACGATGCGCGTCACAGCAGAGCCCTCACCTTGTCCGTGAACACCGCGGGGCATTCGAAGCACAGCTCCGCCCCGTCCTCCTTCACCGCGAGCTGCACGGTGCGCGCCTTGGTCAGCAATTCGCCGCTCGGCTCGTCGTGGATGCGGTAGTCGATGCGGATGCGGTTCTCATACTCGACCAGCGTGGCCGTGATCCGGATCGACTGGCCGAAGCGGATCGGCCGCACGTACTTCACGTGGAGGTCGACGATGGGGAACACGTATCCCGACGACGCCATCTCCGGATAGTTGTAGCCGATGCGGTCGAGCAGCGCGCAGCGCGCCTGCTCAAGATACCGGGCGTAGTTGCCGTGCCAGACCACCTGCATGGGGTCCAGGTCGTAGAACTGCGCGCGGGTGCTGACCTCTGCCGAAATCATGGGGCGGTCCCCTCCACGCCGATGGAGCCGGAGGACAGCGTCGCGTCCCCGCAGCGGTACTCGAAGGACAGGCGCCGCCGTGCCGGGGCGTGGCGCAACGCCAGCGTCACCAGCGTGTCCGGAACGGTGACGCGCCGAAACTTCACCTGGAACGACTGCGCCGACTCGATCCCGAGCCCGAGATGCGTGTTGGCGAACATCACCGCCCAATCGATCTGCGCGACACCCGGCACGATCGGCATGCCGGGGAAATGACCATCGAGCTGCGCAAGGTCCCCAGGGATGAAGAGGTCCAGTTCCACCCCGTCGGCAAGCGGCCGGACGGCGCGGACGTCGGGGGCGGTCGGCCGATGTGTGGCGATCTCAGATAGGGCGATCTCAGGCAGGGCGATCTCAGGCAGGGTGATCTCAGGCAGGGCGCTCTCCTCGAACAGGGCGGCGATGTCGGCATGCCGACGTTTGCCCAGCGCGCCATCCGGCAAACGGCTCACGAAACGCCAGCGGCGCGGCAGGCCGGCGGGCTCCTGAACGGCGGACAACTCCCGCCGCAGCAGGCGGCCGAAGCGGAAGGCGCCGAGGTCCGCCAGGCGCGCCCCGCCCTCGGCGCTCGGCACCACGACGGCACAGAGCTGCTCCAGCGTCAAAACAGCGGCGTCGGCCACCAGGGGGGACCGGCGCAGCTGCGCCTCCACCTCGGGCAGGCTGACGCGCTTGCCCTCCACCTTCGCGATCCGGTCGGCGCGGCCGAGGACGCGGAAGCCGCCGTCCTCGGCCATCTCCACGAGGTCCGAGCCGACATGCTCCCCACCCTCGACATGCGTCGCCCCGACCCGCAGGCGACCGTCCGGGGTGCGGCCGGCAACGACGCCGGGCAGCGGGCGCCAGGACGGATCACCGGCCTCGCGGCGGCGGTGGGCGATGGCTCCGGTTTCGGTGCTGCCGAAGATCTCGGTGACCGGCGTGCCTAAGAGGGCCGCCGCCTCGCGCGCAGCGGGCTCCGGAAGCGGGGCTCCGGCCGACAGCACCAGCGCCGGACGCCGCGACGGCGGCAGCGGCGCGATGCCGGCCAGCCGGGTCAGGTGCGCCGGGCTGGTGACCAGCACGGACCCCGCGTCGAGCGCGGCCAGCGCGGTCTCCCACAACTCGTGCATGGCGCTGGCGAAGGGGCGGCCGGTGACCAGCGGCCACAGCAGGCGGAAGTTCAGACCGTAGACGTGCTGGTGGGGGACCGTGGCGTGCACGCGAGCGGTTGGCCCGGCGAGCCGTCCGAGCACGGCCTCGGTCGCCAGCGCTTCAGCCTCCAGCATGCCGAGGGTGCGAACCACCCGCTTCGGCTCGCCGGTCGAGCCGGAGGTGAAGAAGGTCAAAGGCGTCTCGGGGTCGAGCGGCGACAACGTCATGCTCTCCCAGCCCGGCCGCAGGTCGCCGCCGACCGGCACGGCCCCGTCCGCGGTCAGGGCGGCCAGCGTTCCCGGCTGGGCGTTGGGCGGTATCGTCACCTCGGCGCCGGCGTGCAGCAGCGCCAACAACCCCACCGCTCCCCAGTAACCGTCCGCCGCGACCAGAAGCCCGCGCCGGCACCCCTTCAGCCGTGCCGCGTTGCCGGCCACGTCGGCGCGGAAGCGGGCGAAGGTGACGCCGTCGGCAACCGGCGCGTCGTCCGGCCGCCCCACGGCGAACAGACGGGAAAGCGGGATGGCGGTCATGCCCCGGCGTGCCTCCGGCGCATGGAGCGGCGGACCAGAAATTCGCCGCCGAACAACAGGCCCATGACGATGTAGGCGACGAGCCCGGTCCACAGCGCCCACGCCTCGTCGCTGCCCCACAGGGCCAGAGCGCCGGCGACGGCGGCGTTCGACACCAGCCAGACCGTCCACACCACGGTGACGGTGCGGCAGTAGGCCTGACCGGCCGGCGGCAGGTCGGGCTCATGGAGGCGGGCGAACCGCTCGACGAGGCTGGGCGGGCGCAGCAGCGAGGCGCCGAACACCGCCGCGGTGCCGAGGCTGAGCGCGACCGGATAGGCCTTGGCCGCCAGCGCGCCATCGAGCGCGGCGAGCCCGCCGACCACGGCCGCCGCCACCGCCAGCGGCAGGCGCCAGACCCGCGCCGCAGGCGAGGAGCAAATGGCGAAGCGCGCGCCGATCAGCGCCAGGGCCACCGCCACGAAGGCCAGCGGCGGCACCAGAGCCCGCCCGCCATAGACCAGCACGGGATAGAGGGCTCCGGCGACGACCAGGGCCGCGATGCCGAAGGGGATCGGCCTATTCCTGGAGGAGGGCATGCACACGGTCGAGAACATCGCCGACCGTGCGGACGCTCTTGAACTCCTCGGGCTTGAACTTGCGGCCGGTCAGTTCCTGCAGCTTCACCACGAGGTCGACCGCGTCGATGCTGTCGAGGTCGAGATCCTCGAACAGCCGCGCCTCGCGGGAAATCTTCTCGGGCGGCACCTCGAACATGTCTTCGAGATAGCTCTGCAGACGTGCGTAAATCTCATCCGGCGTCAGCATGGCCCTTACTCCGCACGCTGGGATTGAATGAAGCGGGCGAGGGAGCGCACGTTGGCGAAGTGCTGCTTCACGTCGTCGGTCACGGATTCGATCTTGATGCCGTAAGCCTTGCGCAGCGCGACACCCAATTCCAAAGCGTCGATGGAATCGAGGCCCAGCCCGTCGTTGAAGAGCGGTTCCTCGCTGTCAATCTCTTCTGGGGCAATGTCTTCCAGCTTGAGCGCGTCAACAATCAAGGTCTTCAACTCACGTTCAAGCTTTTCCATCGGCCAACCGTTCCGCAAAATAATCCTCGAGGCTGCGCACCAACTTCCTGGCCGCCAGCGAGCGGTACTGATAGCCGAGCAACCCCGTAACGTCCAGACGATCCCCTACCATGACGCGAAAAATCGGTCGGCGCGGCGGGATCATCCACCATTTTTCGCCCTTAATGAGCGTGGGCGGATCGCAGGTTATCGTGACCGGTTGCACCTCGGCTTCCAGCAGGGTCGCCAGATTGGCGAATCCGCGGCGGAAGCGGATCGGCTCGCCGGGAACGGTGCGCGTGCCTTCGGGGAAGATGATGATCCCGTCACCCGCTTCCAGCGCGGCGCGGCAGGCGTCGAGCAGCGCCTCGGGGTCGAGGTCGTTGCGGATGTAGCCGGCGCCGCGCACCATGCCGCCCAGCCAGCGGCTCTCCCACAACTCCTTCTTCACGATGCACTGGGCGCGCGGCATCAGCGCCATCAGAAGCACCACGTCGAGCAGCGAGGGGTGGTTCGCCACCACCAGCTTGCCACGCCCGTCGCGCAGGCGCTCGGCGCCCTCGACCTTCAGGTCGATGACGCGCAGCACGCGCAGCATGCGGATGTAGAAGCGGAAAATGAGATGGACGAGGTGTTGGCAGCGCCGGCGCCGCACCGCGCCCGCCGGGCTGGTCAGCGCCACCAGCGGGAAAACGGTGGGCGCCAGGATCGCGCCGCCACCGAACAGGAAGGCGAAGGCGAAGCCGGTGGCCGCGCGCCGCCACAGACGGTCCAGACAGCTAGTCGGCACGGTGCCACACCCAGTCGAGCCGCGCCCCGCGCGAGGTTGCCTGGGATGCTCCCGACAGCAGGAAGTGCAGGAAATCCAGCGCCGTGGACTCCGCAGGCGGCTCGCCGTCCGACGGCGCGCACCGCAGTGCGAGTTCTTCGCCCTCTCCATCCGCGGGGCCGAGCACCAGGGCAACCGCCAGCGGCAGGGCTTCGTCGGCGGCGGTGCGGAACGGTGCGTAGTCCTCCGGCATCGGCGCGTCGGCGTAGAGCAGCAGCACCGGCTCCGCGGGGGTTTCGATCACGCTGGCGGCGGCCTCCAGGAGTCCGAAGCCGAAGCTGTCGGGACCGGCGGCAATCGCCGTGTGGCCGCGGCGATTGCCGGTGTGGATGGACAGCAACCCGACCAGGCCGTGATGAACGGACAAGCTGAACTCGGCCGGCGATGGCAGTTCGCCCTGCCGCAGCGAATCGATGATGCCGACGGTCCGCGCCAGTTCCCCGTGGCCGGAGGCGAGGACGTAGCGCGCCGTGTGCGCCGCGTCGCCGCAGGCCAGCGCGGCGGCGATCAGCTTCTGCCCGATGGGCGAGGTGCGACGGCGCAGCATCATGGGGAGCGCCGGCGGCGGGGCGTCGTCGGGCATGGCGGACGCACCCGCCCAGGCCTGCCACGCGGCCCGAGTGCTGCGGTCCGGTGCCCAGGCACACCAGCCGCGGATGGCGACACGCAGGGTCTCAGTCATGGTGCGGGCCGGGCTCAGTGTTTGGCTTGGCGCAGGCGCCGTTCGATCTCGTCTTCCAACGCGCGCACCAACTTGTTGTAAGCGTGATGAACGGTTTCACCATGCTCCCGCAGGTTGGTCGTGGACACGTGATCGATGGTGTAACTTTCCTGCGAATACCGGATTTCAACGACCGCCTCGTGGTCCTTCCATGCCTTCGTCGCCAGAATCTCACCGGGCGCCTTCCACTCCGCGGACCAGCCGCGGTCGGTCGCCGCCTCCATGATCGTCCGCTGGAGGGCCGCGGCGGGCAGGTCGCGCGATGCCGCCGGGATGGGGTGGTCGGTTACCCTGTAGATGGGTTGCCGGCGGCTGCAGCCGCCGAGCACGGCGACCGTCGCCAGAATCAGGAAAAGCGCGCGGATACCGGTCTTCAAAGTCATGTCCTGCCGTTTCCGGACGCCGTGGGGGCGAGTCGGGACCCTATCATGACAGGGTCACGTTGTGGATAGAGGCCTGCATCAATTCTGCGGTGCGGTGGCCGGCGTGGGCAGGCGGTTGCCGGTCTTGCCGTCGATGGCCGGCTTGGGAGGGCGTGGGGCGGCCACCGCCCGGGGCGGGGGGCAGCCGCGGTGCTGCCTGGTCATCAGGGCCGGGCATGCCTGGGCGCGCGCGTCGGCGCCGCTTGGCAGGGCGCGCCGTGTGTCGGACACCCATGCGGCCACGTCCTGAGTCACCCGGTCGCCGTCCAGCGTGCGCATCAGCAGGTGCCGCCCTTTGGGATAGAGCGCAATGCGCGTGTCCGGCGGCAGAGACCTGGCCAATGCCGCCACCCCGTCGCGCGGCACATGCACATCCAGGTCGCCCAGCATCAGAAGCACCGGAACGCTCACCTTGCGCGCCTCGAAGCGGGCGTCGTGCATCAGGTCGACGATGCCGGCCAGCGTCTGGAAGCGCGTCCGATGGATGATCAGAGGGTCCTCGCGCATGCGCCGCAGCACCATGGGATCGTCGGTGGAGGGGGTGGCCACCCGAAGCGGCGGCACCGTCATGTCCGGCACCAGCGAGCCGAGGATCATGGCGGCATCCAGCGTCACCGTCGCCCGAAAGCCGGTGCCCCAGACCGCCGGAGCGGACAGAACGATGCCGGACAGCAGTCCCCGCTCCGCCCGCGCCGCCGCCAGAACGACGACCGCACCGCCCATGCTTTCGCCAAGCAGATAGACGGGCACGCCGGGATGGCGCTCGCGCACCAGCCTGGACAGCGCGACGACATCGTCGGCCATGCGCTCGCCGCCGTACCAATGACCGCGCTCCATGGCCTTTCCGAAGCCACGCTGGTCGACGGCGTAGGTGGTGATGCCGGCCCCCGCCCACAGCCGCGCCGGCCGGTCGAACGCAAGCCCGTAATCGTTCATGCCGTGGACGGCAACGATCACCGCGCGCAGCTCGCTCTCCGCCGGCCACGTGTGAAGCGGTATCGGCGTGCCGTCATCGGCGATCATTGCCTCGCCCGTCAGCACCGGCGTAGCGGTCACGGCTGGCGATGGGGACGGCGGATCAGCGGTGCAGGCGCCGGTCAGCGCCGCCGCTGCAAAGGCCACGGCCAGCAACAGCCGACGCCGCATCGCTCGCTCCTCGTCTTCCGTATCCGTCCAGGCATCGCTGCGGCCGCAAGGCCCATGACGGCCGCTCTACTTGGCACCCAATTTGACGACGGTTCCCTTGAGCGCCACGCCGGCCATGATATTGCCAGCGCCGCACATGTATTCCGTGGTGCTGTTTGTTTCCGTGTTCTTGTAGTTGCTTTTGATGTTGATCACCGCATCGCCGCCCTGTTTGCGGGCGCGCTCCTGAAGCTCCAGAACGGCGCTGAGGAAGACCCACTCGCAGGCTTCCTGGTCGGACTTGTTGAAGGCGTTGGTCTTCTTGTTGGTCGCCCATTCGCCGAGGTTGGCGACGGGCTTGGGGTGCTTCTGCTCACCGAAATACAGCCTCACGCCCCTGTCCAACTTATCCTGAGCTGCGGCTGTGTTGAGGGCAGCCCCCACCGGGAACATGAGGCGCTCATCGCGGGCCAGTGCCGGAAAATTAGCAGTGATGATTGTGGCAATCAGCGTTAATGCGGCGGTGCGGTTCACGAATCCTCTCAGGGTAGGAGCTTTCCATAGGGTGCTCTATCTTAAGAAGAGCCTCGGGCTATGCAACCGCTTTCAAAGGGTTCCGGTTGGCAAGCGCACCGGCCCGGGCCAATTGCCGCAACCCATGCGAGGAAACCAAGCGGATTCGAGCGGTCGTCCCAACAGCCTGACGAGAGGGATGATGAGGAAGCCGAGGCGGCGATCGGGTCTTCGCCGTGTGCGCAAACGCCTCAGGGGCCGTCGTCGGGCGGTTCAGTCTGCCGCAAAGGCGATGGGTTGTCCGAAACGGTCCTTTCGGGAATGGAGGATGGTTCTCCGGCGTGGCCTTAAGGACCGGCCGGTGAGGTGGTTCGCACGGGCCGCCCCTCGATGGGGTAGGCGGGGTCGTTGTAACCGGGAGACGAGGGATGTCCGGTCGTCACCAGCCGGTCGATCAGCGCCTCGTCCTCGGCGGTGAAGGCGTAATCCAGCGCGCCGAGGTAAGCGCGCCATTGCTCTTCCGTGCGCGGCCCGGCGATCGGAGCGGTCACAAGGCGGTTGTTGAGCACCCAGGCAACGGCGAATTGGCCAGCCGTGATCCCGCGCGACTCGGCATGGCTCTTGATCTCCTGGGCGATTTCCAGACTTTCCGGGCGCCATTCCGTGTTCATCATGCGCCGGTCCTTGCGGCCGGCGCGGGTGTCGGCGGGCGGCTCATCCCCAAGGCGATATTTACCGGTGAGCACGCCGCGGGCGAGCGGGCTGTAGGGGACCACGCCCAAACCGTAGTGGCCGCAGGCGGGCAGGATCTCGACCTCGGGCATGCGGTTGAGGGCGTTGTAGTAGGGCTGGCAGGCCACCGGCCGGTCAATGCCCAGATGGTCGCAGAGGCGGCAGATCTCGGCGATGCGCCAGGACCGGAAGTTCGACACGCCGAACGCGCGGATCTTGCCGCTGCGGATCAGGTCGCCCAGCGTGGCAACGGTCTCCTCCAGTGGGGTGTCGGGGTCCTCGCGATGCAGGTAGTACAGGTCGATCCAATCCGTGCCCAGGCGCCGAAGGCTCGCGTCGCACGCCACGGTCAGCCGACGCCGCGAGAGGCCCCGCTGGTTCGGGCCCGGTCCCGTGGGATTGCCGACCTTGGTCGCCACCACCCAGCGCTCGCGCTCGCTCCTCACGGCGCGGCCGACGACTTCCTCCGACCGGCCTTCGTTGTAGACGTCGGCGGTGTCGATGAAGTTGATCCCGGCCTCCGCGGCGTGCGCGATGATGCGCACCGCCGTCGGCTCGTCGGTGGGGCCGCCGAACATCATGGCGCCAAGGCACAGCGGCGACACCTTCACACCACTGCGGCCGAGCTTGCGGTAGTTCATCCTTGCCACCCTCCCGTTGAGCTGTTTTGGCCGGCTCGGTCCATCATCCTGACTGCGAGGGATGCGAGTTGCCATGGAAATGGCTTGCCGGGACGCTGACGGAGTCTGAAGCCCACGGTTGGCGAGACGGCCGTTTCGTGCAAACCAGACCCCCGTGCAAACCAGACCCCCGTGCAAACCAGACCCCGTTGGGATCGAACCACACATGAAAGGCCGGAGCCAGCATCGAAGAGAGGGATACCGCCGATGAAAGGCAGAGGCGAACGGCCCCTCATCGGCGGCCGGCGATCCGGTCATGCATCCGGCATGAAGCCGTCCCGGTTCTGCCTCATGTCCGCCTTCCTGCTCAACACACTCCAACTCAAGGGTGGAGGAGTTTCAGGGGAACAGGTCACAATCCCCTTCGGCCACACGGTGAACGGCCGGGAAGTGCTTCTGGTCCGAAGACCTGCTTTTGGCGCACGTGACCTGTCCTGAACGGCCCGATCAGCCGTTCATGCGGGCCAGCACTCGATCGACCATGACCCCGGACTGTCCGAGGTAATTGGCCGGATCGCAGAGTCTGGCCAGTTCGGCACGGCTGAGGCAGGCGCTGATCTCCGGCGTTTCGGCCAGCAGGTCGAGCAGCGGCCGGTTCTGGCGCACCGCCTCGCGGCAGAGGTCGTAGACCAGGTCGTGGGCGTATTCGCGGCCGATGTGGCGGCCGAGCCCCATCATCACCGCCTCGGACGCCACCAGCCCGTTGGTCATCTCCAGGTTCGCGCGCATCCGTTCGGCGTCCACCTCCAGCCCGCTCACCACGAACCGCGCCTGTTTCAGGGCGCCGGCCAGCAGGCAGAAGGCCTCCGGCAGGACGATCCACTCGATCTCCCACGGGCCGGTCGACCGTTCGTGGTCGGCCACCATCGCGTCGAGCAGGGCCGCCGTGTGCTGGCGCAGCACGGAGATCGACGCGTGGATGTAGCAGCTGGAGATCGGGTTGCGCTTCTGCGGCATGGTGCTGCTCGACCCGCGGCCATGGGCGAAGGGCTCGTAGACCTCGCCGACCTCCGTCTGCATCATCAGCTTCACGTCCATCGACAGCTTGCCGAGCGTGCCGCCGACCAGGCCCAGGAAGCAGCCGACCTCGGCGATGGTGTCGCGGATGGTGTGCCAGGCGATCACCGGCTGGGCGAGGCCCAACTCCTCCATCAGCCCGGCCTGGGTCTCCATGGCGCCATGCTCCAGGGAGGCCAACGTGCCGGACGCTCCGGCGAATTCGCCCATCAGCACGCGCGGACGGAGCTGCGCCAGCCGCTCCCGATGGCGTTCGACCGCCGACAGCAGCCCGGCCATCTTGTAGCCGAAGGTCACCGGCACCGCCTGCTGCAGGTTGCTGCGGCCGATCATCGGCGTGTCCCGGTGGCGCTTGGCGAGGGTCGCCAGGGCTGCCGACAGGCCCGCGAGATCCTCGTCCACGAGGGCCAGCGCCTCGCGCATCTGCAGGACCGTGGCGGTGTCGGTGATGTCCTGCGTGGTGGCGCCCCAGTGGCAATATTCGCCGAGCCGGTCGCGGCACAGCGCGTTGAGCTGCGAGACGACGCCCAGCACGGGGTAGCCGATGCGCTCTGTCTGCGCCTTCAGCGTCGCCATGTCGATCTTGTCGAGGGAGCAGTTGGCGACGATCTCGTCGGCGGCCTCCTGCGGGATGATGCCCAGGCGGCCCTGGACGCGGGCGAGTGCGGCCTCGATGTCCAGGTATTTGCGGGTTCGGTTCTCGTCCGACCAGACGGCGCGCATGGCCGGGGTGCTGAAGATGTCGCCGAAGATGGCGGAGTCGATGATCGTGGACGGCATGGTGCTGCTCCTCCCAGAAAATGTCGTTCCGTTCGCGGCGCGGCTCAGACCGCCTTCGCGTCGCGCAGCCGTGCGATGTCGCCGGGCGCGTAGCCCAGCTCGGCAAGGATGCGGTCGGTGTGCTGGCCGAGCGCCGGAACCGGGTCCATGCGCGCATCCCCGTTGCTTGCCATGCCCGGCGGCAGCAGGGCCGGCACCGGCCCGTTCTGGGTCTCCACCGTGCGCCATCGGTCGCGGGCCGCCAGTTGCGGGTGGTCCCAGACGTCCTGCATGGCGTTGGCCTGGGCGTTGGCGATGGCGGCCTGCTCCAGCCGGGCGACCACCTGCTCGGCGGTCAGGCCGGCGAAGGCCGCCACGATGATCCCGCGCAACTCGTCGCGCGCCGCGTTGCGGCGGGAGTTGCTGGAGAAGCGCTCCTCCCGCGCCAGCTCGGGGCGTTGCAGCACCGTCTCGCAGAAGGCCGCCCATTCGCGCTCGTTCTGCAGGCCGAGCAGCACCGTCTTGCCGTCGCCGGCCGGAAACGGGCCGTAGGGGTAGATGGTGGCGTGGCTGGCACCGGTGCGGGCCGGCGGCGGCGCGCCGTCGAAGGCGTAATAGAGCGGGTAGCTCATCCACTCCACCAGCGATTCCAGCATGGAGACGTCGATGCGGCAGCCGCGCCCCGTCTGCCGGCGTTGCAGGAGCGCGGCCAGGATGTTGCTATAGGCGTACATACCGGCGGAGATGTCGGCGATGGACGGGCCGGCCTTGGCGGGCGTCTCCGGCGTGCCGGTCACCGAGAGGAAGCCGGACTCGCCCTGGATCAGCAGGTCGTAGGCCTTCTTGTCCCGGTAGGGACCGTCGTCGCCGTAGCCGGAGATGTCGCAGACGATGATCCCCGGCTTCCCGGCGGACAGCGCCTCGTAGGACAGGCCGAGGCGGGCCGCGGCGCCGGGCGCGAGGTTCTGCACCACCACGTCGGCCTGCTCGCGGATCAGGCGCTTGAGGATCGCCTGCGCCTCCGGGTGCTTGACGTCGAGCGTCAGGCTTTCCTTCGAGCGGTTGGTCCACACGAAGTGCGAGGCGACGCCGCGCACCCGCTCGTCGTAGCCGCGGGCGAAGTCGCCGACGCCGGGACGCTCCACCTTGATGACGCGGGCGCCGAGGTCGGCGAGCTGCCGCGTCGCGAAGGGGGCGGCGATGGCGTGTTCCAGGGTGACGACGGTGATTCCAGACAGCGGTTTCATAGGGGGCGTCCTCACGTCAGGACCGCGGTGGCGTCCATGGTCAGCCAGCCTTCATGGTCCTTGGCCCACAGGTGGACCGTCTTGCCATCGGCCAGCGGCCTGCCGCACACCGAGAAGGGGTTGATGTCGAAGGTCGGCCGCACCGCCTTGAAGCGGAAGGAGGCGACCTCGGCTTCCGGCAGCCGGTGGCGCAGCAGGTCGAGCAGCAGGGTGGCGATCAGCGGGCCGTGCACGATCAGCCCCGGATACCCCTCCACCTCCGTCACGTAGCGCCGGTCGTAGTGGATGCGGTGGCCGTTGAAGGTCAGCGCCGAGTAGCGGAACAGCAGCACGTCGTCGGGAACCCAGCGCGTCTCCCAGGCCGCGTCCGCCGGCGCCGGCTGCGGTTCCGGCGGCGCATCGTCCGGATTGGCCGCCTCGCGGTAGACGATGTCGTGGAACTCGGTCAGCGCGACGGCGGTCTCGCCGGCGCGGCGGACCTCGTGGCGGACCTTGACGAAGACCAGCGGGCCGGTGCGCCCGGATTTCTCGGTCACGTCATGGATGGTCGAGGTCCGGGTCAGGGCGTCGCCGACGCGCAGGGGGCTGTGGAACTCGAATTGGCTGCCGGCCCACATCCGGCGGGGCAACGGCACCGGGGGCAGGAAGCCGCCGCGCTTGGCATGCCCGTCCGGCCCGATCTCCGACTGGCGGTGCAGCGGCAGGAAGTACAGCCAGTGCCACAGCGGCGGGAGCGGGGTGCCGGCGGCGGGGCGCTCGGCGGGCCGGTCCAGCGTGGCCGACAGCGCGGCGTAGGGGGTCGGGGTGACGGTGTCGGACACGGTCTCGCTCCGGCCGATCCAGTCCTTCGCGCTTGTGGCGGAAACGGTCATGGGGGAGGCGGTCATGGTGGCGTCCTCGATGCGTTGGGCGGCCTGCGCCGGATCAGTGCGACGGCTGGACGGGGGCGGTCAGCGGCAGGACGGCGATGTCGCCCTTCTCGTCCAGGGTCCGCTCGGTGCTGGCGTAGCTCTGGTTCAGCTCCCGCTGCAGGACCTCGCGGTCGCAGGCGCCCTCCCAGATCGAGACGACGATGCTGGCGACGCAGTTGCTGATGATGCTGGTCAGGGCGCGGGCCTCGGACATGAAGCGGTCGATGCCGACGAGCAGGGCGACGCCCGCCACGGGAAGGTCCGGCATCACCGTCAGCGTGGCGACCAGGGCGACGAAGCCGCTGCCGGTGACGCCGGCCGCCCCCTTCGAGGTCAGCAGCATGACGCCGAGCATGGCGAAGATCTGGCCACCCGACAGGTGGATGTCGCAGGCCTGGGCGATGAACAGGGAGGCCAGCGTCAGGTAGATCGCCGTGCCGTCCAGGTTGAAGGAATAGCCCATGGGCAGCACCAGGCCGGAGACGCCCTTCTTGCAGCCCAGCGCCTCCAGCTTCTGCAGCACGCGCGGCAGGACCGGTTCGGAGGAGGAGGTGCCGAGCACGATCAGCAGTTCCTCGCGGAAGTAGCGCAGCACCTTCCACAGGCTGAAGCCGTGCAGCCGCGCCAGCGTGCCGATGACCACCGTCAGGAAAACGCCGCAGGCGACGTAGAAGGTGAGGATCAGCAGGCCGAGCGAACCGATGCTGTCGATGCCGTACTTGCCGACGGTGAAGGCCATCGCGCCGAAGGCGCCGATCGGGGCCAGCTTCATGATGAAGCCGAAGGCGGCAAACAGCACGTGGGAGAAGGATTCGATGCCCTGGACCACCGGTTCGCCGGCCTTGCCGACCCGCGTCAGCCCGAAGCCGACCAGGACGGAGATGAGCAGCACCGGCAGCACCTCGCCCTCGGCGAAGGCGCCGAAGAAGGAATGCGGGATGATGTGCAGCACGAAGTCGGTGAAGCCGACCGGGGCCGCCTGCTTGGCGTAGCGCGCCGCCACCGCGGGGTCGAGCGACGACGGCGAGACGTGCATGCCGACGCCGGGCTCGATGATCATGACCGCGGCCAGCCCGATGAGCAGCGCCGCAACCGTCAGCGCGTAGAACAGCGCCATCGACTTGACCAGCGTCTTGCCGATCTCGCGGGTGTCGTTGAGGCTGGTGATGCCGCTGACGATGGTGCAGAAGACGACCGGCGCGATCATCATCTTGACCAGCTTGACGAAGCCGTCGCCGAGCGGCTTCAGCGAGGCCCCGAGGTCCGGCCAGAAATGACCGGCCAGGATGCCCAGGGTCAGGCCGACGACGACCTGGAAATAGAGAGCTTTGTAAAAGGCCTTGGGCGTGGTCGGCGCCGGGGTTTGCTCTCCCGTTTGTAGGCGCATGGCGTTTCCTCCTCGGTGCGTTGTGGGTCAGGCGGCCATGGCGGCCCGCGGCGGGTCCAATGGCCGGGCGAACACGGTTCCTTCGAACAGGCGTCGTGACGTGCGCAGGATGCTGGCGGTGGGGGCGGATCGACCGGCTCCCGGATCGAGGTGGACGGTCAGCCGGCCGGCCGGGTGCTCGAAGGTGACGTCGCCGGGCAGGGCCAAATGTCCGGCCAGCGCGGAGGCCACGGTTCCCGGAATCGTGCAGGCGGTTGCGGTGGCGACGGCCCCGGTGATGGCCATCGCCCGGTGGCAGTCGTGCGGCATGAAATAGCGGACGGCCAGCGTGCCGCCGCGGGTCGGCGGCGCCAGCAGGACGGGCTTGGGGATCACCATGCCGGCGGCGTTGGCGAAGCCCATCCGGCGGCCGGCCTCAACGCGCAACGCCTCCAGCCGGGCCATGAAGCTCCGGTCGAGCCGGTAGCTGTCCATCGGCTCGTGCCCCGTCTTGCCGAGGTCGGCGGCGCGGACCAGCATCACCGGGATGGCGGCGTCGATGCAGGACACCTCGATCCCGCCGATTCCATCGACCCCGCCGATGCGGTCGAGCGGCGCCCCGGTGGGCAGCAGCCGGCCGGTGTTGGCGCCTGCCGCGTCGAGGAAGGCGAGATGGATGGGCGCCGCGGTGCCGGGCACGCCGTCGATGACGGCCTCGCCCTCGTAGGTCACGCGGGCGTCCGGGGTCTGGACGCGCGCCTCGATCAGCTTGCCGGTGTTGACGTTGTGGATGCGAACCACCGTCACGCCGTCCGTCGCTGGGACCAGCCCGGCCTCGATGGCGAAGGGGGCGACCGCGGCCAGCATGTTGCCGCAGTTGGGCGAGGTGTCGACGATCCCCTCCTGCACCCGAACCTGGGCGAACAGATAATCCACATCCGCGCCGGCGAGCGTGGCGGGACCGACGATTGCGACCTTGCTGGTCAAGGGATTGCCGCCGCCGATGCCGTCGATCCCCAGGTCGTTCCCCGCCCCCATGACGGAGAGCAGAAGGGCGTCACGCTCCGCCGGAGCGGCGGGCAGGTCGGAGGCCAGGAAGAAGGGCCCGCGGGAGGTCCCGCCGCGCATCATCACGCAGGGAATGCCGATCTGGCGGCTGGTCAGGTGGTTCATGGCGCTTGCTGTCTCTTGGTCTCGCCGTCGCGGCGAAGAAAGCCGATGAACCGATATTCCGACCTCGAACCGTATTTGTTAAATGCAATGATTCTGGATATTATTGCGTTTCACGCATCAATGAGCGCTGCCATGGGGAGTCGGGCATGAATTTCGAACTGGTCGATCTGAAAGCCTTCGTAGCCGTGGCCGAACTGGGCAGCTTCAACCGCGCCGCTGAATTGCTGAACCTTTCGCAGCCGGCGCTCAGCCGCCGCATCCAGAAGCTGGAGGACACGCTGGGCGTCGCCCTGTTCGAGCGCTCGACCCGCCATGTCGCCCTGACCATGGTCGGACGCGACTTCATCCCCAAGGTCCGGCGCTTCCTGGACGAGTTCGAATCATCGCTGCTGGGGATCAGCGACCTGGGGGCGCGGAGCGGCGGGCAGATCACCATCGCCTCGGTCCCGACGGCGGTGTTCTACTTCCTGCCGAACGCGATCAGCCGCTTCAGCGTCGCGTTCCCGCGCATCCGCATCCGCATCCTCGACCTCGGCGCCAACGAGGGGCTGGAGGCGGTGGCCCGCGGCGAGGCCGATTTCGGCATCAACTTCATCGGCACGTCGCACCCCGACATCGAGTTCACGCCGCTGGCCGAGGACCCGTTCGTCGTCGCCTGCCGGCACGATCATCCGCTGGCCTCCCAGGAAGCCGCCACGTGGGAGGAGTTGACCGCCCATCGGGTCATCACCGTGGGCCGGACCAGCGGCAACCGGGCGCTGATCGACAACGCCCTGGCGCAGCACGGCCTGAAGCTCAGCTGGTCCTACGAGATCACGCATCTCGCCAGTTCGCTCGGGCTCGTGGAGGCGGGTCTCGGCGTCGCTGTGCTGCCCAAGCTTGCCACCCCCGCCTCCGGCCACCCGATCATCCGGACCATCCCGCTGAGCCACCCGAGGATTTCCCGGACGATCGGCGTCGTCCGACGGCACGGCGCCATCCTCTCACCGATGGCGGCGCGCTTTCTGGAGGTGCTGCTCGGATCCTGGAAAGCGTGATGCTCTTGATAACCGTATCCGCCTTCAGTCGGCGAATGCGCCAACATGCCCGCTTTGGTTGATCGGTGGGTCGGCGAGATCGGTGTCGCCCCGGAGACCGGCAGGCCGCATCCCATGCGCCGGACGAAGGCGGCCCTGGCCTGCCGCCGAACCGGCATTCTGCGCGCTGTCCAGCGCAGCCCGGGGTTTGATGAAAGGCGTCTACAAGCTGTGCCGCCGTCGCAGGATGTCAGCCGCTCGCTCGCCCACGATCGCGCACGGCGCTTGCGTGTTGCCCGTCGTCACCCTCGGGAGGATCGAGCCGTCCGCGACGCGCAGCCGGTCGATGCCGTGAACCGCCAGCGACGCGTCGACGACCGACAGGTCATCCAAGCCCATCCGAGCCGTCCCGCATTGGTGCCAATAGGTTACCGCCGCGTCGCGGAGGAACTGATCGTCGACCACCGCTCCCACCCCGGGGATGGTCTCGCGCCGGACATAGGGCGCGAAAGCCGCATCGTTCCCGATCTCGCGGCACAGCCGAACGCAGGCCCGTGCCGTTTCCAGGTCCCGCGGATCGGACAGCATGTTGGGATCGACCAGGGGCGCCGCGGCCGGGTCCGCCGACTGCAGCCGCACCTCGCCACGGCTGTGGGGCTGCGCCAGGCCTGCGAACATCGTCCACCCGTGATCGGGGACGCCGCGCGCCGCCGTGCGCTCGCTGGGAACGGGGAACTCGACCTGGCAGAACAGAAGGTCCGGCGCCTCCAGTTCGTGACGGCTTTTCCAGTAGAGGGTCGCCTCGCTGCCGCTGGCGCGTGGAGCGATCGGCTGCCGATACTCCCAGGTGCAGCCGAACGACACATGATCCTGCAGGCCGCTGCCGACGCCGGGCAGGTGACGTACAACCGGAATGCCGTGCCGTTCCAGTTGGCTCCGGTCGCCGATCCCGGACAGCATGAGCAGCTTGGGCGTGTTGATGGCGCCGGTGGACAGGATGACCTCCGAGCCTGCCGTGAACGACAGAATCGCGCCGCCCCGCTCGACCTCGACGCCGGTCGCCGTCGTCCCGTCGAGGAGCACGCGGCGCACGAGCGCATCGGTCAGGATCGTGAGGTTCGGTCTGTCGGCCACAGGATGGACGTAGGCGCGGTAGAGCGAGTTGCGCCGTCCGTCCCGCACGAGCGTGTCGGCATAGGCCACGCCCCCCGCGGTTTCCATCATCCTGCCATTGGGGCTGTCGTAGCGCGGGATGCCGAGGGAGCCGGCCGCGCTGAGCAGAGCGTCGGCGATCGGGCTCGGGTTCTGTGCGGGCTGAACCCACACCGGCCCGGAACTGCCGCGGTAATGCGGGTCCGGCGCACCCTGCCAGTTTTCGATGCGTCGGTAGATGCCGAGAACCGCCTCATGGCTCCAGCCGGCATCGCCGGATTGTTCCGCAAAATAATCCCAGTCGGCGCGATGGCCCCGTGCCCACACCATGACATTGATGCTCGACCCGCCGCCGAGCCCCTTGCCCATGGACATGGGAAGCGCGCGGCCGTCCAGATGCGGGTTCGGTTCGGCCTGGAAGCCCCAGTCGCGTCGACTGCCGAGATTCGTGGGCCACAATGCCGGATTCAGCACCGCCTCATCCTCGTCGCTGCCCCCCGCTTCGATGAGGAGCACGGAGCAGTCGGCATTGTCAGCCAAGCGGCGCGCGATCACGGATCCCGACGCGCCGGCACCGCAGACGATGAAGTCATAAGCAGGCTTGAGGTTGGAGAGTCTTTGCGTCTGGTTGTCACGGATGCGTCGGTCGAACTCCTCGGAGCCGCCGGAGATGGGATGGTTCATGTCATGGACCTTTGGGTGAGCGAAGAGAGTGATCCGACGAAGCCGGCGTCTAGGGCGAAACCGTGCCCGACTGTTGGGCCGCCTCGTCGATCACCGTCGCGACGATTTCCGGCTGCGTGAAGTAGACGGCATGGCTGGCCGGGACGTTCGTGACCTTGGCGCCGATGCGTTTCGCCATGTCCTGGAGCATCCGCTGATCGAACGCCTTGTCCTGCGTCGCGATTACCGCCCAGCTGGGCTTGGTCCGCCAGGCGGCATGCCGGAGCTTCACGCCGAAGCTCGCCATATTGATCGGAACCTGCGACGCCTTCAGGAAATCGACGTCGGCCTTCGTCGCGTCCGCCGCAAAACCGGCAGCGAAATTGTCGGGCTTGACGAAGCCGAAGCCGTCCTCGCTCGTCTCGATGACGAACTCGGGCGGTGTCGTATAGCCGTCATATTGCTGCGCCGTGGTCTCGCCGGCGTCGGGCGACAGGGCGGACACATAGACCAGCCCGCGCACCTTGGGATGGACGCCGGCTTCGGTGATGACCGTGCCGCCCCAGCTGTGGCCGACCAGAACGGCGGGACCATCCTGCCTGTCGAGCGCGCGCTGTGTGGCCGCCACATCGTCTTCGAAAGAGGTGAGCGGATTCTGGACGATCGTGACCCGGTATCCGCGGGTGGTCAGGTCCTCATAGACCTTCCGCCATCCCGATCCGTCGGCAAAGGCGCCATGGACAAGGACGACATTCTTAACGGCCGCCTGATCGACCGAATGGCTGGTTGGCTGCGCCTGCAAAACCGACGGCGGCAGGGTGACGACCGACGCGGCCAGGATCAGGGCCTGAAGAGTGCTTTTCATGTTCGCCTCCATTAGTTGGCGATAATTATTATCGCGATATCCTTGTGTATCGCCGGCGGCTCCTCTTGTCCAGGGAAATTTATCGCGATATATGTCGACGGAAGATGCGCTGCGAAGGGAGCCAACTATGTCGGATGAGAACAACCCGCCGGTGCCATTGGAGGAGCAGCTCTGCTTCGCGATCTACTCGGCCGGCATCGCCATCCAGCGGGCCTACAAGCCGCTGCTGGACGCCCTTGGTCTCACCTATCCGCAGTATCTCGTCCTCAACGTCCTGTGGCGGGAAGATGGGCAAACGGTGGGGGGCATCGCCCAGCAACTTGCTCTTGAGTCCAGCACGCTGACGCCTCTGCTCAAACGCCTCGAGGCCGCGGAATTGATCCGTCGCACGCGCAACCCGACCAACGAGAGGCAGGTGATCGTGTCGCTGACGGCGAAAGGAGCGGATCTGCGCTCCAAGGCCGGCTGCCTGGGCGATGCTTTGCTCCGCGCCTCCGGGGAGTCACCCGCCGCCTTGGCAAAGCTCAACGGTGAGATCGCGCAACTGCGGGATTCCGTTTACGCGCATATCGGCGGATGGACGTCAGCCGACCCACAGTGATGGGAGACGCGCGCTCTCGCGCCGTCGGAGCCGTTCCGCCGGTCCCGATCCCGCCACACCTCGTCGCTCGGTGCCTGGAATCCACCCCGTGGCGCAGAGGAGCCGCCGCGCGTGTGGAATGGCCTTCTAGCGATGGGGCCCGGTCAACTCATGCCAGGCCACAGATAGACTGATCCTATTAACGTGCTGAAAAGGCTGAGTTGACTTGAATGGTCATGACCCGGCTTCCACAGTAGGATTGACCTAATTCCGGCACTTCCACAACAAGACCGGCCCGGCTCAGATCCTCGCTTTATGCGCCAACGCCTTAAGGGGCGTTTTCTGGAAAGGCGGAAGGGCGTCAGTTGGTACTCCAGGGATTGAGCAACGGAACACCCATTGGCTCAAAATCACGCACGTTGCGGGTCACCACGGTCAAGCGATGAACCAGCGCGGTGGCCGCGATCAGGCTGTCGCCCTGTGGTCGAGGGTCAGGAACGTGGAGCGTCGCGCAGCGCTGTGCCACCTCACCATTCACCGGCAGGATACGGCCCCTGAAGGCGGGTACCACCTGGGTGTCGATCCAGTTGCGCAGCACCGCCCCTTGAGCGGCGTCCCTGCGGCCGACCTGCCCGGCGCCCAACTCGATCTCGAACAGGGTGATGGCGGAGATGAACAGGTCGGCCGGCGGCACGCCGCCCGCCCAGGCGAGAAGGCCGGGGTTGGCCCGCGCCGGCCGCCGCAGTTCGGAAATGGCATTGGTGTCGAGCAGGAACATCAATCCAGCACCGCCGGTCGGGCGATGTCGCCGATGCGCGGCGGCTCGAAGTCGAAATCGGCCCCGGCGTCGCCCTGGCGCAGCAGCTCGACGATGGAGCCACCCTGTTCGCCCGACAGGCGCTGATAGGTGTCGTAACGCAGAAGCACGAAGGCCGGCTCGCCGCGATCGGTGACGATCACCGGGCCATCCTCGGCTGCTCGCTTCGCTTCGCTTGGGTTCTGATTGAACTCTCTGCTGGACATGATTCGGCCCATGCTATGCACCCCATGCACTACGATGATGCTACGATACTACATAAAGGCGGCGTGCGCCACTCGTAATGTAGGCACAAGCCTACAAGGCGGTGTCATCTGGATCAGCCGGACGTGCGGATGTGCCGCACGCGGCAGGTGGCGCGGGATGCTGGTGGAGCTCGGGTGGACCTGCGAGCGGCTGGTGCAAGAGACAGGGCTGAGCGAGGCGACGATCAATCGTGCCTGCCACTCACCGGCGCCCGAACAGCCGCTCGATGTCGGACAGCTTCAGCTCCACATAGGTGGGGCGGCCGTGGTTGCACTGGCCGCTGTGGGGGGTGGCTTCCATCTGGCGCAGCAGGGCGTTCATCTCCTCCACGCTCAAGCTGCGCCCGGCGCGGACGGAGCCGTGGCAGGCCATGGTGCCGCACACGTCCTCCAGCCGCTCCTTCAAGGACAGGGCGTCGCCCAACTCCGCCAACTCTTCGGCGAGGTCGCGGACGAGGCTCTTCACGTCGCTCTGCCCCAGCAGGGCCGGCACTTCGCGCACCAGGACACAGCCCGGACCGAAGCCCTCCACCGCCAGGCCTAGTTCCGCCAACTCCGCGGCGCGGCCCAGCAGGCGGTTGGCGGACGGCTCGTCCAACTCCACCAGCTCCGGGATCAGGAGGGCCTGCCGCTTGACGCCGCCCTCCAGAAGGGCGGTCTTCATCCGCTCATAGACCAGCCGCTCGTGGGCGGCGTGCTGGTCGACGATGACGATGCCCTCGGTGGTCTGGGCGACGATGTAGGTGTTGTGGACCTGGGCGCGGGCCGCACCCAGCGGGTGGCTGTCCAGCGGCGGAGCGGCTGCCGCCTGCGCCGAATAGTCGGGCGGGCGCGCGGCGGGCGCGGTCTGCCAGCCGGCGAGGCGGCCTTGCAAGGGGGGGAGCGGTGCCTGATGGGGCGCCTGGAAGGCGGTCGCCCGGTCGGCCAGCCCGCGCGGCACGACGGAGCCGTAGCCGCCGCCCCAGGACTGCGCCGGCTGGTGCCCCGGGCTGCGGTGGGGCAAGGGAGAGGGTGACGGAATGGTTCCGTCCGCGTCAACTTCGCTGCTCTCCGGGCGCAGCGCGCCCAGCGTCGCCAGCCCCACGGTGGTCGAGGCGCGGTGTCCGGCCTCGGCCAGCGCGTGCTTCAGCGCGCCGACAATCAGCCCGCGCACCAGCCCCTGGTCGCGGAAGCGCACCTCCGCCTTGGCGGGGTGGACGTTCACGTCCACCTCCTGCGGGTCGAGGTCGAGGAACAGCGCCAGCATGGGGTGGCGGTCGCGCGGCAGGAAATCGGCGTAGGCGGCCCGCACCGCGCCGACCATCAGCTTGTCCCGCACCGGGCGGCCGTTGACGAACAGATGCTGGTGGCGGGCCGTAGGGCGGTGCAGGGTGGGCAGGCCGATCCAGCCGGCGAGCGTCACCCCCTCGCGCGCCGCCTGCACCGGCACGGCGTTGTCCTGGAAATCGCGGCCCATCAGGGCGCCCAGCCGGGTCAGCCGGGCGTCGAGCAGGTCGCCCTGCGCCGCCGACAGGCGCAGCGTCGAGCGGTTGTCGCCGTCCAGCGTGAAGGCCACGCCGGGGTGGGCCATGGCGAGCCGTTCGATGCAGTCGCCGATGTGATCGAACTCGGTCCGGGCGGCCTTCAGGAACTTAAGCCGGGCGGGAACGGCGGCGAACAGGTCGCGCACCTCGACGCGGGTGCCCTGGGCCAGCGCGGCCGGCTGCGGCGCGCCCTTCAGGCCGGCGTCCACGGTCAGCGCCCAGGCGCTGTCGGCGCCGCGCGGGCGGCTGGTCAGGGTCAGGCGGCTGACCGCCCCGATGGAGGGCAGCGCCTCCCCGCGGAAACCCAGCGAGCGGATGTCCAGCAGGTCGTCGGATGGCAGTTTGGAGGTGGCGTGCCGCTCCACGGCGAGCGCCAGCTCGTCCGGCGCCATGCCGCAGCCGTCGTCGGTGATGGTGATGAGCGATTTGCCGCCGTCGCGCACCACCACGTCGATGCGGGTGGCCCCGGCATCGATGGCGTTCTCCACCAGTTCCTTGACGGCGGCGGCGGGCCGCTCGATCACCTCGCCGGCGGCGATGCGGTTGACGAGCGTGTCGGGCAACATGCGGATCGGCATGGCCCAAATATAGTAGGCTCACGCCGGGAATGCCACCACGAGCGGGGCATGCGCGGCGAACGGATGCGGTGGGCCTCAAGTCCCGTCGAACAGCCCCTTCAGCCCTTTCAGCAGGTTGGTGGCCATGCCGGTGGCGACGTCGTCCATGCCGACTGAGCGGACGGAGGCGAGGATCCGGGCATTCGGCCCCCTATCCCCGTCGGTCACCGCCCACAGGTTGGCGCCCTGGTCCGGCCGGGTGTCGGTGAGGCGTCCCAGCGATCCTCCCTTGATGGCGCCGAGCAACGCGCCGCTGCGGTCGCTTCCGTCCGTCAGCGAGATCATGCGCAGCGGGTCGTCCGTCTTGGTGGACCGGCCGGCGAGGCCAAGCCGGTCGAAGACGACCTGCAACTCCTTGCCGCTGTTGGGCATCCCGACGCCGATCACGCCGGTTTCGGCGTCGGCGTCCTCCGCGAACGGGTCCTTCGCCCCGGCGGCGCGCAGCGCGTCCGGCAGTTCGGGTTTGCTGAGGCCGTTCTTCGCCGCCAACCTGTCCAGCAGGCCATGTGCCGCGCCACCCAGGAAGATGGGCTGGTCCTCGGGCAGGTTGAGGGTCTGGCGCAGCATGCCCATCGCCTCCCGCATGTAGTCGGCCTGCTTGAGGTCATAGTCGCGGCGGGCGAGCATGGTCTCCATGCGCGCCGCCACCGGGTCTTTTACTGCCGCGGCGTCGGCCTTTGGGACAGTGAAGGAGATGGTCCCAGCCTCCATGGCCCGGACTGCATCGGTGGACAGGCTGACCGTATCCACCGTGCCGTTGCGGCCGATGTTTGGCGCGGTGGTGCCTAACGTGGCGGCAACAGTTGCCTTTGCCGGACCCGACTTGACGCCCGAGCCGAAAGCGGCGGGCGTGCCGCTGGTGACGTCGATGATGGACATGCGCGCTCCTCCCGCTTTTCGATGGCGCGGCCTTCGGGATGCATCCCGAGGTGGTGATTGATAATGCCGGGCGCGGGAGCGGTTGTCCATGCGGCGTAACTGTCCGGCCGGATGACAGGCGTCCGGTTCGGTCCTTCTTTACTCGGCAAGATCAGCCCAAATTCCCCGCATCGCCATCGGCGTGCCCCGAGCTGCCTTCTGTACGAGGTCCTGGTGGCCACCGGTTCGACCGGCGTCGTCATCCCCGCCGCGCTGCTGATGGCTGACGGTGGCACGTGGAAGGGGCTGGACGCGGGTATGGCGCGCCGGTCACCTTGCCATAAGCGGCGGCCGTCCTTGCTTGTGGACCGCCCCGCTTTTCCCCATCGCCGTGGCGAGGCGGGAAGGGCGGGGCGGTTCCAGTTCGGGGCGGTCACGCCGGGCCGGTCTTGTCGGCGGAGTGGCCGTCCTCCTGGGTCTCCGGCTCGGCGGGAGCAGCGGGGCAGCTGGCGCGGGACGGGCCGGTGACGACGTCGAAATCGAAATCGGACATGATGGGACCTCCGGTTCGTAAGGGAGGCCGCCGTGACCGTCAGGGGGATTTTGCGTGCACCGCGTGCTGAAAACACAAAAGCCGCCTCGGGTCGGGCGGCTTCGGGTGCATCGTGGGTGTGCGATACCTATGCCGCCGGAATGTACCAGCGGTACCAAAATCGCCCCAGAAGGGCGGGAGAGGTGAGGCGCACGGGGTTCATGGCCTGCACCCTACGCCGGATCGCCGCGCCGCACAAGGGTTTCCTGCGGGAGCGCCCCGCTGCGCTGACTCAACCGCCGTTCCGCCGCATGATCTCGGCCAAATGCGACGCCTGTTCCTGCACTATGCCAGCCACATCGTCTTCGCCCATGCCGCGGGCGGCGTCCGTGAGGCTGGACAGGGAGACCCCGGCCTCCTTCAGTTTGTTGCGTGCCGCTTCCTCTTCACCGCTGCGGATGAAAAAAGGGTCGCCCAATTTCATGATATAGGGCGAGATGATTCGGGTCTGTCGTAAATGGGCGGTCGCCCGGCTGTTGCCGTGGGGTTCCGCGCTGGGTTGGTCGGTGCCCGCGCCGGGTTCCACTCCGGAAAGGGCGCGCAGGATTTCGCTGTAGTCGGCGGAGCCGCCCTGGCCGTTCTTGTCCAATTCTCCCAGCTGCGCAACCAGTTCCTTGCGCCGGGCCAGCGTGTCGCCCGTCGCCTTCAGCATCTCATCCGCGGTGACAGTGGCGGCGCGGGCGAAGAGGCCGCGATTCTGGGATTCGAACATCCGGCCTCCGTTCATAAAGGCCGTGGACCGAGCCATTTTCAGGCTGCCCATCAGCGCGTTGTTCACGTCGTCGCCAGTGATCTTGCCGCTGTCCACGAGGCCGCTGAGCAGGGTGCGCTCGTTCTGCTTCAGCTTGTTGAACAGGTCCAGCGACGGTCCCTTCAGGCTTGCCGCCAGGGGGCTCAGGGACAGCGTGTCCTTGGCGCCCGTGACGGCAGCGGCCGTTGCTGCTCCGGAGGATCCGCTTCCGGCGCCTTGGCTCACCGACGTGGCTTTCGCAGCGGCAACGGCTGGGGCGCCAGCCAAAGGGGATGAAACATCCATTTGAGCATCCACCACGGTTAGAAAGACCCGCGGCGATGACTTTATGGTTGTTTTTCCCCTTTAGCAACAAAACCAGAAGGAAGGGCGATGCCGTTCAGCGGTGCTTGCGGTACCAGCCGATCAGCCCGTTGGTCGAGCTGTCGTGCCCCAGCGCGGCGGTCGGGCCGTTCTGGAGTTCGGGCAGGATCTTGCCGGCCAGCTGCTTGCCCAGCTCCACGCCCCACTGGTCGAAGCTGTTGATGCTCCACACGATGCCCTGGACGAACACCTTGTGCTCGTACAGCGCGATCAGGGCGCCCAGCGTGCGCGGGTCCAGCTTCTTGAACAGGATGCTGTTGGACGGCTTGTTGCCCTCGAACACGCGGTGGGGGACCAGCGGCTCGATGGCCTCGGCCGGCTTGCCGGACTTGGCCATCTCGGCGCGCACCTCGTCGGCGGTCTTGCCGCGCATCAGGGCTTCCGGCTGGGCGAAGAAGTTCGACAGCAGGATGCGGTGATGATCGCCGATGGGGTTGTGGGTTTCCGCCGGGGCCAGGAAATCGGCGGGGACCAGCTCCGTCCCCTGGTGGATGAGCTGGTAGAAGGCGTGCTGGCCGTTGGTGCCCGGTTCGCCGAAGACCACCGGGCCGGTGGCGTAGTCCACCCGCGCGCCCTGGCGGTCCACCGTCTTGCCGTTGCTCTCCATGTCCAACTGCTGGAGATAGGCGGGGAAGCGGTGCATGTACTGGTCGTAGGGCAGCACGGCGTGGGACTTGGCGCCCCAGAAATTGACGTACCAGACGCCCAGCATCGCCATCAGCACCGGCATGTTGCGCTCCAGCGGTGCGGTGCGGAAATGCTCGTCCATGGCGTGGGCGCCGTCCAGCAACTCATAGAAGCGGTCCATGCCGATGCCGAGCGCGATGGACAACCCGATCGCCGACCACAGGGAATAGCGCCCGCCGACCCAGTCCCAGAAGCCGAACATGTTGGCCGGGTCGATGCCGAACTTGCGCACCTCCGCCTCGTTGGTGGAGACGGCGACGAAATGCTTGGCGACATGGGCGGGGTCGCCGGCGCTCTCCAGGAACCAGCGCCGCGCGGTGTGGGCGTTGGTCAGCGTCTCCTGGGTGGTGAAGGTCTTGGACGCGATGACGAACAGGGTCGTCTCCGGGTCCAGCCATTCCAGCGTCTCGCTGATGTGGGTGCCGTCCACGTTGGAGACGAAATGCACGCCGATCTGCGGGTGCAGGTAGGGGGTCAGCGCCTCCGTCACCATCACCGGGCCGAGGTCGGACCCGCCGATGCCGATGTTGACGATGTCGGTGATCGGGTGGCCGGTGTAGCCGGTCCAGGCGCCGTCGCGGACCTGCCGGACGAAGCGCTCCATGCGGTGCAGGACGTCGTTCACCTCCGGCATCACGTCCTGGCCGTCCACCATGACCGGGCGGTCGGAGCGGTTGCGCAGCGCGGTGTGCAGGACGGCGCGGTCCTCGGTGATGTTGATCCGCTCCCCGGCGAACATGCGGTCACGCCAGCCCTCCACGTCCTGCTGGCGGGCGAGGTCGAGCAGCAGGGTCCGAGTTTCCTCGGTGATGCGATTCTTCGAATAATCGAACAGCAGGCCGCAGGCTTCCAGGGAGAAGCGGTTGAAGCGGTCGGCGTCGGCGGCGAACAGGTCGCGCATGTGGAGGGCCGAAACGTCCTGGCGATGACGGGCCAGGGCTTCCCAGGCGGGCGAACGGGTGAGCGCTGACATTGGGATTTTGCCTCCTTCTCGCGTGCGCGGAGCCTAGCATTGATCGATGCGCGGCGGGTACGCGCCAAAGCGGCGCATCCAACGTGCACAAAGGACTAGGTTGGGCGGACTATGCGGGGTGGTGGATGAAACCGGCAACCGCTGCCCTGTGTTCATTTCGGGACAGGAGGTGACCATGAGCGATCCGAGGAAACCCGAACAGAATCCGCCGGTTCCGGCGGCCCCGGTTCCAGAAGACGAGGAACGCCGCGAGGACGAGCGGCCCGATCAGGTGGGGATCATCCCCGGCAAGGTGCCGGGCCGCCCCGTGGACCCCGGCGACCCGCGCTTTCCGGGGAGCCAGCCGGACTTGGCGTAAGGGGCGTGGTCGCGGCGGGCCCCCCTCCCGACCTTCCCCCGCTTCGCAGGGGGAGGAGAAAAGCACTCCCCTGCGAAAGCTCTCGCGCAAACCAGAGGTTTGCGCTGACGCGGCAGGCGGACCTTTGGTCCGCCGAGAGCGGGGGAGGGTTGGGTGG